>NZ_JAMYPY010000025.1:0-65699 GCF_040320605.1 Mesorhizobium sp. M0659
CTGACGCCGCGCGGGCGCAGGAACGCCTTCGTCTCGCGGGCACTTCCTGCGATCAACTCTTCGCCGCCCAGAAGCTCAATCGTCTCGGCCCAGCCCTCATCAACAAGCGATTCGTGTGTCATCGCAGTGTAGAATCACACCCGATTCCGCAAGGCAATACCTATCTTAGCGCCTATGCCCTCGAGGGGGAGATGTCGCCGAAGGCGACAGAGGCGGTCGCCTCTCGTAGAGCGCCAACCTCCTTCCGCCGCAGTAGGTCGAGCCCGGTCGGACCGACCCCCTCTGCCCTGCCGGGCATCTCCCCCTCAAGGGGGGAGATTGGCAGCACGCCCACCTCGGCTACCAGTCGAGCTTGAACGCAAGTTTGCCGAAATGCTGCCCGCCCGCCGCCATGTGCGCGTAGGCTTCGGCCGCCTGCTCCTGGCTGAACACCTTGTCGACGACCGGGTCGATGCGGGCGGCGGCGATGGCGCGGACGGCGGCGCGAAGGTCAGATACCGACCCGGTGTTGTTGCCGACCACCTTCAGCGCCTTGATGATGATCGGCAGCAGGTCCACCGTGGCCTCGGCGCCGGTGACGAAACCGATGGTGAACAGCGTGCCGCCAGGCGCGGTGGCGTTGACGGCGCGGGCGAAGGTGGCGGTGCCGGCGGTCTCGACGACGAGGTCGGCGCCGAGGCCGCCGGTCAGTTCCAGCACCTTGCCGTCCCAGTCGGGCGTCGCGCTGTAGTTGATGAGATGATCGGCGCCGAGTGCCTTCGCCCGCTCCAGCTTCTCGTCCGACGAAGAAGTGATGATGACGGTGGCGCCGGCGGCTTTCGCCAGCTGCAGGGTGAAGATGGAGACGCCGCCGGTGCCGAGCAGCACGACGACCGAGCCCGGCCCGACATCGGCGGCGCGGACGGCGTTCCAGGCGGTGGTCCCGGCGATCGGCAGCGTAGACGCCGCCTCGAAGGAGAGACGAGCCGGTACCGGCACGAGCGAGTTGGCCGGCAGCGCGACATATTCGGCGAGCGACCCCGGCAACGAAATTCCGCGCATCTGTGTCATCTCGTTAGGCCGGGGCGGACCGCCGATCCAGCGCGGCTTGGCATGGGCAACGACGCGATCGCCGACGGCGAAATCCGTAACGCTCTCCCCCAGCGCGACGATCTCGCCGGCGCCGTCGGCGACGGGAATGAGCGGAAAGCCGGGCACGCGATAATTGCCGCTGGCCACCGCCACATCGACGAAATTCAGGCTCGCGGCGCGCTGGCGGATCAGCACTTCGCCGCGCTGCGGTTCAGGCGTGGCAATGGTGGTGGCGCGAAAGGCGTCCAGTTTGGCGGCGGTCAGTTCGATGGCTTTCATGGCTCACGCATTCCTGTTTAAGGGGTCAATCGTCAGGATTGAGTGAAGCTATCTGCTGCGCTACAAGCAGATAATCCGGAATTTTTACATTTGAGTCCTGTGCTTTATGCAGCAATCACACGACCCCGCCAGCCTTGCCGAAATGGCCGCCTTTGCGGCCATCACCGAAGCGCGCTCCTTCACCAAGGCAGCGTTGCGCGTCGGGCGCGACTCGACGGTTCTGTCACGCCGCCTGCAATCGCTGGAGCAGCGGCTCGGCGTGCGGCTGCTGCACCGGACCACCCGAAGCGTATCGTTGACGGAGGCGGGAGCGGAGTTCCTGGTACGCGTCCGCGCCATCCTGGCCTCGGTAGACGAAGCCGAGGCTGCTGCTTCCGCGCATGCCAGCGGGACGCCGCGCGGCTTGCTGCGGCTGGCGCTGCCGGGAACCTTTGGGCGTATGTGGATCGGGCCGCTGTTGCCGCACTTTCTAGCGACGTTCCCGGATGTCCGCATCGAGGCCGAGTTCTCCAACCGGTTCGTCGATCTCGTTGCAGAGAACTTCGATGTCGCCGTCCGTCTCGGCGCGCTGGAAGACTCGCGCCTGGTGGCGCGCAAGATCGCGACACGGCGGCGGTTGCTGTGCGCTGCTCCCTCCTACCTCGCCCGCAGGGGCGCGCCGGAAGCGCCGGAAGCACTGACCGAACACGCCTGCCTCGGCTTCTCCGGCTTCCAGACGTTTCCTAGCTGGGAGATGACCGACAGTTCGGGACGCCGCGTCAACGTCGAAGTCTCGGGGCCGATGGTTTGCGACGACGCCGAGGTGCTGGTCGAAGCCGCGGTGCAAGGCCTCGGCCTGATGATGAGCACCGATTGGCTGGTCGGGCGCGAACTCGCCGACGGACGGCTGGTGCCGGTGCTGGCGGACTGGACGCTGGCCGACGAAGGCGCGGTCTATGTCGTCATGCCCTCGGCCAAGGGACAAGCCGCCAAGACACGCGCCTTCGCCGACTGGATCGGCAAGCGCTTCGCGCCGGAGCCGCCCTGGACGTCGAGGCCGGTCTCAAAGGCTTGATCAATGGGGCGGGCCGGGGCTAAGACGGCATGCCGCTGTCACCAGGCCTTTTGTCCTGTATGATCTCGTTGAATGTAGCTCGGAGGGGATCATGCAAAGTGCATTGGCGAAGTTCATCATGGCAAGTTCCGTTCTGGCCGCGCTGCAAGCCGCGCAGCCGGCTTTTGCCGCGTCCTGCAACTGGAGCGCCAAGATGGAAGAAGACGAAGGCGGCAGCGTGCTGACGGCTTCGGTGTGCGGCGGACCGAAGGCCGATGCGCATCTGATGCTGGTCTGTTTCGACAAGCCGCTGCTGAGCTACGATCTGGGCGCGGCCGGCCAGCAGCTGGAGCCCGGCATCAGCGCTTCCTTCACCTTCAAGGGCGGTGACAAAAGCGTGACCAAAAAGCTCGACCTCGAGGCCATGTATAATTACTTCACGGCTGAGCTGAGCAAAGACGATCCACTGCTCGGCTTGTTGCGCGGCAAGGGCGACGCCACGGTTACGGCCGACAAATATGGCGAGAACAGCTTTCCGCTGACGGGCTCGAGCGCTGCGATCGGCAAGGTGCTGGCGCAGTGCGGCAAAGGTTCGGCCGGCGAAGCGGACTGAAGCTCCCTACTTCGACCACGCAGCTTGGTCCCGCGCCTCCGTCAGGGCAAAGCCAAGCAGGTTCTCGCCGCGCCCCGGTTTGCCGTTTCGCTCATCGACGGGGGCACGGGTTTGGAGGCGGCAACATGCGGCCTGAGTTTTCAACGCGAGCTGCGCTCTCCCTCCGGTGTCGCCACCAGCAAGGCGGCGGCGGCATTGGCCGTGGCAATCGCTGCTTCCATCTGATGGCCACGTGCAAGGCCTGCCGCGAAGGCGCCGACGAATTCGTCGCCGGCGCCATGGGTGCTGACGACCTTGACCGGGACGGCCGCCAGCGCGAAGGCCGCGCCGGTCCGGTCGCAATAGGCGACGCCTTCGCCGCCGGCGGTGACGATCGCCGAGGGGTAGGCATCGATCAGCCGCCGCGCGGCTTCGGTTGCGCCGGCGAGCTTATCGACCGGAACGCCGGCCAAAAATTCCGCTTCGATGGCGTTGACGATGACGATGTCTATCAGCGCGGTCAATTCGGCCGACAGTGTTCGCGCCGGTGCGGCGTTGAGCACGACGCAGCCTCCGGATGCCTTCACCGCGCGCGCGGCAGCGATGTTGGCGGCATCGGGCACTTCGTTCTGCAGCAACAGCACTGCCGTCTGTACCACCACCTCGCCCGCAGCCGCGATGTCATCACCGCCCAGGGTGAGATTGCTGCCGGAGACGATCACCGCGCCATAGTCGCCATCGCTGTCGAAGATCGCCACGCTCATGCCGGAGCCTGCGCCTGCCGCCACGCGCACGAAGCGGCGATCGACGCCGGCGCGATCGAGATTGGCCAGCAGCGCCGTGCCGAAATCGTCGTCGCCGACGGCGCCGATCATCGCCGCGCGCACGCCGGCGCGTGCCGCCGAGACCGCCTGGTTGCCGCCCTTGCCGCCGCATTTCGGCTGCCAGGCATGGCCGGTCACAGTCTCGCCCTTGCGCGGACGGTCGGGCGCGTCGACCATAATGTCGTAGTGCAGGCTGCCGAAGACGGTGACCAGCGGAACCGTCATGTGCCGCGGTCTTTTCGCTTCGAGGTGACCGCCGACATGGTGCGGCCGAGATTGCGCTCCGCCGCCTGGTAGTCGCGCTGCGCCACCGCCACGAACAGCGCGTCGAGGATGTTGAGCTGCGCGATGCGGGCCGCCGCGTTCTCGCCCATCAGCGGCGATCCCTGCGCCGTCGAGCACAGCACGATGTCGGCAATCCGGGCCAGCGGCGAGTTGTCGTAGTTGGTGATGGCCAGCGTGCGGGCGCCGCTCTTGCGGGCAAGATGGATGGCGTCGATGACGGCCGACGTGTTGCCGGAATGCGAGAAGCCGACGGCGATGTCGTCGGCGCCGAGGAGCGAGGCCGACATCAGCATCATGTGCGAGTCGTCATAGACAGACGCGCGGATGCCGATGCGCAGGAATTTGTGCGAGACGTCGCGGGCGATCTGGGCGGAGCCGCCGACGCCATAAAAATCGCGGTTCCTGGCGCGGTAGAGCAGATCGGCGGCACGGTCGAAATCGTCCATGTCGAGGATCGCGAGCGTCTCCTCCAGCGCCTGGATCGAGGTGCGGAACACTTTCTGCACGATCTCGGCCGAGCTGTCGTCGACCGACAGTTCCTGGTGCATCTCGGCGGTCGGCAGGCGGCTGTATTCATAGACGGCGGTGCGAAAGTCGCGGTAGCCGGAGAAGCCGAGTTTCTTGGCGATCTTGACCACCATCGCCTCCGACACGCCGGCCTCCTCGGCGATCTGTTTGAGCGGAATGGTCTCGTCGAAACCGCGCCGGCCGAAGACGGTTTCCACCACCTTGGCCTCAAGCGGGGTGAGATGCGGCATCATCATGCGGATGCGCGGCCCCACGGCTTTCAGATCGAGATTGCTCAACGTCATCCACGTCCCCTCGTCTCCGGCCCGAGCATGGCTTCCTGGACGATAGCCTGCGACGTCACGGCGTCCTGGCTGGCCATCGCGGCGGACAGGCGGTTATCCTTCTCCAGCCGGTCGACAACGCGCAGCAGGCGCTTGACGGTGGCGATGTTGACTTCGCATTCGCGCACCGGATCGAGCCCGGTCATGTCGGGGAAAGTGTCGAAGTAGATGGCGCCGGCGTAGCCGTCGCGACGGATCTGGCACAGCAGTTCGATGGTCTGCAGCGTGTGCACCGCGCCGACCATCAGGCCGTCGTCGCGCTTGGCATAGCCATCGTTGAGATGGACGCCGAGCAGCTTGCTGTGGCGAGCGATCAGCGCCGCGGCGAAGGCCGGCTGTTCGTCGGCATAGAGCACATGGGCGAAATCGAGCGTGACGCCGAGATTGGGTAGGCCGACCTCGCGGATCGCCAGCAAGGTGGTCGCCGCATCCGGCATCAGCGAGTAGGAGCGCGGTTCGTTAGGCTTGTACTCCAGGCTGATCTGGCAGCCGGGATCATGCGCGGCAACTTCACGAACCCCCTCGATTTCGTGCTGCCAGAGCGTCGCATAGTCAGTTTGAAATGCATAGTCGAAGCCATCCTGGCCCAGCCACAGCGTCATCAGACTGGCGCCGGCCGCGCGCACCGCATCGATACCGGCCTTGGTCAAGTCGATGGCTTCGCGGCGCACCGCTGGGTCCGGATTGGTGAAGGCGCCGAGCTTGAAGGCCGGATTGGAGTAGTAACGCATGGCAAAGCCATTGATGGAAAGCCCGAGATCGCCGAGCCTTCGGGGGATTTCAGCCGGCTTTTCACTGAGATGGTCGGGGAAATTAAGATCAAGATCGGTCAGCCCGTCGACCTTGGCCGCGCGGGCTGCCATCTGCAGCATGGACGGCTTGCCGGTGAGATCAGGCCATTCGGCTTGCGGCCGCGAGGCGAAGGAATTCAGGCGGGTGGCGAAGCGACTGTTTGTCATGATCGACCTTTCAGTGATTTACTTCACATAAATACGAATATTTGTAAAGTTCTCATTTGCGAGACGGTTTGTAGCGCGCAACATCCTGCTTGGCCGAGATCTTCGGCTCCGCCTCAGCATCCATTTCGGGAGTTTCGAGTCCCGCAACGGTGCGGATACTGGTGCGAGCCCTTGCGCCCTGCCTGCCGATTGACCAATCTCGCCGACACTGTCATGAGCCGCGGTTGGGGGATCGCACATGCCAACGCTTTATCAACTGAAACCGGCCTTTCAGGCCAGGCTGCGGCCGTTGGCCGACCGGCTGGCCGATGCTGGCGTCACCGCCAACCAGATTACGCTTCTCGCCGCAGCACTGTCTATCGCCACAGGCCTGGTGGTCACTGCCTTTGCCTTCCATCTCCTGGTGTTCCTGTTGATGCCGGTGGTGCTGTTCGTGCGCATGGCGCTCAACGCCGTTGATGGGATGCTGGCCAGGGAACATGGACAAGCGTCGAAACTCGGGATGTATCTCAACGAACTCTGCGACGTCGTCTCGGACCTGGCGCTGATCCTGGCCTTTGCTCCGCTGTTCCCGGCCTGGGGTGTCGTTGCCTTCGCTATTACCGCCATGCTGGTCGAGTTCGCCGGCGTGCTCGGCGTCGCCGCCGGCAGCGGGCGCAACTATGCCGGGCCGTTCGGCAAGAGCGACCGAGCCCTGGTGCTCGGCGTCATCGCCTTCCTCATCGCCTGCGGCCTGTGGTTCCAAGCGATTGTGCCCTTTGTGTTTCCGGTCATGGCTACACTGTCAGTCGTAACCGCCATCAACCGGATACGCGGCGGCCTTAGAGCGGGCGGCGCATGATGCCAAAGCGTCAGGCACCCGACCGCCAGAGGGAAACCATGATCCACCAGACCATTGCAGCCGGAGCACCGGCAAGCCTCGAGCGCATCGCGCAGGAGCGCACGTTCAAGAGCCATGACGGCACCGAGATCTTCTACCGCTACTGGCCGGCCGCCGAGTCGACGCCAAAGGGTGCGATCCTTCTGTTCCATCGCGGCCACGAGCATGGCGGCCGCATGGCGCATCTGGTCGACGAACTCGCCATGCCCGATCATGCCTTCTACGCCTGGGACGCGCGCGGCAATGGCCGCTCGGCCGGCGAGCGCGGCTATGCGCCGTCCTTTGCCGCCCTGGTTCGTGACATCGACTGCCTGGTGCGTGAGATCGGCCGGGATGGTGTTGGCCAGCGCGACATCGCGCTGATCGCGCAGTCCTTCGGCGCCGTGCTGGCCGCTGCCTGGGTGCATGACTATGCGCCCGACATCCGCGCGCTGGTGGTGGCTTCACCGGCCTTTTCGGTCAAGCTCTACGTGCCCTTCGCCAAAGAGGGCATTGCGCTGTGGCAGAAGCTCAAGGGCCGCTTCTTCGTCAATTCCTACGTCAAGGCGAAGTTCCTGACGCATGATGCCGAGCGCATCGCTTCCTTCGACGGCGATCCGCTGATCACGCGACCGATCGCCTCCAACATCCTGGTCGAGCTTTACGACCACGCTGCCCGCATCGTCTCGGACGCGCGCGCCATCACCGTGCCGACGCAGCTCTTGATCTCCGGCAGCGATTGGGTGGTGCGGCATGGACCGCAGCACGAGTTCTTCGTCAATCTCGGCAGCAGCGCCAAGGAGCGGCATGTGCTGCCCGGCTTCTTCCACGACACGCTGGGCGAGCGCGATCGCAAGCAGGCGCTGGACCTGATCCGGCCATTCCTCGAAAAGCAATTTGCCACGCCGGAGAAAACCATCGACTTGCTTCAGGCCGACCGAGCCGGCTACACCCGCGACGAGGCCGAGAGGCTGGCCTCGCCGCTGACGCTGCTGTCGCCCAACGGTATTTTCTGGGCGATGAGTCGCGCCTCGATCCGCATGGGCGCCTGGCTGTCTTCGGGCATGAAGATCGGCATGGCCACCGGCTTCGATTCCGGCTCGACGCTCGACTATGTCTACGAGAACGACGCGCGCGGCACCGGCTTCATCGGCCGCATGATCGACCGCACCTTCCTCGACGCCATCGGCTGGCGCGGCATCCGCCAGCGCAAGCTGCATCTGGAAGAGCTGATCGGCAACGCCGCCGCCAGCCTGAAGGCAGCCGGCCGTCCCGTCCACATGCTCGACATCGCCGCCGGTCACGGCCGCTATGTGCTCGATGCCGTTGCCAAATGCACTGAACCGCCAGCAAGCGTGCGGCTGCAGGATTATTCCGAGCTCAATGTCGGACTGGGTTCGAAGCTGATCGCCGAGCGGCGTCTGCCGACCAGCGTTACCTTCCATCAGGCCGACGCCTTCGATGCCGACATGCTGGCTGGGTTGACCCCGGCGCCGGACCTCGCCATCGTCTCCGGACTTTACGAATTGTTCGCCGACAATACGATGATTTCCCGCTCGCTCGGCGGGCTGGCGAGCGCCATGCAGTCCGGCAGCCTGCTCGTCTACACCAATCAGCCATGGCATCCGCAGCTGGAGATGATCGCGCGCAGCCTGACCTCGCATCGCGGCGGCCAGGCCTGGGTGATGCGGCGGCGCACGCAAGGCGAGATGGACCAGTTGGTGACGGCGGCCGGTTTCGAGAAGATCGACCAGCGCATCGACCAATGGGGCATCTTCACTGTTTCGGTCGCTCGGCGCGTCTGAGATCATGGCCGCCCCTGCGACTGACCCTGCCCCGGCGCGGGAACCCTATTTGGGCATCGTGCTGAGGGCAGCCCTTTGGCTGGCGCTGCTGGCGCCATTCTTCTATTCGACCTATGGCTTTGCCAACTGGCTGGCGTCGCGGCGCGACCATGTCGGCAGCATCGTGTTTGCCTGGGAATACGCCATCCCGTTCGTCGCCTGGACGATCGTGCCCTATTGGTCGATCAATCTGTTCTACGGCCTGTCGTTGCTGCTCAACACGACTAGGCGCTGCGTCGACCGGCTCGCCGGCCGCTATCTCTCGGCGCAGATCATTGCCGTCGCCTGCTTCGTCGCGTTCCCGCTGACGGCGACCTTCGTGCGGCCGGCAACCACCGGCCTGCCGGGTTTCCTGTTTGCGGTGCTCGGTGGTTTCGACAAGCCGTTCAACCAAGCGCCATCCCTGCACATCGCGCTGCTGGTGATCATTTGGGACCATTGGCGTCACGTTCTGGCACGTCACCGTCTCGGCGGCATTCTCCGCCCCGTCCGGCACGTCTGGTGTTTTCTCATCGGCGCCTCGGTGCTGACGACCTGGCAGCATCATTTCATCGACATTCCGACCGGCGCCCTGCTCGGTCTCTTTGCGCTGTGGCTGTTTCCGTCCAAGGGCGAATTGCCGTTCTGGGGTTTTCGGCTGACCGCCGACCCCAAGGCACGGCGGCTGGCGGGTTATTACGGGCTGGGGGCGGCCCTTGCCCTGGCCGGCGCTGCCGAGGGCGCGTTGGTCTCCGCCGATTTTCTCATCCTGTTGTGGCCGGCATTGGCACTGGCCATCGTCGCCTTCGCGTATGCCGGGGCCGGCGCCAAAGTGTTCCAGAAGGCAGCCGATGGTAGCGTCTCACTGGCCAACCGTATCCTGCTCCTGCCCTACCGGCTTGGCGCCCGGATCAATGTGTGGGTATGGACCCGCCAACTGGCGCCGCAAGTGGAGATCACCGACGGTGTTTTCCTCGGCCGGTTTCCGAGTGCCGACGAGGCCAACCGCTTCGGCACAGTGATCGACCTTGCCGGCGAGATGGAACGGCCGCGCGGCGTGACCTGCCGCTGGATCAGCTACGCGATGCTCGACCTCGTGGCGCCGCCTCACGACAGGCTGGAGCGAGCGGTGGCGGCGATCGAGCTGGCGCGCCGGCGCGGCACCGTCCTGGTCTGCTGCGCGCTCGGCTTCCAGCGCAGTGCAGCCGTCGTCGCCGACTGGCTGGTTGTGACCGGACGCTCGCACACTGCCGCGCAGGCGCGCAGGAAACTCGCCGCATTGGGCCGGCCCGTGCATCTTCAGATCGGGCTGGAAGAACCGGGGCTGGAAGAACCGACATGAATTGGCTGGCATGAGTGGCGAGAACTTTCCCGAGAACGCCGAAATATTCGCCGCCGGACTGATGGTGCAGGCGGTGTGGCCGATCCTGCTCGTGGTGGCGGCTGTGATGGCAGCGCCGGTCATCGGCCTGGTGGCCGGGCCGCAGACGACAGCGCTGTCGGCGGCGGCCTGGCTGGTCGCGGCGGCGAGCGCCGTGGCCACGCTGGCACTTTCGGCCTTGCTTTTGTTCGACGCCCTGCTGTTCCGGCTGATGGCCAGCCACGCCAGCGAGGCCGCTGGCGGTGCCGCAGTCGACGATGTGCTGGCGCGCATGCGCCTGAAATCCACCGCTGCCGGCGGCCGCTCGCTTAACCATCGCATGGCAGGCACGCGCCGCCTGCTGACAAGGCAGCGCATGGCGCTCGCCATGTTTGCTGCGGCATCCCTTTTCGCAGCATTTGTTTGAGCCATGACCAAGCTTCACCTGCGCGCCAACACCTTCACCTTGCTGCAGACGGTGACGTCGGTCGGCCTGTCGGCGGCGGCCTGGGTGGTAACCGGCGTCAGACCAATCTGGAACGGCAGCCAGCCGTCGGAGCGGCAGCGCATCTACTTCGCCAACCATGCCAGCCATGGTGATTTCATCCTGCTGTCGGCCTGTCTGAGTGAGAAGGTGCGCGCCCGGACCCATGCGATCGCGGCGGCCGAATATTGGGGCAAGTCGCGGCTGCGCCGCTTCATCGCGCAGGACATGCTGTCGTCTGTGCTCATCCACCGGCAGTGGACCGACGAAACGCAACACCCGATCTCGATCATGCTGTCGGTGCTCGACGACGGCCACTCGCTGATCCTGTTTCCCGAAGGCACTCGCAACACGACGGAGGCGGATCTGCTGCCGTTCCGCTCCGGCCTCTACAATCTGTCGATGGCGCGGCCCGATATCGAACTAATCCCGTGCTGGATCGAGAACATGTCGCGCGTGCTGCCCAAGGGCCAGTTCCTGCCGGTGCCGCTTCTGTGCCGCGTCGTCTTTGGTCCGCCGGTGGCGATCGCGCCCGGCGAAGAACGCCGCACCTTCCTCGAGCGCGCGCGCCAGACGCTGCTGTCGCTCAACCCGCGTCCGGATCGAGACGGCTGATGCCACTCACGCTTCCACCGATGCATGAAACCGTCATCCTGCTGGTCGGCCTTGTCTGCGTGCTGACCACGGCGAGCGTCATTGCCGGCATCCTGTCGTGGCGGGCGCCGAAGCCGTTGCCCTCGACGCTCGTCAACTTGAACCAGCGCATCAACGCCTGGTGGGTGATGGTGCTGGCGATCACCGTCGCCTTCTTCTTCGGCCGCACCGGCATGACCATCCTGTTTGCGCTGATCTCGTTTGCCGCGCTGCGCGAATTCGTGACGCTGACGCACAGCCGGCGCAGCGACCACTGGGTGCTGCTCGGCATGTTCGGCATCATCATCCCCTTCCAGTACTGGCTGGTGTGGACCGCCTGGTACGGGCTGTTCACCATCTTCATCCCCGTCTACTGCTTCCTCTTGATGCCGGCCATCACCGCGCTCAACGGCGACACCGAGCGCTTCCTCGAGCGGGTGTCGGCGCAGCAATGGGCGGTCATGATCTCGGTCTACTGCGTCAGCCATGTGCCGGCGCTGCTGACGCTCAACGTGCCCGGTTTCGAAGGCCGCAACCTCCTGCTCATTGCCTTCCTGATCATCACCGTGCAAGGCAGCGACGTGCTGCAATACATTTTCGGCAAGCTGTTCGGCCGGCATCTTTTGTCGCCGTCCGTTTCGCCATCAAAGACTTGGGAAGGGCTGATCGGCGGGCTGGTGTCATCGAGCCTGCTCGGCGCGCTGCTGTCGTTCCTGACGCCGTTCTCGCCGCTCGCGGCGGCAGGCGTCGCCTTCATCGCCTGCCTGATGGGGTTCCTCGGCGGGCTGGTGGCGTCGGCGATCAAGCGCGACCAGGGCGTCAAGGACTGGGGTCACCTGATCGAGGGTCACGGCGGCATGATGGACCGCGCCGACAGCCTGGTCTTCGCCGCACCGGTGTTCTTCCACATCGTCCGCTATTTCTGGACGTGAGCTAAGCCGTTCAATCGCGGATGGCGCGGCCTGCCTGCTGCAGCAATTCGAAGGCGGCGAAGCGCTTGTCGTGCCAGGGCACGAGGTCGCCACCGGCCGGGCGATAGATGTCGCCGATGCGCGACATGCCGGTCATCGCCGCGATCACATCGGGAAATTTTTGCGCCGCCACCGCAGCCAATATGGCTGAGCCGAGCAGCACCGGTTCGGGCGAGGTCGAACCGGCGACGGTCAGGCCTGTGGTGTCGGCCAAAAGCTGACGTACCAGCTCGCTTTGCGCCGCACCGCCGCTGACGACGATAGTGTCGATGGCAATGCCTTTTTTGGCCATCGCCGCCAGGATCTGGCGAACGCCGTAGCCGATGCCCAGCAGGCCGGCGACATAGAGCGCGACCAGACTGTCGAGGGACGTGTCCATGTCAAGCCCGGCGATCAGGGCCTTGGACTCGGGATCGGCGAAGGGCGAGCGGTTGCCGAGGAATTCCGGCACGACATGCAGTCCATCGGCCAGGTGCGCTACGGCGGACAGGTCGGCGGACTGCTTCGCCGCCTGCTGACCAAGCCAAGCGGTCAGGCCGAGACCTTCCGCCTTGGCTTTTGCGGATGCCTCAGCCGTGGCCGGATGGAAAGCGACGAGGTGGTCGATTGCAGCACCCGCCGCCGATTGCCCGCCTTCATTGAGCCAAAGCCCCGGCACCATCGAGGAAAAATACGGGCCCCAGACGCCGGGCACGAAGGCCGGCTCGCTGGTGCTGGCCATGGTGCAGGCCGAAGTGCCGAACACATAGGCCATGCGCGACTGCAAGGTGCCGACCGAGCCCTGCCCGCCAACCGTGCCGACGCCGCCGGCATGGGCATCGATCAGGCCGGCCGCAACCGGCGTTCCCGGCAGCAGGCCGAGATCGGCCGCGGCGACCTCAGTCAGGCCTTGGGCAAGTGCCGTGCCACCCTCGACGATTTCGGTGCCGATGCGGGCAAAGCCTTCATCGACGAGCGCGCCGAGGCCGATGGCGCGGAAATAGGCGTCGTCCCAGCGCCGCTCATGACCGAGATAGGTCCATTTGCAGGTCAGCGTGCAGATCGAGCGCGCCAGGCTGCCGGTTGAGCGCCAGGTCAGATAGTCCGTCAGGTCGAAGAAATGCTCGGCCGCATCGAAGGTGGCGGGCAGGTTCTCGCGCAGCCACAGCAGCTTCGGCGTTTCCATTTCCGGCGAGATGGTGCCACCGACATAGTCGAGCACGGCGTGCTTGCCGGCATTGATGCGCTGCGCCTGGTCGAGCGCGCGGTGGTCCATCCAGACGATGATGTTGCGCTGGCTGTCGCCGGAGCCGCCGACCGCCAGCGGCGCACCGTCCTTGCCGACCACGACCAGCGAACAGGTGGCGTCGAAGCCGATGCCGGCAATGTCGCGGCCGGCAAGCCCCGACTCCGTCACCGCCTCGCGCACGCTGGCGCAAACCGCGCGCCAGATGTCCTCGCTCGACTGTTCGGCGATTTCGCCGGGCTCGATGAACAGAGCGATGTCGCGCTTCGCCGAGGCAAGCATGGTGCCCTTGCTGTCGAACACCCCCGCCCTGGCACTGCCAGTGCCGACGTCGATGCCGAGGAAGTGGGACATGGGGAACCTCAGAAGTTAGGCAGTAGGCAGTAGGCGAGATGGTCGGCAGTGAATGGTCAGTTGCAAGAGCCTCTCCCCATTCCCTACTGCCTAAGGCCTAACGCCTACTGCCTCACAAATCATTGCTCTGCGGCAGGATCACCAGATCCCTGATGGTGACGTTCCTTGGCCGCGTCAGCATGAACAGCACGGCTTCGGCGACCTCGACCGGTTGTATCAGGCCGCCCTTGGCCAGTTCATCCTCAAGCTTGTCCTTCGGCCAATCGCTGATCAGCGCTGTCACCACCGGCCCCGGCTGCACCGCGCCGACGCGCAGGCCGTGCGGGGCGACCTGCCGGCGCACCGTGTGGACGAAGGCCTGCACGGCATGCTTGGATGCCGTATAGATCGGCTCCCAGACCACCGGCACCAGTCCGGCGATCGAAGACGTCACGATGATGTCGCCGGTCTTTCGTTCGACCATATGCGGAAGCACCGCGTGTATGGAGCGGAACACCGCATTGATGTTGAGGTTCAGCATGCGGTCCCACACATCGGGGTCGCCTTCGAGCACCGGGCCGCCGACATAGGCGCCGGCATTGGCGTGGAAGATATCGAGCGGGCCGGCCTTGTCCAGGATTTGCGGCATCATCGTCGCGACGCTGGCCGGCTTCATCAGATCGATCACCAGCGGGATCGCGTCGGGACCGAGTTCGGTGCAGACGCTTTTCAGCGCGTCTTCGGCGCGGTCGACGAGCACAACGCGAACGCCGGCGGCAATCAGCGCTCTCGCGCATTCCAGGCCTATGCCCGACGCGGCGCCGGTGATCGCCGCGACCTTTCCACTCAAATCCTGAGCCATTCTATCCTCGTATCGATTGCGGTTGCGTTCAGGCTCGGCCGTGGGAAACCCGCGAGCGGCGTGCCAGGGAGTCGACGATGACCGCAATTGCCAGAACGGCGCCGGTGATCATGTAGCGAAGCGACGATGACAGATCGAGCAAGGTCAGCCCGCTGGCGATCGACTGGATGACGATGATGCCGAGCAGCGCGGAATAGGCGCTGCCACGGCCGCCAAACAGGCTGGTGCCGCCTATGACCGCCGCCGCAATGGCGTTGAGGTTGACGTCGCCGGTGCCGGCCTGCTGGCTGGCGGAGGCCAGCCGCGCCGCCGACAGGACGCCGCCGAGGGCGGCAAACATCGAGCACATGACGAAGGCGCTGAGGTAGATCGAGCGCACCTTGATGCCGGCCCGGCGCGCCGCTTCGCGGTTGCCGCCGACGGCGGTCATCGAGCGGCCCCATTGGGTGCGGGTCAGCGCATAGTTCATCGCCACCACCAGGCCGACGAACAGGCCGAACATCCACGGTATGCCGCGCGCCTGGTTGAGATAGCCGACGATCAGTTCGAGCAGGATGGTCAAGGCGGCGACGCGCACGATGAGGCCGCCGACCGACGGCGCCGACAAATTGACGGCCCGGCGGCGGCTGACGGTGCGCAGGCCGGTGATCAGCGTGACGATGCCGGGCAATGCCGCCAGTGCATAGGACAGCCAGTCCGGCATGACCAGCAACTGGCCGAAATTCACCAGGTTCGAGCCATAGGGCAGATTGATCGAGCCGGTGGAGCCCAGAATATACAGTTGCAGGCCGAGCACGGCGAGCAGGCCGGCGAGCGTCGAGACGAAGCTTGGCATGCCGAGCCGGTTGAACAGCAAGGCATAGAGCGCGCCGATGAAACCGCCGACGGCAATCGCGGCGAGGATGGCGAGCGCCACCGGCCAGCCCTGGTTGACCCAAAGCGTGCCCACCATGGCCGAGGCAAAGCCGCTGATCGAGCCGACCGACAGGTCGATCTCGCCGACCATCAGCACGCAGACTATGCCGAGCGCGATGACGCCGACGGTCGAGCAGTCGAACAACAGATTAACGAGGTTGCTCGACGAGACGAACACCGGATTGAGGGCGGTGAACACGCTCCAGATGATGACCAGGCCGACGATGACCGGCAGCGAGCCGAGGTCGCCGGAGCGGACGCGGTCGAAGAAGGCGCTGATGGCGCCACCAACGCCGGCCTGGTGCTTGACGCGTACGTCGCTGCGGTCGAGCGCCGTCGACGAGGAGGTGTCCTGCTTGGGCTCCGCGCTCATGGCCGCTGCTCCTGATTGTTCGCTTGTTCGGCGGCCTTGCGCCGTTCGGCGCGGCGCGACACTGCATTGTTGGCGGCGCCGGTGATAGCGCTGACCAGTTCCTGGTTCGAGGCGTCGGGTTCGAAGACGCCGTTGTTGCGGCCGAGCCTGAGCACCACGATGCGATCGGCGACGGCGCGCACGTCCTCCATATTGTGACTGATCATCAGCACGCCGAGCCCACGCTCGCGCACCCGGTCAATGAGGTTCAGCACTTCCGCCGTCTGGGCGACGCCAAGCGCGGCGGTCGGCTCGTCGAGGAGGATGACCTTGGGGTCGAGCAGCAGCGAGCGGGCGATCGCCACCGTCTGGCGCTGGCCGCCGGACAGCGAGGCGACCGCCTCGCGGACGCTTGGAATACGCGCCGACAATTCGTTGAGCAGCGTCCAGGCGCGAATTTCCATCGCCACCTCGTCCAGCCGCAGCGGGTTGATCTCCTTGCCGAGAAAGATGTTGGCGACGACGTCGAGGTTTTCGCACAACGCCAGATCCTGGAAAACGGTGGCGATGCCGAGCGTCAGCGCGGCACTCGGGTCAGGCATGGTCACCTGCCTGCCGCGGAAATTGATGGTGCCCGAGCTCGGCTGGTGGACGCCGGCCAGGATCTTGACCAGCGTCGACTTGCCGGCGCCATTGTCGCCGACCAGCGCCACCACCTCGCCGGCATGGACATCGAGATCGATATCGGTGAGCGCCGAAACGGCGCCGAAATTCTTCGAGATGCCGCGCAGGCTGAGCACCAGCTCTCCTGCCGAAACCGGTCCGTCAGAGATGTCAGACATGGTGGCAAACCTTTCCGGATGGGCGGTCAAGAGTGACTGCGAACTTCCGGCCACCGCAAGGGCGGCCGGAAAGCAGGATCAGGATTCTAGGTCATCCTTTTATGCATGTCGTTATCCCAAAACCGCTGCGCACTTTTGGGCGACCTGCATTGTCACTTTGTAATGCCGAGCTTCTTGCAACCTTCGGCGTAGCGGTCGACGCAAAGCTCTTCGGCGGTGTTGATCTTCTTGTCGATGATCTCGGCCTTTAGGTTTTCCTGCGTCACCACCGCCGGCGTGAACAGCTGCGAAGGAGTGTCGTAGAGGGTCATTTCGGCCTTCGGCGTCTCGCCCGACAGAAGCTGGACGGCGACGTTGGCGGCAGCCGCCGCAACGATCTCGCTCGGCTTGGAGATGGTGTTGTACTGGTCGCCGGCGATGATCAGCTGCAGGGCGGCGATGGTCGCGTCATTGCCGGTCACCGGCGGCACCGGATCGACTCCGGCGGCCTTGAAAGCGGCGATGGCGCCACCACCGGTGCCGTCATTGGCCGCAACGACGCCGACGATCTGCGTGGAGAAGCGGGTGATCTGGCCGCTTGCCCATTGCTGCGCCTTCGGCGGCGCCCATTCCGGCGTGTCGTATTCGGCAAGGATCTTGTAGCCGCTGTTGTCGAGGCTGGAATGGATGCCCTTCTTGATCAGCCCGGCGGCCGCGTCGGTCGGCGATCCGTTGATCTGCAGCAGGCCGCCGCTGGCGGGGTCGACCTTCAGGGCCTTGAGGTGTTCAACGAGCGAGTCGGCAATGGCCTTGCCGATGCCTTCATTGTTGAACGAGACGTAGAAGTCGGCAGGTGCAGTCGGGATCGGGCGATCATAGGCGATGACCTTGACGCCCTGGCTCTGCGCCAGCTTGACCAGCGAGGCGGCGGCGGTCGAGTCGACAGGGTCGAGCACGATCGCCTTGGCGCCTTGCGAGATCACCGAGTTGAACTGCTGTTGCTGGCGCGAGGCGTCGGCATCGGCGTTCTGGTAGATCACCTTGCAGCCGGGGCAGAGTTTTTTCATCTCGGCGACGAAGCCGGGATAGTCGTGCTGCTCGTAGCGCGTCGAGGCTTGGTCGGGCATCAAGAAGGCGACCGTGGCGTCGGTAACCGGGGCAGCAAAGGCAGCGGTGCCGCCAAGAAGAGAAAGAGTGAGCGCGATGGCTCCCGTCGATTTCCAGGCATATCTGGTCATTTCGATAGCTCCGTTTCAAGGAATGGTTTCATGAAGCCCTGGACACCATATGGCGCCGGGCCTTGACTGCAGTCGGGCTGTTGCGAGGAACAACGGAGCACTTGATCCGTGCTGCGCATCCTCTAGATATCTCTGGATTTCGGGACAAGCGATCTCCAGCACGGAGCGCCTCCAACGCACCCCGCGTTCTTACCTCAGTAAATGTCTAGGCTCCTCCCGGTCCTCCCTGTTAGGCGGCAATCTCCGCGCTGATGTTTTCCGCCAGCAGGGCCCTGAAGCGCGAAGGCGACATGCCTTTCTGGGTCAGGAACTGGCGGTTGAAATTCGAGATGTTGTTGTAGCCGGCGGCATAGCAGATCTCGGTGATCGGCATGTCGGCCTCGCTCATCAGCAGCTGGCAGGCAAGGTTGATGCGCAGCCGGTTGACATACTGCACCAGGGCCATGCCGGTATGGCGGCGGAAGCTGCGCGAAAACGCGCTCGGGCTGCGGCCGGCAATCGCCGCCAGATCGCTTTCGCTGAACGGCTCGGTCAGGTTGGCGTTGATATAGGCAAGCGCCTTGTTGACGCCGGCCGACATGAAGCCTGAGGGATCCGGCAGATAGCTGGCGCTGGTGAGCGTCCGCACATCGGCGGCGCGGCTCAGAATATCGACCAGCTCCATGAACAAAGCGATGCGGCGAACGCCTTGCGCTTCGACCAGTTCGGCCAGCACAGGTGCGGCGAGCTTGGCGGTAGCGGTGGAGAATAGCGCGCCGCGGCGGCTGAGCTCGAGAATGTTTTCACAACCGGCAAGTTCCGGCAACGCGGCGGTGGCGTCGGCGATGAACTCTTGCGAGAACTGCACGACGCGGCCGCGCAGCGGCACGCTGGCGCCTGCCGGCACGTCGCTAACCCAATTGTGCGGCAGGTTCGGGCCAGTGAGCACGAGATTGCCGGGCTCGAACTCGCCGATGAAGTCACCGACGAAATAATGGCCCGTGGTGGCGACGACGTGATGGATTTCGTATTCGGGATGGAAGTGCCAGCGCACCGTGTGGAAGGGGTAGCCGTGGGCCCAGGCCTTGAACGACTCGCCGCGTCTGATCTGGACGACTTCCAAGTCCGGATTCATCTCAGTTCCTCCCGGCGCCGGTCCGGTCATGCGACCAGTTGCAGTGCCATCTCCCGCAGGCCGCGTTTGCCGCTCTCTGCAGTGACCAAAGCTTAGGCGGCAATTCATGCAGCCGCCACCACGGTGTGTCCACCTCACTGATACTTTTTTGACGTTTTTGTGGTCAAGGCGATACGTTTGCGAGTACGCGGGAGAGATCAGGCCCCGCTTGCGAGACGGTGACGACGCAAACGATGTCGCCGGCGGCGAGAGCTGGTCGCTCGATTGCGGCTCCGTCACAGTGATAATATGCAAAGGGAGCGGATCGGCATGACAAGGACGTTCACCTATTCCGGCAGCCCTGCGCACATTGTCTTCGGCAATGGCGCGTCGTCCGAGGTGGGCACCTGGATCGAAAAGCTCGGCTGCAAGCGCGCGCTGGTGCTGTCGACGCCGCATCGGGCTGCCGACGGCGAGGCGCTTGCCAAGTCCCTCGGCGCGCTGGCGGCCGGCACCTTTTCGGGCGCCGCCATGCACACGCCGGTCGAGGTAACCCAAACGGCAATGGCCAAGGCAACCGAGGTCAAGGCTGACTGCGTTGTCGCGCTTGGCGGCGGCTCGACCACCGGTCTCGGCAAGGCGATCGCCTGGCGCACCGACCTGCCGCAGATCGTCATCCCGACCACCTATGCCGGCTCGGAGGTGACGCCGATCCTCGGTCAGACCGAGAACGGCGAAAAAACCACAATGCGTGACGCAAGGATCCTGCCGGAAGTGGTGATCTACGATCCAGAGCTGACCGTCGGCCTGCCGATAGCGATGAGCGTCGCGTCAGGACTCAACGCCATGGCGCACGCGGCCGAAGCGCTTTACGCGCAGGATCGCAATCCGATTTCCACCCTGATGGCGAAAGAAGGATTGCGCGCCATGAAGGCGGCGCTGCCGGTGTTGACCAAGGAGCCTGGAAATATCGATGCACGCGGCGATGCGCTTTACGGCGCCTGGCTGTGCGGTACGGTGCTCGGCGCCGTCGGCATGGCGCTGCATCACAAGATCTGTCACACGCTGGGCGGCTCTTTCGACATGCCGCATGCCGAGACGCATGCGGTGATGTTGCCGCACACGATCGGCTTCAACGCCGTCGCGGTGCCCGACTTGTTGAAGCCGGTCGCCGACTTGTTTGGCGGCAGCGCCGGTAGCGGTCTCCACGATTTCGCCAGGGCGGTCGGCGCGCCCCTTACATTGAAAGAACTCGGCCTCATGCAGGCCGATCTCGACCGCGCCGCTGAGATCGCGACCAGGAACCCATACTGGAATCCGCGGCCTTTCGACCGCGCCGCAATCCGCGCCCTGTTGCAGGACGCGTGGGAGGGAAGGCGTCCGCAAAACTGACGGCAACAAGCAAGGAACTTACCCGCCGCGAATTCATCAGGATACCGCCACGGCCGGTGTGCTCGCGGCGGCCTCGCGGTGCCGGCGATCGCCTGCCCTTTCGCATATAGCCGACAGGCATGAGTGGCTCCGCCTGATCGGCGCAGGCCGCTCACGGTTTGTGCGCGTGAAAAACTGCGCGGCTCGAAAAGCCCATTGACATCAGCCGTATTTTCGACGCAAACGTTATATTGTTACTGTTATACAGTTACACAGCCCGCCTCTCCGGCGACATACATTTCAGACTGCAAGGAGACCACGGATGCGTCGCATTCCCTTTCTCGCCGCGCTGCTCGTCGCGGTGCCGCTTTTGACCGGCACGGCTGCCCGCGCCGAAGACAAGCTGACCATCGTGGCGGCCGAGAATTTCTATGGCGACCTTGCCCGCCAGATCGGCGGCAGCAACGTCACCGTCACCAGCATCCTGGCCAATCCCGATGACGATCCGCATCTGTTCGAGACCAGCCCGTCGACGGCGCGCACCATCGCCGACGCCAAGATCGTCATCTATAACGGCGCCGACTACGATCCGTGGATGGACAAGCTGCTGTCGGCCTCGACAGCCAAGGATCGCACGACCATCGTCGCCGCCGACCTGATCGGCAAGAAGTCGGGCGACAACCCGCATCTGTGGTACGACCCGGCGACGCTGCCGGCCATCGCCAAGGCGCTGAGCGCCGACCTTGCCAAGCGCGATCCGGCCAATGCCGTGTATTATGAGGCGAACCTGAAGGCATTCCAGACCTCGCTCGAGGCCATTGACAAGGAAATCACCGACGTCAAGAACACCTATGCCGGCACCGAGGTGACGGCTACCGAGCCGGTCTTCGGCTACATGGCGGAAGCGCTCGGTCTCAAGATGCTGAACTACGATTTCCAGGTGGCTTTGATGAACGATGCGGAGCCGAGCGCCACGCAGGTGGCGGCGTTCGAAAACAGCCTGAAGGACGGCTCGGCCAAGATCCTGTTCTACAATTCGCAGGTGACCGACGAGGCAACGACAAGGCTGCTCGACATCGCCAGGCAGAACAAGGTCACGGTCATCGGCGTCACCGAGACGGAACCGGCGGGCCAGACGATCCAGACCTGGTTCGGCGGCCAGATCGACGCGGTCCAGAAGGCGCTCGCCGCCCGCACACAATGAATGTGACTGCGAATGAATGTGACTAAATGAACGCAATCGAATTCGACAAGGTCACGCTGACCTATGGGGGACGCCGGGTTTTATCCGACGTCTCCTTTTCGATTCCGCAAGGCGCCTTTGTCGGCCTGCTCGGCGCCAATGGAGCCGGCAAGACGACGATGCTGCGCGCCATTCTCGGCCTGATCAAGCCGGCCGGCGGCGCCATTTCGGTGCTTGGCAAATCGCCGACGCGCGGCAACGCCGACATCGGCTATATGCCGCAGGCGCGGCGCGCGCTTGGCGACGTCGGCGTCAGCGGCCTCGACTTCGTGCTGAGTGCCGCCGGCGGGCATCGCTGGGGCTGGCCCGTCGCATCGGCTGCCGAGAAGGAGGCGGCGTGGAAGGCTCTTGAAGAGGTGGGCGCCGGCGACCTTGCGCGGCGGCCGCTGGGCGAGCTTTCCGGTGGCGAGCGCCAGCGCATCCTGATCGCGCAATCGTTGATCGGCAATCCGCAACTGCTTTTGCTCGACGAGCCGCTGATCAGCCTCGATGCGGGCCATCAGCGCGCGATCATCGACCTGGTGCATCAGATCGGCGAACGGCTCGGCATTGCCGTGCTGTTCTGCTCGCACGAGATCAACCCGCTGCTGCGCGCCGTCGACCGCGTGCTCTATCTCGGCAACCGCAAGGCGGCGATCGGCTCCGTCGACGAGGTCGTCAGCGGTCCGGTGCTGTCGAAACTCTACGGCACGCATATCAATGTGGTGCGGGTTGCCGGCCGCATCTTCGTCATGGCCGACGATGTCGAACTGGAGAGCGGGGCGCATGTCCACGATCTTTGACTATGAATTCATGCGCAACGCCTTCTATGCCTGCACCATCGTCGGCATCGTTTCGGGCGCGGTCGGCTATTTCCTCGTGCTCCGGGGCCAGACCTTCGCCGGCCATGCGCTCTCCCATGTCGGCTTTCCCGGGGCCACCGGCGCCGGCCTGATCGGGCTGTCGCCGTTTCTCGGCCTCACCGTGTTCACCGTCGCCGCCGGCATCGGCATCGGCCTGCTCGGCGAACGCGCGCATCGCGACGTCGCCATCGGCATCGTTTTGACGCTGTCGCTCGGCCTGGGCTTGCTGTTTCTGCATTTCTACACCGCCTTCGCCTCGCAGGCGACCAACGTGCTGTTCGGCAATGTGCTGGGCATCAGCCTGCGCACCGTTATCGTGCTTGCGGTGCTGGCGGTGGCGATCCTTGTCGCGCTTTTGCTGATCGCGCGCCCGCTGCTGTTCGCCAGCCTGCAGCCGGAACTCGCCGAAGCGCGCGGCGTGCCGCTCACTCTTGTCTCGACCCTGTTCATGGTGCTGGTCGCCGTCGCCACGTCCGAGGCGGTGCAGATCGTCGGCGTGCTGCTCGTCTTCGCGCTGATGGTGGCGCCTGCAGCCACCGCGCTCAGGCTTACCAGCGGCGTCGGAGCCGGCGTGCTGACGTCCATCGCGCTTGCCGTGATCATCGCCTGGATCAGCCTGACGCTAGCCTTCCTGACCGACTGGCCGACGAGCTTCTGGATCACGGCGCTGGGCGCGGCGGCCTATGTCGTCAGCGGCATGGTCCGGCGCCCGTCGGTCCGAGAGACTCAGAGCGCCGACGCCGGCCCCTGAGGCTTGCCCTCCGGCGGGTCGATCGGGTCGGCTGGGGTGCAAAACTGACGTTAGGGAAATACACCCAAAAAAAGTCAGGTCTACAATCCGGCTCCTGAAACGTTTCAGCCGCGAAAGACAAATTCATTCAATCGCTAGATCGCGACCTCTGTCGCGCCAAAGGTCCGCTCCTGAGCGGCCGGAAAATCCGGAAAACCGCCATTTCAAGCGCATTTTGCAGCGGCGAATGGCGTCCGCGCGGCCGGTTGGAAGCTGGCCGGGAGGTGCAAAGGCGACCCCCCGCGGCCATCGCGGGCGGCGTTGACAGACCGCGGTGCTGCATGCGTATAGCAAGCCATGGGTCACGCCATGGCCGTGGCGGTTGAGACGGGGCTGGGGGGTTTCGTAACAACAGCATTGACGGCCCGGCGCCGGACGGGCGGCATGCACTCTCGAAGTGCGCCGCTCGCTCTTGGCTGACGCGCCGGCGACCCGGCAGCAGTCCTGGCCTGCGTTCTCTCGACCAGGCTCCGCAGAACGCCATCGTCTCAGCTTTTCGATCCGCATCGGTTCGAAGCGAACGAGGTGACGCCCTCTTAACCGATATTCGCTTCGCTACGTCCCCCTCCCCTGCTGGGCGAGGGGGACGCTGGCAATGAACCGCGCCGGCCGAGGTGTATCGGCACCGATCAGGCAAGCCTGACGACGTCGATCAAGCAAGCTTGACGACGAAGTGCTTGGTTACCGGCTCGATGATCTGCCAGGTGCCCTTGAAATCGGCTTCGACCACGAACGCATCGCCCGGACCGACCTCGACCGGCGTGCCGCCATCGGGCGTGATGATGATGCGGCCGGCGATCATGTGCACGAACTCATAGTCGGTGTAGGTGGCGTGATAAGTGCCGGGCGAGGCCCGCCAGGTGCCCGACAGCACCTTGCCGTCGGCGGTGGTGTGCTGCACGGCGGTCTGCATGGTCGGCCGGCCCGCCACAACGATCCAGCCCGGTAAGTCGCCGCCCTCGGCATGCTCGACAGCGCCGAATTTGAAAATGGTGGTGTTGGTCATGGGAGGCTCCGTTTGAATTGCATGGCTGCCGGTTGGATAGCCGATGCGTGTGACGGGGGCAACGCAAGGGCCGACCCCGGATGTCGGAGATTTGGCGAAGGAGGCGGGGACCTAATCTCCCCCATCGAGGGGGAGATGTCGCCGAAGGCGACAGAGGGGGTCGCCGCGCGTGGAGCGCCTGCCTTCACTTGCAGGATTGGGCCGAGTCCGGTCGAACCGACCCCCTCTGGCCTGCCGGCCATCTCCCCCTCAAGGGGGGAGATCAGCGGCGTCGCCTCCTCCAATGTTGCACTGCGTTAGATTTGTTGCATTGCGATATCGACCCATAGGGCGGAGTCTTGGTCCGACTGTGAACGGTTGCAGCGCCGTGTCCCGTTGGGCGCAAAGCTGCCGCACGTATGATCCCGGCGCGATCGTTACTCGCCGAGGCGGGGTCATGCACCAGCACGAGGTGGCAAATCGTGTCAGCATCGTTCCGGCCCGATATCGAAGGACTGCGTGCCTTGGCGGTGGCAGGCGTGATCGCCTTTCATTTCGGCTTCACCGGCCTGCCCGGCGGCTTTACCGGCGTCGACATCTTCTTCGTCATCTCGGGCTATCTGATCACAAAACACCTGCTTGCCGAAATCACCGAGACCAGGCGGCTCAACCTGTGGCGCTTCTACGCGAGGCGCGCGCGGCGGCTGTTGCCGGCGTCGCTGTTCGTCATTCTCGCCACGCTGGTGGCCGGCGCCTTCATCCTGTCGCCGGAGGAACAATCGCTCTATTCCAGGGGCGCCATGTTCGCCTCGGCCTACATGATCAATCTGTGGCTGATCCGCTGGTTGTTCGACTATTTCGCCGCAGATGCGGCCAGCAACCCGTTTGTCCATTTCTGGTCGCTGTCGGTGGAGGAGCAGTTCTATCTCGCCTGGCCGGCGCTGCTTGCACTGGCGGCATGGCTGCGCCCCGGCAAGCGCGGCGCGATCCTGGTGATCGGCATTGCCGGTCTCGTCTCGTTCGCCGTCTGCGCCTGGCTCACCACGGTCTCACAGCCCTGGGCCTTCTACTTCTCGCCGCTGCGCGTCTGGGAGTTCGCCGCCGGCGGGCTGGCCAGCATGGTGCCGCAACAAGTCTGGCAAAACCGCCCGCGGCTCGCCGCGCCGCTGGCGTGGCTCGGCCTGGCGCTGATCGCCGGCGCCTATCTCTCCTTCAGCGAGGAAGCCCCCTTCCCCGGCTTCCTCGCCCTGGTGCCGGTGGCCGGCACAGTGCTGTTGCTGCTCGCCGGTTCAGCGCATGCGCAGCAAGGGCAGAGCGCTGAGAAAAGCCCGAGCGCGGCACTGGCGCTGCCGCCCCTGCAATGGGTCGGCAAACTCTCCTACTCGCTCTATCTCTGGCACTGGCCGGTGATCGTCTATGCCACGATGGTGGTGCCCGAGCTGTCGCCGCTCGGACGCCTCGCCTGCCTGGCGCTCACTTTGGCGCTGTCGGTCTTCACCTATCATGTCATCGAGAACCCGATCCGTCGCAATGGCTGGCTGATGGCCAGTGCGGCGCGGGCGCTGGTGCCGGCCGTCCTCCTGACCGGCACCAGCGTCGCAGCCGCATATGCCAATGCCAGGCTGGCCGTCCACGATCTGGACCCTGAGCAGCGCAGCATTGCCGCCAGCGCCGCGCAGCCTTCCACGGCGCGCGCGGCCGGCTGTATTCTTTCCTTTGAGACGGTGACGCCGAAGGCCTGCGTGTTCGGCAACAAGGACGCCCCGCGCTCGATTGCGCTGTTCGGCGATTCGCATGCCGACCACTGGTCGACGCCGCTGATCGAGGCGGCGGCCAAGAACAACTATCGCCTCGTCACCTATCTCAAATCGTCCTGCCGTGCCTCGCGGGTGACGACCTGGAACTGGCGGCTGAAGCGCGACTACACCGAATGCGACCAGTGGCGGGAGCAATCGGTCAAGGACATTATCGCGTTGCACCCGCACATGGTGGTGATCTCGGAATTTTCGATCGGCAATGTGATGAAGGAATCGCCCGAGGAACTGAAGCACGCCGATGGGAACGAGGAGTGGAAGACCGGCCTGCGCTGGACGCTGGCGGCATTCAGCCGGGCCGGGATCAAGGTCGCGGTAATCCGGGACGTTCCCTACAATGGAAGCTATGCCGACAAATGCGTGGCGCGGGCGCTGTGGCGCGGGCAGGTGCCTGAAGTCTGCGACACGCCGAGGGACGCGGCGGCGAACGACGACATCGCCGCGGCCGAGCGCGACGTCGTGCGCAGCGTGCCCGGCGCCACCTATGTCGACCTGACCAGCCAGTTCTGCGACGCCCAAACCTGCCACGTGTTCATCAACGGCCAACTCGCCTTCCGCGACCGGCACCACCTGGCGACGCCATTTGCTGAATCACTGGAGCCGCTCTTGGAGAAGGCGGTGTTTTAGGGGGCGGCGAGGTAGGGGGACCTGACGGCTGACGCTCAGTTGATGCGAGCTATGCCACAAACACATCCTCTCGATGGTGAGCGAGGTAAGCCTGCTGCGGCGGGGTGAAGGTGCTAGTGCGCCAGACGGCGGGGGCTTCGGCAAAGCCGAAACTCTGCATCACCAATTGCTCGAATCCGAGCCGCCGCAAATCAGTCTTGTCGACGCGCTGGGATATGAGGACCTGCCCGCTATCTTCAAAACTGATGAAGCCACGGTCAAAGAGGTGGTCGGCATCAGGCGTGAGGAGCAGCCCGTTCATGCCGTCCAAGCGCTCCTGCGCGGAAGCGCATAGGCGCCAAGGCTTGATGTGGCTTGCAATCAGCAACGAGGGATTGGTGACCCCTGTGAGTCGGCACGAGCGCTCCATGGCTTCGACATTGGAACGAAATTTACCTTGGCCGCGACGAGCTTGAATGACGCTCGTCTTTACAGTGTCCTCGAGTTGGAGGTCGTCTCGGATACGGCGCTCAACGACGTCCTCTAAAATTTCATTGACGACTTCGAAAGTGAGACTGTTTGCGCCACCACGCCTCAAAGCTTCGCGGTCGAAAGCTGTACCCGCGACAATTGTGTGAAACACCTCTTGCGATACGCTCGCGAGATAGGCGTTTTGACGGCCTGATCCGGAGTTTGGGTCGATGGGCGAGTATCGGGCAGGCAGAAGCGGACCCAATTCGCCAATTATGTCCGACGGGCGCACCGTCGGCAGGAGCGGCGCCCAATACACCGGGAGAAGCCAACCTTCCTCGTTCCAATTGGCTCCAGTGTTCTTGAACTCCGGTGGTTTCGGTGCTGTGAATGCAAACTCCGCTACCCGACCAATATAGCGCACGGCTTGACCGAAAAAAGACAACACGAGGTCACCAGGTGTCGCCCGACGCATATTTTTGTAGAACTCGCTGCGTGCCCCATTCTTCTGAGTTTTGGGCGACCAGAGATATTGCCCGTCGATCTCTTGGCAGGCGGTCTGACTGTGATTTACCCACCAGAATTGCGACATCGTTTTTGATTTTAATAGTTGCCGTCGGCTGGGTAAGCTCTATTCGAGACCTGTCTCGCCTACAAGCATGGAGCCGACCTTATTGCCAGGTGCGACAGGCGGCGTAACTGCATCTTTCGGCGAGACGCCAAGAAGAGCGTAGGGCGACGATAGTCGCCGCCCCCACCCCACTTGCAAATCGCCCCCCAAATGCCATCTAGATCACAGGCGCACCGCCGGTGCGCCTTAGCCACGGAGCTTTCACTTGACGCAGCGAAGCGGCAGTGCGGACTTGCCGCTGCATGGCGGGCGGGTGCCGAAATGGCTGGGCGATCGCATGACGCGGCTGGGCGCGGTGCTGTGCGAGGCGATCATCCATCATTATGGCCGCGACGAGCTGTTGCGGCGGCTGGCGCATCCGTTCTGGTTCCAGTCCTTCGGCGCCGTCATGGGCATGGACTGGCACTCCTCGGGCATCACCACCTCGGTCGTCGGCGCGCTGAAGCGCGGACTGAACCCGATGTCGCGCGAGCTCGGCATCCATGTCTGCGGCGGGCGCGGCGCGCATTCGCGCAAGACGCCGCAGGAGCTGGCGGCAATCGGTGAGCGCGTCGGCATCGATGGCGCGGCGCTCGCCACGGCCAGCCGCCTGGTCGCCAAGGTCGACAGCGCGGCCGTGCAGGACGGTTTCGACCTCTATCTGCACGGCTTCATCGTCACCGACGACAGCCGCTGGGTGGTGGTGCAGCAAGGGATGAACGGCGACAGCCGCCAGGCGCGGCGCTATCACTGGCTGTCCGAAGGGCTGACCAGCTTCGTCGACCAGCCGCACGCGGCGATCGAGGGTGAGCGGCAGGGCGAGATCGTCAACCTCACCGACCATCGCGCCGAGCCGTCGCGGACCGGACAGCTCGACCTGTTGAAGACCATGAGCCCGGAGCGGATCCTTGACGAGCTTGCCGTGCTGGAGCCGCCGCCGAAAGCGGCGCCCGCGAAACCGCCGGCGCAGCCGATGCTGCCCAATCTGGTGATGCCGGCGCATCATGACGTGCGCGAGAGCGACATCGTCATGCACCGGCTGCACGGCAACATTTCGGCCGCCATCGAAAGCGGGCCGGCCGATTTTCCCGAACTGCTGTTGGTGCCCGGCGTCGGCGCGCGCACCGTGCGAGCGCTGGCCATGGTGGCGGAAGTTGTGCACGGCGCGCCCTGCCGCTTCTCCGATCCGGCGCGCTTCTCGCTCGCCCATGGCGGCAAGGACCGCCACCCCTTCCCGGTGCCGCTGAAAGTCTATGACGAGACGATCGCGGTGCTGAAATCGGCCGTCGGCAAGGCCAAGCTCGGCCGCGAGGAAGAGCTCGGCGCGCTGAAGCGGCTGGATGGCGAGTCGCGTCGGCTGGAGCGCTACGTCACCGGGCCAAGCCTTAAGGAGATCGTCGCCGGCGAGTTCGACCAGTCGCATCTGCTTGGCGGGCGCAGTGTGTTTGGGTGGGAGGGGGCGGCGGAAAGCGACGACGGTTCAGACAGGGGCCGCCAGTAGCTGCCTGTCCATCATGCAGAGATAGTGCGCGGCCGATAGAAACACGTGCTCGGCTTGTTTTGATAATGCTTGCAAAGACCCATTTCTCAAGTGATGCTCTGCCAGGCGAGGCTCGGCATGAAGACATTCGCATGGACGTTGGTTTTCGTGCTGCTGGCGATTGGCGGCGCGATCGCCCAAACGACGCCTGAGCCTGCCATACTGGCATATACACCGCCGATGCACTTCGTCGTTGTACGCAACAGCACGCCAGGATGCGAGCCGACATGCCCGGAATGGATTTCGGCGGAAGGTCACATCGTGGCCGGCACGCCAGCTTTGCTGAAGGCCTTGCTGAAAAAACTCGGCCCCCGCAAATTGCCTTTGGCGTTGAATTCCCCGGGCGGCGAGACCGATGCGGCGATGGCGCTTGGCCATATGATCCGCGCCAGCGGGCTCGACACGATGGTTGGCAAGACGGAGTTCTCCGAATGCGCGCCAGACACAAAAGCCTGCGGGCCGGGCGACCTCCGCTTCGGCGTCGCCAACCCCGTCGGCGCAGTCTGTTCGTCAGCTTGTACGATGGTTCTTGCGGGCGGCGTACGGCGCCTGGCAGACAGCCGCGCCTTTGTCGGCATTCACCGGATCATGCTGCCGACCGCCAAGAAAATCCACGGCAAGAAGACCATCGTCCTCGTTCCGATACCCAAATGGTATGAACGCAAGGTCGACAGCTATTTCACCGAGATGAAAGCAGGTTCGTGGATCGTATCGGCCATGCAAAAAATACCCGACGACAGCATACGATACCTCGTGACATACGAACTTTTGGACCTGAATCTGATAACCGAAACCGGTCACGGCGACACGCGCACCTCCATCGATATCTGCAAGACCACGCCGCCGGCGGGCAACTGCCGAACGGTCAGGCAATAGGAATAGCGGGCCACGTAGGTCGTCGAAGCGCCTGTTTCTCAACAGCAACCCTTCACTTTACGCTGCGCCCTTCAACAGGTCTTCCGGCCGGCCCTCGATGAGCGCAGCAATATAGCTTTCCAGGCTGGTCGTGCCGCGCTCCGGGTTTTCCGGCTGCATCGGCTTGTCCAGCGTGGCCCCGGTCATGCGGGCATAGGACTCGGCCGCCGCTTTGGAGAAGCCTAGTTTTTCGTAGGTTTCTGTCCAGCGCTCCCGCGGCACCGTGACCACGCGCACGTTTTTGCGCAACGCCGCACTGAAGGCTGCGGCGACATCGGCGGCGGAGTAGCGCCGAGGACCCTCGATATAGTGCGTGCCGGTCTTGTCCGCCGGCTCCAGCAGACGTCTCGCCGCAGCCTCGCCGAGATCCTGCGGCGCCACCATCGGCAGCTCGAAATCCGCCGGGAAGAAGGAGGTGATGACGCCGTCGCGCCGCGCCGTCTCCAGGGCCTGATCCCAGTTGCTCATGTAATAGGCGGCGCGGTTGATGCTTGCCGGAATGGCCTGGGCCTTCAGCTTCTGCTCGAGGCCGTAAAGGACGGTGAGATCGCCGACACCCTCGCCGGCCTGCGCGCCATAGGTCGATTCCGCTACCACTTTTTCGAGGCCGGACCCCTCCAGTGCCGTCGCAATGGCGCCAACCGTCTTGCGCTCCTCGGCGTCGGTGTCGGTCGATGGATCGGCCGGCGGGTTGAGCAGAAACGCCCGCTTGCCGCGCCGCAAGACTTCACGCAGCGCCTCGACATCGAGCACATCGGCAACCGCGGCCTCCGCGCCCTGTTCAACCAACCATGCGGCCTTCGACTCGTCGCGCGTCACCACCGTGACATCCTCGCCCTGCCGCAACAGCGCCATTGCCGCCGCCGAGCCGACATGGCCGGTACCTCCAAGAATGACATGCATGGTCTCGTCCTTCCCTTGCTGATTCATGCCGGATTAATGGCTGGGGCGGCGAAGGGTTCAAAAATCGGGGGACGATGCTGACAGGAGGTGACGCTGACTTTCCTCGCAATGCACGGCGCAGGGGTCGTTCGCATCTTGCAAAATTATGGAACGAGGTCGTGTCCAGCGAGTTATATTAGCGCAACCTTGAATAGGAGGCAGCTATGAGAAAGCTCCTGCTTGCTTCGGCTATCGCTATCACTGCGGCGGCGGCGATGATCGCTCCGGCGAATGCCGGCGGGCGCGTCGTGATCGGCATCGGCAACGGCTACTATGACGATGACTACAATGACAGCTATGGCGACTATTACGATCGCTACGCTCCTCGCCCTTACTACCAGTATAATGCCTACGATAACGGCTTCAGGTACCACAGGTATCACAGGCACCATCGCCATTGCCGCATAGAGTTGGTCAAGCATTGGCGCCATCATCACAGGATCGTCGAGGAAATTCGCGTTTGCGAACGGTGATCCGATAGGGTGAAACCGGTTCGGCCGGCATCTGCCGGCCGGCCGCTTCACTACGCGGCTGCCGGCCTTATCGCGGCTTCCGCATCATCATCCCGTAATCAACGGCCAAAAGGTCGAGCCCGACCTTCAACAGCTTCACCACCACATCTCGTCCCTCGCCGGTGCGTTCGGCGAGCGCCTTCACCGACTGGCCTTCGAGGCAGATTTTGCGAACCACCTCCGCCACTTCCCAGTGGGCCATGGCGGCGATGGCATGGGTGTGGGCGCGGCCGGCGTTGAGCACGCGGTCGGGGATGCCGCCATTGATGCGGCCGCCGTCAATGCGCTCTTCCCACGGCATCGGCCGCAGCCCGTCACGCGAGGCGCGCTCGAAATCGTCGCGAAACCGCTGGCCGGCCTCACGCTGCTGGCGGGTCAGTGAGGTGATGCCGACCAGCGGATCGACATTGCGCACCCGCACGATGCCGCCGGTCGCGGTGTAGCCGTCATTGGAGACCTCGTAGACGCGCCGCGCCTCTTCGGTGCCGACGCTCAACCGCTTGCGGCCGAAGCGATCGTCCTTCAGCGCGAAATCATGGCCGATCTCGCGGCGGATGCGCACCTGCTCGGCTTCGCCTGTGGGGAGTTTTGGTGGCTGCCGTTTCTGCGCGGTTTTTTTGCTCATCGGAGGATCCTTGTGGGATTGGGTTGTTGAGCCGGAAGGTTGGCGTTCCTTCGCGCCCCCCTCTGCCCTGCCGGGCATCTCCCCCACGAGGGGGAGATTGGCAGTTTCGGCGGCTGCGCCTCTGCAACGTTGGCAATTGGCGAAATCGGCGGCGATATCCGATCGCCCCCCTCGTGGGGGTTGAGGAGTGGTCCGCGAAGCGGACGGAAAGCCAATTGCTTGGCTTTCCGAGCGACGAACGTCCGGCAGGACAGAGGGGGGCGCTGTCCCGCCGGCTTTCGATCATTGGTGGGGTCGTCCGGAGGCGAGGAACGGAGCCCAGCCGCTCACACCACCTCCGCCACAGGTCGGTGGAAACGCGTCTGATGATATTCGCAGTAGCTTTTCAGCGCCCTTGTGCGCAGGCCGCAGCACAGCATCTCGAGCCCCGGCCGACTGCCGGGAGCATCGTTGTCGGGGTCTTCCTCCAGCGTCAGGTCGAGCGGCGCGCGGCAGCGGTCGAACAGGCAGTCGATGAAGCGCATGGCGGCGACATGCGGCTGACGCCCGAGCGAGGCAGGGCGCGGCGCCGGCACATTGAAGCGGTAGATTTCGCCGTCCACCACCAGCCGTCCTTCGCCCGGGATCGAGGGCGCCGGACGGGCTGGCAACAGAGGCCTGGCCGATGGCTGACGGCTCGGTTTGGCGGCCGGTTTGACCGGCGCGGCCTGCTTCGAAACTCCTACTTCCGTTACGGGCTTGCTTGGCTGCGCCGGCGGATTCCTCTTGGCGGTATTCTCGTTTGCCGCAGTCTTCCCCGTCGCATTCTTCCTCGGTCGGCCGCCGGACCTGCCGCCTCTGGGGTTGGCGCAGCCGATGGTCTTCAACGCGCTGTTGCGGTGGACGATGCCGATGATGGCATTGCGCGAGACCGGACTGCCGCGCAGCGCCGTGAAGCGGACGGCGATCCCTGTGGCCGACAGGCCATCCCTCAGCCAGACGGCGATCTCCTGCAATTCGGTGTCGGTATAGGCAGTCATGTCGGTATCCATTGATTGCGCGCGCAAAGGCCGAGCGCCGGCCCCGGGGGCCCACGGGAAAAAATCAGAGCGGATGGTCGGTGCGGTCAGCCGATACTGGCGGCCGGCAGCGAGCCGGCGAGATGCCGCAAGGCGGCTTCGGCGGCCGCTTTGGTGAGGGCGGAAACCGCCCTGCCCGTCAGCCGGTCGAACAGGATGACGGTGCCATCTTCCGTGCGGATGCAGGAAATACCCTGCCCGCCGGAGACAGCCCTTGGCGCACCGGCGGCGCCATGGGCTGAAGAGGTGGCCGGAGCCGGGAGAGGAGCGGCTCCGGCCGTTCCGGTCGATCGGGGGGACGACGGTTCGACCGGATCCGGGGCAGAAGCCCCGGTTTGCGTCCGGACCGGGGAGGAGGACAGCCCGGACGATGGGAGAAAGCTGAGGATGTCTGCGGAAACGCTTGCGATTTGTTCGATCATGCGCTAAGCGTACGATACGTACGAAACGTACGCAAGCGAAATCGTACATATTGGACGATAAATTTCAGGCAATTTGTACGATGCAGGAACCGAGGCACAGATTGCAGCAGGCGCGGGCGGAGGCGGGCTATGCCTCGCCGAGCGACGCTGCGCGGGCATTGCGCGACATCAACAAGAACACGCTGATCAGTCACGAGAACGGTAACCGGCCGCTGTCGCGCAAGGCGGCGGAGAAATACGGCCGCCTGTTCGGCGTCGATCCCGGCTGGCTCTTGTTCAACGGTGACGGCGGCAGCCTTGCGGGGGGCCATTTCGGCTTTGACGAGTCGGGCCGGCAGATCCCGATGCCGTCGCTGGCCACCGTCGATGTGCCCATCGTCTCGTGGATCAGCGCCGGCGAACTCGGCAGCCAGGATACGGTGGTCAATCTCAGCGACTATCCGACCATCCCCACCACCGATCTGGAGCAGGGCCAATGGATTGCGCTGCGCGTCGACGGCCCGTCGATGAACAAGATCTCGCCACCGGATTCGATCATCTTCGTCAACCTCAGGGACAAGCGGCTGGTGACCAATGGCTGCTATGTCATTTCGGACGAAAGCGGCCAGGCCACCTACAAGCGCTATCGCCCCAACGAGAACCCGCCCTTCCAGCCGGCCTCCTACATGGACATCCCGCCGCCGGCGCTCGAAGGCGCCATCACCATCATCGGCCGGGTGAAGCGCTCGATGATCGATATGTGAGGGAGAAGGCGGTGAGGCGCAATCTCCCCCCTCGAGGGGGAGATGGCCGGCAGGCCAGAGGGGGTCGCCGCGCGTAAGGCGCTGACGTCCTCTGTCCGCGATAGGAAGTCGCGTCAGGACGTACCGACCCCCTCTGTCGCCTTCGGCGACATCTCCCCCTCGAGGGGGGAGATTACGCTCCCAAAAACTCGTTCGTAAAATACCCCCCGAAATCCGGCTTCTCCTTCAGAGCCTTGCCATCGCCATCGAGCAATATGCCGGCCCTGAAGAGGTAGGTACCGATCGCCTCGATCTTGGCCCTGTCGATGGTGCCGATGACGCCGTCCTGGCTGCGCAAGAAATGCCCGTCGACGAGCATCTTCAGCGAAGCGTGGATCAGCGCCGGGTCGGTCAGCGCATCCTTGTTGGAAGCCATCAGCAGATCGCCGGCTTCCTGCGGGTGATCGCAGGCAAATTGGTAGCCGCGCCGCGTTGCCTCGACGAAGGCCGATGCGGCCTTCGGGTTTGCCTGGAGATAGGCATTGCTGGAGGCGATCAAGGTAGTGTGCTCGTCGGGCACGCCGTAGTCGGCGTAGCGGAAGCCGCGCTGCCTGACGCCTTTCAGCTCGGCAGCGACGCCTTCCCAGGTCGAGACCTCCAGCGTGAAGTCGACCGAGCCGTTGGCCAGCGCCTCATAGGCCGAGGTGCCTAATGTCACCGTCTCGAAAACGCCCTTGCCGCCATCGTGGCGGATGATGGTCGAGATCAGCGTGTTTTCCCAGGCGCTGCCGAAGCCGCCATAGGTCAGACCGTCGAGATTCCTGGGACTCTTGATCTCGCCGCGATCCGCGTTGAAGACCAACCGGCCGGTCTCCTGCTGGACCACGGCGTAGACCGCCTTGAGATCGGCGCCGGCAGCCCGCTGGGTGAACAGGCCGACGCCGGCAATGCCGAAATCGGCGATGCGGTTGGCGACCAGCGTGCCGCCGCCAGTATCGCCATAGGGCAGGATCTCAACATCGAGCCCGACCTCGTGGTAGAACCCTTTGTCGCGGGCAACGAACAGGCCGACATGGTTGGTGTTGACCGTCCAGTCGAGCGCGACGGTGATTTTTTGCGTAGCCGCATGAGCGCGAGAGGCAAGCGGCAGTCCGGCAGCCAGCGTCAGCAGCAAAGCCTGCCGGCGTGTGAATTCGGTCATGAAAAACTCCTTTGAGCGGTCTGCGGGAACGAGGGCCGGTCAGTCCCGGGATTGAGCAGCGTGTCGAGGATGTCGGCTTCGAGCGCGGCGGCCTGGCGCGCGGCATCGCTGCCGGTGGTGCGCGGGCGCGGCAGCGGCACGGCAATCTCGCCGATGATGCGGGCCGGCCGCGCCGACATCAGATAGATGCGATCGGAGAGGTAGACGGCTTCGCGCACGTCATGGGTGATCAGCAGCGCCGTCCAGCGTTGGCGCTGCCACATGCCTTCCAGCCAGCGCTGCATACCCGCGCGGGTCAGTGCATCCAGCGCGCCAAAGGGCTCGTCGAGCAGCAGCATGTCGCGCTGCTGCACCACGGTGCGCAAAAGGGCGGCGCGCTGGCGCATGCCGCCGGAAAGCTCGGCCGGCCAGGCGCGCTCGAAACCGGCAAGGCCGAACTCAGCGAACAACGGCGCGACGCGTTCGCGCGCCGCCTTGCGGCCAAGACCCTGCACTTCCAGCCCCAGCGTCACATTGTCGATGACGCGCCGCCACGGCATCAGCGCGTCGCGCTGCGGCATGAAGGCGAAGGGGCTGCCCTGCAATGGCGCGCCGTCGAAGCGCATGTCGCCCTCGCCTTTCAGCGCGCCGGTCAGCAACTGGAACAGCGTCGACTTGCCGGCGCCGGAAGGGCCGAGGATGGAGACGAACTCGCCGGCCGCGACATGAAGCGAAATGCCGGCGAGCACCTCAAGCGCGCCGAAGTTCTTCCTGATGTCCCGGAGTTCGAGCCGCGTCATTGACGGTTCTCTTCTGCAGCTTCAACCTTGCCGTCGCGGCTTTCGCTCCCTGCATTCTCCCAAGGCATGGCGAAGCGCTGGACGAGCACCGCAATGGCGAACAAGACAAGCGTGAGCGCGGCGCTGACGGCGACCGCGGCGAGCACCAGATCGGGCCGAAAGTTGTTCTTGGCATTGAGCATGTAGATGCCCAGCCCCTTCGCCGCCCCCGCATATTCGGCGAAGATCGCGCCGACGACGGCGTAGGTGATGGAGATGCGCAGCCCGGCGAAGAAATAGGGCAGCGCCGAAGGCAGGCGCGCCAGCCAGAAGATGCGCCAGCGCCCTGCCCCCATGGTGGCGAGCATCTGCGAAATCGCCTTGCTGGTCGCGGCAAAACCCTCGACCAGCGCCACCATCATCGGGAAGAAGGTAACGAGCGCCACAAGCAAGATTTTTGGCATCAGCCCGAAGCCGAACCACAGTACGATGAGCGGCGCAATCGCGACCAGCGGCAAGGTCTGGCTGACAATCAGCAGCGGAAACAGCGCGCGGCGCAGCGGGGCCAAGAAATCGACCACCGCCGAAAGCACGAAGGCAGCGACCAACGAGCAGGCGAAGCCGGCTGATGTGGCGCGGATGGTGGGCAGCGTGTTGTCGGCAAGGGCAGCGCGATGCTCCCAGGCCTGCTGCAGCACGCGCGACGGCGCCGGCAGCATGGTGGGCGCAGCGCCACCATAGCGGGCGTAGAGCTCCCACGCCGCGAGGAGCAGGGCGGAGGCGCAGGCGGCGGGGATGGTCTTGGCGATGGCTGCGGCTAATCTCCCCCCTCGAGGGGGAGATGTCGCCGAAGGCGACAGAGGGGGTCGTCTCGCATAGAGCGCCCACGCCTTGCCGATGCGAAAAGGACGTCGGCGCTCCACGCGCTGGGACCCCCTCTGGCCTGCCGGCCATCTCCTGCTCGAGGGGGGAGATTCGTGGGCATCGCGGTCTTCGCCAATCGCCAATGGCTCCCCTCCTCTTTGTGCTGAGGGGTCAGAGGCATCTCCTCCACGCAATGGGTCAGATAAACCAGCCACGGCAACATCCTCGAGGAACGACGCTTGAGCCGCGGCTCAGACCCCGCTCGGGCTGTTCGCCGAAATCGTGATGTCGAGGGTGACGTGGCCGGCGCCGGGGCCGAAGCGGCAGAAGGCCTCGTTGAGCGTGGCAAACACCGCACCGGCATCGCCGCGCAGTTTGGTGCAGAAGTTCTTTGAGCGTTCAAAGACGCCGGACTGCTTCAGGAAATCGATGCAGCCATAGATCTCGTCCATATGGTCGCCCGTGCCCATAACGTAGAGCGAGAACTGCGCCGCCACCGGCTGGCCGGTCGACGGCGTGGCCTGGACAGCGCGGATCGCGGCGATCTTGCGCTCGTCCAGCGGAATGGCGGGGCCGCCGGTCTCGTCGGAGCGGCAGATCGGATCGTCGGGCTCGCCCGGACAGCCGCGCGAGACCGCTGCCGAAAGCACGCAGTGCTTGCCGCTTCTGGCCGCCGCGACGAACAGGTCGCGCATGGCGGGAAACAGCACCTCGGGCGGCCCGACCATAAGCGTCGAGATGTCGTCGGTTTCGATCCGCAGCCGGTCGCGCCACGGATCGAGCGCGCCGAGCGCGCCAAGGATGACGCCGACGAAATCGTCGGTCATGGGATAAAGGGAAATCTGTGCGCCTGAAAACATCGCCCGCCTCGCTCCGCTGGTATTATCCAGATCAGCTTTAGGGTCCGAAGGCTTGCCGCCCTCATCTCAGCCCCGACGATACGGAGCACCCCTGTGGATGAGCGGGTTAAAGCATTGTTCGCGACATTGGGGAAGCCGTTTGTTGAAGGCACTGCGGCAAAGTGTTTTGGGCCAGACGGGCCGGGCGCCCGGGCGTTCAGAGCGACTCGTCAGTTCGTTGCGTTATAAGGTTTCCACGAATTTCTTATAACTGCGTTGAAATTCAAGCTGATAAACGTAATTATAAGAAAACGGCAGAGCCTCCGCGCAGCCCTTACGGTTTCTGCATTTCCTTATCCCCGAACTGTGCTGCTGCGTCGCTAGGGCTTGCCTGTGCTGGTCCCCTCGCCCCAGCGCTACGCCATCCACAAGCTGATCGTCGCCTCGCGACGCGGGCCGAGCGCTGGCGCCAAGCGGGAGAAGGATCTCCATCAAGCGCGCCTGCTGACCCAAGCGCTCGAAGCCACACGTCGCCAGGACGACCTTGCCTTCGCCTTCATGGAAGCGTGGGACAAGGGCGAAAACTGGCGCGAGACGATCCGGCGCGGCCTGAACCTGTTCGACGCCGACACGAGGGAAACAGTCAACACCATCCTGGGAATCCCTCCGCGAAATTGGTGCGAGTCCTGAAGGATTCTCGATACGTGATTAGCTGAAGCGACCGCTGCTATATTCATTGTCATCGTCCCAACTGTACGAAATTGGCTTGACGCTTATTCGTACATAAAGTACGATATCTCTTTTCGCAGAGAGGAATGTCCTTGAGCACAGCGAACCATGTTGCCTTCGCCGATCTCTCTCGTCCTTTGCCGTCATCTCCGTCGTTGCCGCCGCCTTTATTGCCGCCCCCTTTGTTGCCCTTGTCATTCGATCAGTGCCAACGCCTCGCCGGGGCCTGGCGAATGGCCAGCCAGGACATCGCCGACGACATCCGCTTCATCCGCCAATATCTGAAAGTCGTTGCCGAGAAGGACGAGAGGCTGTCGACCGGCACCCTTGTTCACAGCCGCGCCTATGTCGAGGCCTGCGCCGGCTGGCTGCCACAGACTGTAACGCGCTATCTGCGCCACCTGCGCCAGATCACCGAATGCGAACTGGCTATGACAGCTGCCGGGATTCGCTTTGCGCTGTCGAGTTATGCCTGGGAGGCATGAGGGGCGGCTGTCGCCAAACACAAGGAATTGCGCTGCCCGTCGCAGGCGCAATTCGTCAGGTTGAGAGGCTCGGGCGCGCCTGAACGGCGGGCGCCAAGGATGGCCCGGCCAGCTAATTCCGGCCTTGCTTTATTTCGACTGGCCTTGTTTCAACTTGGCCTTATTTCGATTTGGCTTTGCCGGACTTTGCGGCGGCAGGCTTCGCTGCCTTTGACTTGGCGGCTGCCTTGGCGGGCTTGGCGTCAGCTTTCTTCGCCGCCTTTTTTGGCTTGGCGACCGCGCCATCGACTTCAGCCGTGGCCTGCTCCCAGTGTTCCTGATGCGCGCCTTCAGGCCGGCCGGCCTTTTCCCAAATCTCGTGCGCGCGCTGGCGAATGCGGTCCTGTTTGTCGTCCGTCACTTAAGCCTCCGTGGTTGGGTCCGGTCGGTTGGTCCAGATTCCACGAAAACATTAGCCGAAAATTCGGCCGGCGTCTTGAGTGACGAGACATCTCAGCGCGGGTCGGAAATCACCGCAACGCCGAGCAGCGCCGCTTTCTTGACGATCAGCCCCGCGAGGTCGGCATCCGAACGATCGGTGCCGGTGCGCTCCCGCAGGAGCGCGATCGCTTCCTTCATCGATAACAGCGCCGTGTTGCGCTCGGCCAGCAACTTGTCGCAACACGCCGCAACATTGGCGGAGTTCGGGGTCTCGACATGCGGCAACATGGCAATTCTCCTTTCATCATGTTCGTCATTCGGCCCTGCCGCCCTTTTGGGAAGAACGACAGGGCCGTATCACCGATGAATGGTTAGGTTGTCGAGCGTTACTCGACCACCTCGACAATCCTGCGCGTGCTGGGGTCGACCAACACGGTATGGTTGTCGACGACGGCGTATCTGTACTGAACGTCGGGAACCTCCTGCAGCTCGACAGTGTCAGGCAAGGCAGTGCCGACATTCAATTCGACGCCGAGCAGATTGACCGAGGCAAGCGGATGTTTCTTTACGTACTGGTGCACGACCGTGCGCTGTTCCGGGGTGATGATCACCTGCTGCTGTGCCGGCTGCGTGACGATGACCTCGTCGGCGGCGGCAATGCCGATACCAGCGATCATGGCGAGCCCGGCGACGGCGGGAATAAGGATGGTTTTCATCTTCGTCTCCTGTCGTTGTTGGCGAGCTCCGCCGTGTTCCCGCATGAGGCGAAAACAGCGCAGATCGAGGTGGCGGGCTCCTGGAGGCAAACGCAGCCGGTACGGTCTTGTTCCGCAAGCGGAGACTAAATTGATCGGCTTCCCGGTCATGCCAGCAGAACCCGCACCCGCAAGATTCGCATTGAAGCACAATCCCTCAGGAGACCTTCGACGTGGACGATGCACGGCTCCAAATTCCGGTGGCGATCGCGGCCGGCGCCGGCATTGATCCGGTGACCGCGTCGCCCGGCCAAGACCGGAACCGACCGCCTTCGTGCCACGCCGTGAAGTTTCAAGCAAAGGTCATTGCTTCGGCGGCTGCGCAGGCACCTCGCCAGGCTTGATCACCGGCGTCTTGCCCTGGTCCGGCGGCGGCTGCGTCATACCCTGGTCACCACTGGGCGGCGGCTGCAGCACGCCGCCGCAGGGACCGAGCGTGCTGGTCGATTCGCCACCGCCATTGGCGACCGGCGGCTTCCGAGCATCGTCCTGAGGCTGCGCCTGGCAAGGCGCGGCAGGGCCGTTCCGGTCGCCATTGTCCTGCGCAGCCGCCGGGTCGGCCAGCGCCAAGAGCAGCACGCATGGGATGAGGGGGAAAGTCTTCATGGTCCAGCTCCTCTGGATTCATCTCCTTGGCAAAACAGACTAGTCCTTGGCAAAGCAGACTGGCGGCAATTGGTTCCACGGAGATGGAGTGGTTGCCGGAACCTGACAGCCGGAAGTGAGTTCCACCTTCTCGACGCAAAGCCGCCCAGAGGAGGCAATCATGGAAGAACGAAACAGAAAACCCAATGACGAGGTCGAGGCGCCACCGAGCAAAAACGATGCCCGCGACACGATCGCCAATGACGAGGTGGAGGCGCCGACGCCGCGCCGGCAGGATTGGGATGCGCTGCGTGGCGCAACGGTCCTGCCCGACGGAGCAGATGAGGAAAGCCTGCCGGACACCACCGGAGTCGAGAAGGAAGGCGAACTGCCCGAGGAGGATGACGACAACCCCTACCAGGACAGTGACGATGCCTTGCCCGACGACGCCGAGGAAGCCGCCATTGGTCACGACCTGGCGAGGCGCGGCGGCCCGTTCGACGAGGTGTAAGGGCAGCGACCGCGGACTTTCGAGAGGTTTCCCGGGACGTCCACGCCGTCACCAGTTGGACCAAGGATGAGCTGAAGGCGATGCCGGAGCATCGCGATTGATATTTCGAAGGATCCGGCTGGTCTGATCCTTCGTTTAAGGCGCCTTGGCGGTTTGGTTAAATTTAGCCCTTGTGGTCAAGGGCCGGCGGCGACGCAATCTCGGCACGTTCGACAGCCGCGAGGCAGCCGAGAAGCACGAACGCGAAGCCCAATATCTCAAGCGCCGTTGAGGCCGCTCGCCTGAATCTTCAAAGTGCGCAAGATATCCCCGCCGCGGGCGGCGCAGACACGCTCCAGCATCGCAACGCTGCGAACCGGGCCATCGCCCGCCGGCACTTGAGTGCCGACGGGCTCTGACCTTCAGTTCGACCCGGGATCGCCGAGCGCCTCGGTGACGAAGGACGCCGCGATCAGGTCGTCGGCGTCGAGGCGTAGGGAGCCTTCGACACCCCCCATGATGGCCGCGACCTTCTGGAAGGTCTGCATCTCGTGTTCAGTAACGCTGGCGTCTCGCATCCTGGCTTTCAGATCGGCGATGCGTCGGCCCAGTGAGGCCGACGTTCCGATTTCTCTGTTCGACATGGTGGCCTGCTCCTCCCCCAACCCATGCTGTGGACGTACTCAAGTCTGCCTATATATAAGGCAGCGCGAATACAGTCGCCGCAACGCGCGATATCTGGGAAGGTTCCGGCGCCAAATAGTCACGAAATAATACGTGGTGGGACTCGGGTATGTTAAGCGCCGACGCGGCGATAGACACCGCAGCCAGCGGCTGCGGCCATCGGCCTGGCCAACCCGTGTCGCGGGTCGCGAATGCGGGTCGGGACTTTGATCGCCGCGCGCGAACAGTCAGCGAGAGGCCGGAACCACGCCGGACACCGAGCGCGCCGTTTCGGGCGAAAACACCACGAAAGCAAAAACCAGAACGGCAGCGGCGATAATGACCGAGCCGCCGGCGACGATCGGTTCAAGCGCCGGGTTTCCCTGCAGCATCACATACAGCGCCGGCAGCATGATCACCAGGCCGAGTGTGTAGAGCCCGTAGTGGATCATGGCGATGCGACGCGCCGCCTTTTGCGGATTGAGCGCGTAGTAGCCGCCGAAGATGGCGCTCGTCACCCAACCGAGCAGATTGATATGCGCGTGCGCCGGAAAAGCGGCGTGGTCACCCGAGATCGCCATCTGCAGGCCGGCCGCAATCCCCAACATCAGGAACAAGATGGCAGTTTTGAAAAAGAGTTCTGAAACCCTCGGCATGTCATTTCTCCCCCTATGCGGTCTGCGACCGCTTGCGACCTGGAGAATACACCCACGCGCAGAACTTTTCCACGCCCCGGTTATGGGGCCATGCCTGCACAGCTTTTTGCACGCTGTTCGACTTTTCTGGCTGCCACAACCCGGCGCCGCCGCGCTACGGCGTCAGCAAGATGTCGGCGCCCGCTCGCTCGTCGAACACCACCGCGCAGCCGCGCCCCAGCGCCACTGCCGACAGCGCGTTGGCCACCGTCTCGTCCGGCGATACGAAATCACCGGTCAGCACTCGCAACTCCTCCACCGCCCTGGCCATTGACACGCAGTGCCCGGCAACGCGATCGCTCGTGCAGGCGTCAATGACGCTGACGAGGTCGATCATCTCGAACTGGCCCATACCGGCCTCCACAAAAACAGCGTCCCGTCGCGGATATGAACGCCGAGGCGAGAGACAATGTTCCGCAGGTCCGATGCCCAGGCGGAGCACTCGACAGCCCGACCTGGAACGGGCCGGCCGGCGACAACCGCTTCGCTTGACAATAGGCCCTGTTTGTTCTCTATTTGTTCGGCAAAAACGCCTCTCACAACAGACGCGGCTAATGCTGCAACGCCGCAAAGGGAACGGTCGGGATGGAGCCCACCATCCTGCATGCGGATCTCGACGCCTTCTACGCCTCGGTCGAGCAGCTGCTCGACCCGGCGCTCAGGGGCAAGCCGATCGCCGTCGGCGGCGGCGTCGTGCTTGCCGCTTCCTACGAAGCCAGGGCTTTCGGCGTGCGCGGCGGCATGCCCGGACGACGCGCGCGCGAGCTTTGCCCCGGACTGATCTTCGTCGGCGGCCATTTCGCCGACTATCAGCGGCTGGGCGACGCCGCCATCAAGGTGCTCGACGATTTCACGCCGCTGGTCGAGCGGATTTCCATCGATGAAGCCTTTGCCGATGTGGCCGGCTGCACGCATCTGTTCGGACCGCCGGCCGAGATCGCCGCCACGGTGCGTCGGCGCGTCCGGGCAGAGCTCGGCCTGCCGATCTCGATCGGCGTGGCGCGCACCAAGCATCTGGCCAAGATCGCCTCGCAGGTGGCCAAGCCCGACGGCCTAGTGGTGGTCGATCCGAACACCGAACTTGCCTTCCTGCATGATCTGCCGGTCGGCCTGATGTGGGGCGTCGGCCCGGCGACCAGAGCGCGGCTGGCCGAGATCGGCATCGAGACCATCGGCCAGTTGGCAAAGACGCATAGCGGGGCGCTGCGAAGGTTGCTCGGGCCCGCCGCCGGCGAAAAGCTGGCGTCGCTGGCATGGAACCGCGACCCGCGAAAGCTCGAAACCCACAGGCGGTCGCATTCCGCCGGCGCGCAGTCGGCGCTTGGCAGACGGCCGGCCGAAGCGCGTATCTTCGGACCCGTGCTGCTGCATCTGGCAGACCGGGTCGCCAGCCGGCTCAGGGCCAAATCACGGCCCGGGCGCACGGTGACGGTGCGCGTGCGTTTCGCCGATCTGCACGCCGTCACACGCTCGCTGACGCTCGATCAGCCGATTTCGGCAACCGCGATGCTGGCCGAAATCGCCGGGGAGCTGGTGCGCGGCGTGCTGGCCGCCAACCCTCGGGAGAAGACCATCTCGCTGCTGGCGATCTCGGTGTCGCAGCTGGAAGAAAGTGCCGAGCTGCAGCTGGAGCTGCCGCTCGGGCTTGCCGATGAAAAGCAGCGACCCGGCAGCAGGCAAGGCCTGGCGCGCTTTGGCGCCGACCGCGCCATCGACAAGATCCGCCAGCGCTTTGGCAGAGAGGCTGTCGGCTATGGCGCCGTGGCGCTGGAAGCCCGGCGCTCGGTTCCCGATGCCTTCCGCGAACTGGCGGAAAAGGAGCTTTGAGGGCCGCCGCGACGGCCAGGCCAATGCTTACGCCGCACCCGAAGATAGCGCTGCCCGCGCGATCGCTACTGAGGCGATCGATGCCGGGTTCCAGCGGATGGTCGATCCCTCGCTGCGGCTGTTCTTCGGGCTGCCCTTCGCGCATTCCGAAGCGATTGCCGACCAGGACCGCTCGGTGGCGCTGTCGCGCGACATCGGCCCGTCCGACCTGAAGCGGGCCGAACATCACCGCGACATCATCCGCCGTTTCGGACGTTTTCCGCACCGCAACCCGATCCTCGGCCGCGCCATGCACGCCCAAGAACAACGCTTTCTCGATGAAGGTGGATTTGCGGGTTAGAGCATGATCCCAAAAAGCGGGTCCGGTTTTTGGAAAAGATCATGCTGCAACAAAGGGTTAGATCATGATGAGATTGCAACCAAATCTCATCATGATCTAGTGCATCGGGACCAAGAAACCCGGGACGGGACGACGGCGCCGCGAAGGTTGACAGTGCCCATCCGTCTGGCATTATCGCGTAAGCTTGGAGGATTCACTATGAAGAAAACCTATTCGAAGCCTGTTCTGGTCAAAAAAGGCAAGCTTTCGCAGGTTACGGCGCTCGCCAATGGAGCGGGTTCCGGCCCGATCGAGTGAGGTCGTTGAGTCGGACTGTCGCCTGATCTGGCGGCCTCGCCTGACACTGGAGATGCGGCATGAAGAAGACCTATTCGAAGCCGGTGCTGGTCAAGAAGGGCAAGCTCTCGCAGGTTACAGCCGACAATGGTAACGGCTCCGGGCCGGTCGCAGTCTAGCAGCCGATTATCCGACGCCTCGTGCCGTCTGGCCGGGAACAGGGCTTTGGGTGCCCGACGTGGAGAGTGGAAAATGAAGAAAACCTATCTGAAACCGGTGCTGGTCAAAAAAGGCAAGCTCTCGCAGGTCACCGCGAACGGTGCTTCCAATCCGCGATAAACCCTTTCACCCCGATTGATCGCGACACGCTTCAGCGCACAACCACCAGATCGTCGAGCACGAGCTGCCAATAGTGGCTCGTGGAGAGGCGCACGCGCGTCACCGCCGCCAGCATCGGCGCATAGTGGACGGGCGCCAGTGCCGACAGGACGATCGTGTCGCTGGCGATCAGCCGGTCGCCAAGCCAGCTCTCGACCAGTGCGGTTTCGCCTTCGGACTTCAACCATGCCGCCGTCAGCATCACGGAATGGAACCCGAACGGTTTGTCGCTCGAGAATTCAGCCGGGTGTCCGCTGCTCGTATAGCAGACATGGTCTCCCGAGATATTGCCGTTGACGTAGCCTTCGCTGCCTTCGGTATGATCGCGCGCCAGTGCGTTCAGGTTGAACCAGGTCAACCCGGCATAACCGGACGGCACCTTGCGCAGGCCGCGCGTCGTGACATCGTCGAAACCGATGGCCTGCAAGGACGCGGCGCTGTCGACAGCCGCGTTCTCGGGCGACAGCAGGCCGAGCTCGGTCGGGTAGGCCGACAAGGCCAGTCGTCGTTCCATGCCACCGCCGGTGATTTCGATCGCGTCGGCGTCATCGGGCAGATCGAGACGGAAGCCAGCGCCAGCACTTAGCGGATGCACCGCCACCTCTTGCCCTTTCGCCATCACCGAGATGCTCGTCGAAACACCGTCCGCTACGCGGCCGCTGAGCCGGCGTATCGCAAACAGGCCGACCGGCTGCAGCATTGCTTCCGAGACCAGCCCGGTGGGCGAGCCCGGCAGCGGCCGGAGGTGCTGCGACTGGACCTCGTTGGCGCTGCTGGAGCGCCAGCCGGGCGGAACCGACACGGTGAAGCGGTAGCTGCCCGGCACATGGATGGGCGCGGCCCGACGTTTCGCCGACGCCAGGAAATTGGCAAAGCCGCCGCGGTTGCTCCGCGCCGCGGCGACGAAGCGGCCGTCGCCATCATGCAGTCTGACCATGATGCCGGCCATCGGGCGGTCGCCGAGCCCGTAGCGGCCGTCACGATCGGCATCGAAGTAGACAAAGGTCGAATGATTGAGCTTGCCGTGGTTGCCCGACCAGTCCCGGCGCACGGCGTAGTCGTTGGCCGGATCTTCACGAAGCCGGGCTCTGCGACGCGACCGCGCCAGCCGCCAGGCCAAAGCCGCAACGACAGCGGCGAGCCCGACAAGGAGTATTGCCTTGATCACGGACGGCTCAAGCAATGCTGTCAGCCCTGCTCATCTGGATCTCCTGCGCATACATCGATCCATATATCGATGCTGCAGGCGCTTGAGCAACCGGACACGGGACCGGCGGACCACGGCATCGGCGTCACATACCCATTTCAGGCACCTATTCCGGCGATGGCACCGGCGGCCTGGTGGTCAGCGCGGCGCCGAAGGCGGCGACGACCACGGCGGCGACGCCCGCGCACTGCAGCGGGCTCAGGGTCTCGTGCAGGAACAGGAAGCCGGCCAGCGCGCCCAGCGCCGGCTCCAGACAGGTCAGCGTGCCGTAGAGCCTGGCCGGCATCCGGGTCAGCGCCACCATCTCCAGCCAGAACGGCAAGGCGCTGGAGAACAGCCCGACCAGCAGCGCGCTGACCAGGATCGCGGGTGCGATGAGGTTCGTGCCCGCCTCGGCCAGACCGAACGGCAGGCCGACGGCAGCGGCAATGACCAGCCCGTAAGCCGTGGTCTGGCTGCCAAGCTCGGCGCCCGCCTTTTGCGCAAAGACGATGTAGAGCGCCCAGCAGCCGCCGGCGGCCAGCGCCAGCATCACGCCGATCGGGTCGAGTGCACTGCCGGAGTGGATGAAGGGCGACAACAGCAATATGCCGGCAACGGCCAGCACCACCCAGACGAAGTCGGTGGCGCGCCGCGACGACAGCGTCGCCACGAGCAGCGGGCCGCAGAATTCGAGCGCCACCGCGACGCCGAGCGGAATTCTGGCGAGCGCTGCGTAAAACAAAAGGTTCAGCGCCGCGAGGTTGACGCCGTAGGCGATGAGCCAGGGCAGCACGGCGCGCGACGGCCGCACCCGCCACGGCCTCAGCACCGCCGCCAGCATCAGCGCCCCCACGACCAGCCGCAGCGCCGTGGTGCCATTGGCGCCGATCAGTGGAAACAGGCCCTTGGCGAAGGTGGCGCCGATCTGGATCGACACCATGGCGCCAAGCAACGCGCCGATCGGCAAGCCCTTCGCTTCAGCTGCGGCAATCTGCGTCGACGTCAATTCCAGTCCCTCCGCGCGGTGCGCCGCAGCGTTGGCCCGAGATATGGATAATAGGCCTGGCTGTCGTGTGGCACGGGCAGACTGTTGATGGGGCAAGACGTGGAAGGCGAACGCCGACGCATTTCCTCTCCCCCGTCGATCGGGGGAGAGGTTGTCGAGCGAAGCTCGACGGAGTGGGGGTCGACCGTCCATCACATCCGCCCGATTGCCTGCTTGCCGGAGGCGGCGACCGTGGGTTTCATGAGCGCCTTCCCCCACTCCGTCGCCGCTTCGCGGCGCCACCTCTCCCCCCTCCGGAGGGAGAGGAAAAGAAGCTAGCTCGCCAGCCCATACACCAGGCTCACCCGCCCATCCGACAGCTGGCCGACCTGGCGCAGTTCCAGTCCGTGCCGGGCGTGCACCGTGCCGAACAGCGCCTTGCCTTCGCCGGCGAGCAGCGGATAAACGATGAGCCGCATTTCATCCACTAGCCCCGCCCCGATCAGGCTGGCGGTGATGCTCGCGCCGCCCATGAGGTAGATGTCCTTGCCGGGCTCGCGCTTCAGCGCCGCGATGTCGTCGAGGCTGCGCAGGAAGCGCGTCGAGGCCCAGGCGGCCGAAGTCATGGTGTTCGACAGCACATAGTGCGGTGTCTTGGCGGCAAAGCGCGCCCATTCGAGTTCGGCCGGGTCGACCAGTCTGCCGGTCATCGGCAATGGCTGGTCCGGCTCGTTCTGTTGGATCGCGCTCCAGTAGCGCTCATAACCGGCATACATGACGCCGCCGAGCAGGCAGGCGTCGATCCCGGGCATCAGGCCGTATTCCTCCGACCAGTTGTCGACCCAGTCGGCGAAGCCTTCGGGGCCTTCGATCTTGCCGTCGATGGAGATCTTCATTCCGGTGATCAATTTACGCATGACTTCCTCCTTCGGGCTTGCGGGATGCAAGCACGTTGCCTGGTTTCACTTCCGATGACGCGCCGCGGTGTCTGGCGAAGGCGCGTGTTTCGCCGGCCCTTGCGCCGGCATCCGGCGCAAGGGATCGATGGTGCCCGGTTGGACCGGGCGATGCGTTAGGTCAGGTCAGGCCGGCAGGCGCTGGTCGTATTCCGCCACGATACGGCTAAAGCTGTCCCAGAACGGTTCGGGCTTCTCGGCCGCCACGCGGGCAACCAGGAGGTCGAGATGCACGTGCCAGCCTGCGGCATGCATCATCAGGCTCGAGCGGTCCGGCAGGCGGCGGTGGACCAGGGTGAGCAGGACGTCGTCGCCGCGCTGCGCCAATTCGAACGTGACATTGCCGCTGCCGTTCCAGGTGATCGTGAGCTTACGCGGCGGGTCGCACTCGACGATCTGGTTGTGCATCCGCTGCTCGCCGCCACTGAAGCTGGCCGGCCTGTCGCCGGGCGGGTCGGTCAGTTCGTCATTGCGCCAGACCAGATCGAAGGAAGAGCCTTCCTCCATCTCCATGTCGCCGGCCGCCAGCCATTGGCGGCGCAGATCGCTCTGCGTCAGATATTCCCAGACGCGCTCCCTGGTTCCGGGCAAAAGCCGTTCGATCCTCAAAGTGGCCGGCTGGATCAGCTGGGCGTAGCCGTCGAAGCTGTTCATCTGGTTCATCGGTCGTCTCCCTTGGAAGGTGTTGGCCTGGGTGATTCTGGCTTCGATGGTTCTGGATTTGCCGGTGCCGGCGTTGTCTGCGCTGCCGGCGTTTTGCGCCCCGCCTCCTCGCGCAAAAGCTGTTCGAGCACATCGAGGCGGCTGTTCCAGAAACGCGCGTATTGGCCGAGCCACTGATAGGCGGTGGCCAGCGGGCGGGCCTCGAGGCGGCAGACATGGGTGCGCCCGCGCACTTCGCGCCGGATCAGCCCGGCATGCTCCAGCGCCTTGATGTGCTTGGAGGCTGCGGCCAGCGACATGGCAAAGGGCTGCGCCAACTCGCTCACCGTACGCTCGCCGCCGGCGAGGTGGTTAAGCATGTTCCGGCGCGTGGCGTCGCCAAGGGCGTGAAAAACCTGGTCCATCTGGGGCGTCTCTAATTCAACCATGTAGTTGAATATAGAGGCGAGATTTTAGATAGTCAACTAGTTGGTTGAATGTTTTTTGGGGAGAGGCGCTGGCCCCCTACCTCCCCCTTGTGGGGAGGTCGGACCGTAGGTCCGGGCGGGGGTACTAGCGCTGACCGTGGGGGATGTGGATTTCCTCTTCCCTCACGAAAGTCTGGGAGAGGAACCCAAGATGGCGGAGGTCCGCGCAGACCCCCACCCCGATCCGCTTTGCGGATCGACCCTCCCCACAAGGGGGAGGGTAACCTCACCCAGCCATGGCCAGCGGCACTGCGCTCTTGTTGGGGATCTGGATGTCGATCTCCAGCGTCGACATGGTCTCGCCGCGGTCCATCGAGACCTGGAGATAATCCTGGTCGATCTGCACGTGCTTGGCGATCACCGCCATGATCTCCTCGCGCAGGATGGAGACGAGATCGGGCTGGCTGCGGTTGCGGCGCTCATAGGCGAGAAGCACTTGCAGCCGTTCGCGCGCCACCGGCGCGCTGGTGCGCCGCTTGAAGATGTCGAGCAGGTTCATGCCGCCCTCCTTCCCAAAAGACGATCGAGGAAGCCCTTGCGCTCGAAGGGCACGATGACCGGCAGCTGTTCGCCCTCGAGCCGCTTGGCCGCGTCGATGTAAGCCTTGGCAGCGGCGTTCAGCGGCTCCGACAGCGTCACCGGCGAACCGAGGTTGGAGGCGCGCAGCACATCCTGGCTCTCGGGGATAATGCCGAGCAGCGGCACCGACAGGATCTCCAGCACATCGTCGATGGACAGCATTTCACCGCGCGCGGCGCGTCCCGCATCGTAGCGCGTGACCAGCACGTGCTTGGCGATCTGCTCGCCCTCCTCGGCGCGCAAGGTGCGGGAATCGAGCAGGCCGATGATGCGGTCGGAATCGCGCACCGACGACACTTCCGGATTGGTGACGATGACCGCCTCGTCGGCAAAGCGCATGGCAAGCTGCGCGCCGCGCTCGATACCGGCCGGGCTGTCGCAGAAGACATAGTCGAACACCGAGCGCAGCTTGCCGATGACCTCGGCCACGCCCTCCTCGGTCAGCGCATCCTTGTCGCGCGTCTGCGAGGCCGGCAACAGGAACAAAGTCTCCACCCGCTTGTCGCGGATCAGCGCCTGCGACAGCTTTGCCGAGCCCTGGATGACGTTGACGAGGTCGAACACCACGCGGCGTTCGGCGCCCATGATCAAATCGAGGTTGCGCAGGCCGACATCGAAATCGACCAGCGCCACCTTCTTGCCGGTCTTGGCGACCGCCGCCCCCAGAGCCGCGGTAGAGGTCGTCTTGCCGACGCCCCCCTTGCCCGAGGTGACCACCACTACCTTGCCCATCAATAAAGCCTCCGTTGTTGTTCGTTATGTCGTTGTCGGGCGAGACGCACTAGCTGAAAGGGGCGATGCGCAGCATGCCGTTGTCGAGAAATGCCTGCACAGGCTTGCCCCGGACTGACGGGTCCATCTCCTCGGCGGTGCAATACCAGCCATCCACCGACAGAAGCTCGGCTTCGTTCCTGCGGCAGAAGACACGCGCCGCCGTGTTGCCTTGAGCGCCCGCCGAAGCGCGGCCGCGCAGCGTGCCATAGACATGGATGGAACCGGTGGCGACGATCTCGGAGCCGGAGGCGACCGAACCCAGCACGATGACATCGCCATGCGGATGGAAGATCAGCTGCCCCGAACGGATCGGCGAGCGGATCATCAACGTGCCGGCGTCCGGCGCGGCAATTTTGACGTCTTGAGGCTGCGTCTTGGCACCGCCCGCCGGTTTCAACTCGCCCGCCTTCAAATCGCCGGCCTCTGCCTTGATGTCACCGGCCGCCTTCGTATCGCCTGCCGGCGTGGCGTCATCCGCCCTGCCCGCCTTGCGGCTCGGCTGCAGCAGACCGTCGGTGGTCGCCTCCTTGGCGCCGACCAGCACCGGCGGCAGATGCGCGCCAAGCTCGGCGCCGCCATCAAGCTCGATGGCATAGATGCGGATGCCGCGCTGGCCGAGCAAATCGACCAGCGCTTCGATGGCCACGACATCGGGCTTCAGCACATTCAGGTCGAGCACCACCGGGCGCCCGGCAAAATAGCCCGGCGAGTTGCCGATCCAGCGATCGAGGCTCTCCAGCCAGACATCCAAAGGCGCCTCCGGCGTCAGCGTGAACGCGACGAAGGAGCGGGCGCGAAAGCGAATGGATTTGGCCTCGAGGGGAGCGGCAAAGGTCACGGCGGGCGATTCCTTACTGAGAGGTAAACGCTAGCCGTGGTATGGTTAATGAAAGGTTAATGAACTGAATAACCGCTTGGCAGATCGGACGCCAATTGGCGACACAGACCGCGACATTCACGAAACTAAGCGCGATTGCTAAGGAACAACGCTGGCGTTGCAAGGGCTATCTAAAGTATCACCACTGGGTGAAATCTGGGGCTTGGCGAGATGAAGTTCTTTCGTGTGGCGTTGGCGGCAATCACCGCCGCGGCAATCTACCTGCCGTCCGCGGCAAGCGGCGGCGAGATCGCTTGCGCAACCACCTACGCCGGCCGGCGAATCACCCTCGTTGTCCCCAACGCTGCCGGCGGCGGCTATGATACCTATGCCCGTGCATTTGCGCCGGCCCTTGCCAGCACGACCGAGCTCGATGTCAGGGTCGTGAATATGCCCGCGGCAGGCGGATTTGCGGCGCTAAAGCGTGTAACCAATGCGCCATCCGACGAACTGGTCCTTATGATTGAAAGCGTCTCCGACATAATTTCGCAAGGTGACATTCCGGCTGGCGTCGACAACTGGATGAATCGGCTAAATCCGATAGGACTGATTCACATCGATCCCGAAGCGTGGATCGTTCGGAACGATGTCGATTTGCAAAGCGCCAAACATCTGGTCGCGTCGGTTTCATCGCTTGAAGCCGGCATCCTGCCGATAGTGCTCACCGCGCACCTCCTCGATATCAAGGTCGACGTGGTCTCGGGCTATGAAGGCAGCGGCGCACTCATGTCCGCGCTCCTGCGTGGCGAAGGCGATATGACATCCAATTCATTGACGACAGGCTTGCGCTCGACCGCCGCAGGCGAAGCCAAAGTCGGTCTGGTTCTCACGGAGGGACCTGACCCGAACGCGCCAGGCGTGGCTTTCCTGGCGGGTGAAGGAGGGTTGGTGTGGCAGCGTAGCCAAGGCCTTTCCAAGGAGAAGCAGGAAGAACGATTGCGGTTGGCCATCGCCGTCGCGAAAGCTTCGGCGACAGCGCGGGGATTTTTTGCCCCTGCCGACATGGAGCAGAAATCGCTAGGTTGTCTTCGTGACGCCGTCTCCGCCGCGGTCAAGAGCGATGGGTTCAAGGTGGCGCTTGAAGCTCAGAAACGTCCAATCGAGCCGCGCGACGCTGACCAGACCGTCATCGTGATCAACGATATGCTCAGTGCCTTCCATGAGGCGGAAGCGTATCTGAAAAAACACCCGGAACTCGAGCGGGATGCGCGAGCAACGCGCTGATGACCGGATATTGGGCTGCCCTCGGCACTGGACTGGGCAATGTATTCTCCTGGCCGAACATACTGATCCCGGTGCTTGGCACCTTGGTTGCCATGGCTACGTCCTTTCTTCCAGGGATTGGCGGCGCCAGCCTTGCAACCCTTCTGCTGGTCGCAACCGTGCATTGGGATCCGGTATCGGTGTTGTTGCTGTTTGGCGCCCTGACCGGCGGCGCGACCTTCATGGGATCTATAACGGCTATCCTCTTCAACATACCGGGCAACGCGCCAAGCGCGGCAACCCTGCTCGACGGCCATCCGATGTCCAGGGCCGGCCTGCCTCGCACCGCGATAGCCGCCGCGGCAACGGCCTCGGCCGTCGGATCGGTTTTTGGCGTCCTCGTCCTCATAGCGCTCATGCCGATCATTCGGCCGTTCATCCTGCAATTCGGACCGTTTGAATACGTGCTGCTGGGCGTATGGGGCCTGTCGACGATCATTGCGGTTCCAAGCGCGTCCCGTCTGAAAGCGCTGGCGATGGCGCTGCTGGGGCTTTTGGTCGGTCTTGTCGGAACTGATCCGACCTATGGCCAACCACGCTGGACGTTTGGGAGCATCGCTCTCTTCGACGGCGTCGACATGGTCGCGCTGCTGCTTGGCTTTTTCACCGTTTCTGAAATCATCTCGTGGCGAAAAAGATTGCAGCTTGAAAAAGCGGCTGGCCTGGAAAACGCGAACGACTCGATCTGGACCGGTATGCTTGCTGTCTTTCGTCATTGGGGACTGACAATGCGATCGTCGGCCATCGGCGTGTTGGTCGGCATCATTCCAGGTGTTGGAGGAACGGTCGCCAGCTTCGTTGCCTACGGGCAGGCGATCCAGACAACCCCCAAGGACCAGCGCTCAAGGTTCGGATCTGGTGACATCAGGGGCATCATTGCGCCGGAAGCGGCCGTCGATTCGAAGGACGGAGGCTCGCTTCTGCCGACCGTTGCCTTCGGCCTTCCCGGCAGCGAGGGCGGCTTGATCCTGCTGACAGTCCTGACGGTACACGGCATCGTTCCGGGCATACCGATGCTGACGACCGGCTTGCCCCTGACGTTCACGTTGATTACCGCGCTGCTGCTGTCGAACCTGCTGACGTCCGCAGTGGGATTGGCGTTGACACCATATTTTGCGCGCCTGACTGCTCTCAGGATCGACCGCATCGCGCTCCCGATCATTGTCGTCAGCTTCGTGACGATCGTGCAGCTAAACGGGCTGCTGATCGATCTGTACGTAGCCGTCGCTTTCGGGCTGGCCGGCTACATGCTGAAGCGCCTCGCCTGGCCGCAAATTCCTTTTGTCATATCATTCGTCCTGGGCGGCTTCATCGAGCGAAACCTGGCGCTCAGTGTGGAGTTGGCCCGTGTCGGCAGGCTGAACCCTCTACAACGGCCGGCGTCGTTGACGATCATGGTCATAATCGCGCTTTCCCTCGCATGGATCGTGCGCGGTGGTGTTTTGCCGCCGCGACGTGTCAAGCCAAAGCGTGCCGATGCCGCAGTCGCATGGCTGTTGACCGGTGGATGCGCTGTGATGGCAGCGATATCGCTCCAAGGGCAGCCAGGCTATTCGATCTTCGCGCAGGCCGTGGCCTGGTGTTGTCTGTTTGCGATGCTCGCGGTCGCCCTTGTGCAAACGATCTCGCTTGTTGGCCACGAGAAACAGGGAGGCGGACGGACCCATACGATCCCGGAAAGCCATCGTGTGCCGTTGATGATGATGCTCCTGTTGCCGGCCGCTGTCTGGCTGGCGGGCCTCCCGGCGGCGCTATCCCTGTTTACCCTGATATGGATTGCAGCCGGTCAGAAGCTGACCTTGAAGTCGGCGGCACTGGCATCTTGCACCTCGGTTGCGGTCGCAGTGGCGACCTGGTTTTATCTAGATCGGATAGCGGCTATCGACCTTCCCGCTTCTGCGATGTCGCACTTGTTCTAGTGGTCGGGCTACATCCTGACGGCGACGATTTCGTATCTTGGAATTGTCCGGACGCTGTCGGCAGCGGCAAGCGGGGAAACGCTTTTCCCGGTATGATGCTGCTCCGAGCCGATAATCGTCAGGTTGGATTGCTTCAGCATATCCGCAAGGTCTGAATATGTAGTGCGATCTTCATGCAGCGGTTCACCCCAGAGCGCTTCGACGGCCGTCTTCAGCTCCGCCACGGCAGCGGCAGGAAAATGCGCCGCGACGGCGGCCTTCTCGATGGTCGAAAGCCTGCGGCCGATTTCAGCGCTGCCGCGAGGCCCCCTCGGCTGGTCTTTTTCCGATAGCAACCTCTGGGAGAGAAGCAGGCGCCCGCCAGGCTTGAGACTACGCGCCCAACTGTCGACCACCTGCTGGCGTGCGCTGCGGTCGAAGAAATTAAGAGCGCTATGGGCGACAACTGCCTGCACCGGCGCACAGTCGCAACCGCGAATGTCGGCGCGGTGGGTCTCGAGCGCAAAACCGGCGGAGCGGGCAAACAGCCTGTTCTGTTCGACCGTCGTTTCACAGCGATCGATCAGCACAAATTCGGGCTCGATGCCGACCGGCCTCGTTTGGCCCAGAACCATTGCCGCCAGGCCGGTGTCGGCCGCGCCCGACAGGAGAATGCGACAGCGTCCCTCCTGGGCCACGGCAGCCAATTCACGCCCAAAGAACCCCCCGCCGGCCGGCTTGGCACCTTTCGATTCCAGCAGGCGGATCATGCTCCACGTGCGATGGTAGGGCATACACCCATGGCTCGGGTCACACAGCACCTCAGCCCAATCAAACGAAAAACGGGCAAGTTGCGTGAGTGGTTCGTCGGTGTAAATCGAGAGCCGTTGTCCTGCCGGTGGGCTTTCTCGCGGGCCGTTCATTGCGATTGCATCTTCCTTCGCCGGGCCATTCTTGTTCTCCAAAGCCATCTCACCGGCCATATCCAGCGGCCCGACTGAATGAATTGGTAAGATCCGGCTGAAGGCAGGAAGTCGATTCTCCCGGTGCCGGAACTGTCGATTGCCTCGAATGCAACTTTCAACGCCGCGATAATGTGGCCACGTCGTTCCTCACGGGCGGCTGCGCCACCTTTGAACTTCGGAAAAGTCGGATTGGGGTTGACCTCGAATATCACCAATGCGCCGTCTCGCAACGTGTAGTCCACGCGGCCGAACTGGATATGGCCGGTATTGCAGGCGCGAAGCAGGTCCTCAGCGTGCGGATTGTCCTTTACGAAGGCGAGTTCCTCGCGCACGAAATCCGGGTCGGTGCTGCTTGCCGATGACTTAACGTTCCAGTCGACGGACCTAAGTATGTGCTGGGACACAATCGCGTCCCCAATGCGGAATGCGCCATACTTTCGATAGTAGCCGTTCGAATCGCGATCGGCTTCGAAGGAGACGGCGATGCGCCGCTTCATCGGCTTGGCGTTGCCCTGGAGCACGGCGATCGCCTCTTCAAGTTGGCGTGGGTTTTCCAGAAGCTTGGTTTCCGGCCCCCAAAAGCCATCTTCCATCCGGATAAAAACAGGGTAACGGGTTGGTCGCTCATCCTGCTCCAGACGCGATACTTCGACCGGGTTGTTTCCTCTAATACGAAGCCGGCGGAGCAGGGCGAACCGCTCCAGGACAGTCGCGGGATGGTTTAGAATTCGAGCATCAGGGTCGGCGCGCTTTGCGGCTTCGGCAATATCCGCCGCCGCCATCATTTCCATGCCATTCAGATACTCAAAATCAGTAAAAACCAAGGTACCCGCGGGAAAGTTTAGTCGGCGGAAGACTGACTGATAGGTTTCCATGCGCAAAAGCGGCAACAAGTGCCCTGCCGACGAAATCAGCCGCCGCATCGGCGTCTGATTCAACTCGTGCACCAACACTGTGATCATCGTTGCTCGCCACCCCGTCTCGACGTCGTATAGAGAAAGTGGCGAGAGTGTCTACAGGCACGCTGGTGCCGCGAAGTGGTTGGCACTTCGTATCGCGGCATCTGGGCTGCTTCGCCGGCGTCGGCACCGTCCGCTTACGGATGTTGCTATGGCCAGCACGGATCAATTTGGGCGCAAAGCTGTCGGAAATGACGGCCTCTGTCGCGACTGCCAAAGTGATAAGTGTCAACAAGACACTCTGAAAGATCGTCCTAGCCCTCCGATCAGGACGTCGCCCGCCTCTTTCCCTCAATCCCCCGCGCAGCCTGCTCAACTGCGGCGCGGTCCGTGCCCAGTCTGTCGATCAACTGCTGCGCCTCGTCGCCCGCTATGCCAGTGCGCACGGCGAGTTCCTCGACGGTCAGGACGTCGGTGCTCGCGATCTCGCGCGGCAGGGCGTCGTCTGCGGTCAGCGGCAGGGCGGCTTCGCGGTCGATCTCGGCCTCGGCCCGGTGCCAGTGATGCTCGGGGTCGCCAGTGCCTTCGCGCTCCCAGATCTGGTAGGCGCGCTGCTGTATCTTGTGATGCCGGTCGTCTTCCATGGTGGTTCCTCCCCTGGGCTTCGAGGACGATCCGAACGACCCCAGAAATCGCGCGGTCGCAATCGTTCGCGGCGCCCTTCGCGCTGGCTATTCGCATTGCCGTCTCGGCCCGCCGGAATATGGCTGGTAGCTGTTGTCTTCCGGACGGTAGGAGCGATAGCGGCTGAAGCAGGAGGCGACATGGTCCGGTTCGCCGCCGGCGGCCGCGTAGGCGCCCGCGCCCTCGACATAGCTTGCCTCTCGCGGCGCGGCGCGGTCGGCGGCGAGATAGGGCGATACGCAGGTGCGCTGCTGTCCGCTATAGGACATGTAGCTGTTGTCCTCGGGATCGTAGGAGCGGTAGCGGCTGGCGCACCAGGCGAGATGCGGCGGCGGCAGTTCGGTCCGCGCGATGGCGGCGGTGACTGTGGGATCGGGCTGCTGCCTGGCCGGGTCCTGGGCTGGCTCCTTGGCGGCGATGTCGGCAGGCGCGGACTGCTCGGGCGGCACACGTTCGAAGTCCTGCGCCGTCTTGTCCACCGGCCGCGCTTTCCGGGTCCACAGTTCCGCCACGCTGACGGTGGGCCTTGCCTCCCGCACAGGCTTGGCGGCAAGCAGCCAGGCTGCGAAAACCAGCCCGCTGCCGAACACCGCAAGGGTCAGCACGAAGCCGCCGACCAGTCCCAAAATCGCTTTCACTCGACACTCCTTGTGTCCCTGCCAATAAAATGCGGGACATCACGGCTTGTTCCAGAAAAGCAGGCGCGAGGGACCTAAGTCTGACCGACCCACAACCGGCAGCTCGCCGAGAACCGGGTGCGGCGCGATTTTTTTCGACGGTGAAAATCAAGGGAGCGGTCGAGCCATTGGGCCAGATCACGTCCCGGCTATTCCGCCGCCTCGGCATAATCCACGGGCACATAGTTGAGGATCGGCCCAAGCCAGCGCTCGGCATCGGCCAGCGGCATGGCTTTGCGGCGGGCATAGTCCTCGACCTGGTCGCGCTCGACCTTGGCGACGCCGAAATAATAGCTTTCGGGATGGGCGAGATAGATGCCGGACACAGACGAGCCCGGCCACATCGCATAGCTCTCGGTCAGGCCGACGCCGGCATTGCGCTCGCCGTCGAGCAGCCGGAACAAGGTCGCCTTCTCGGTATGATCGGGCTGCGCGGGATAGCCGGGCGCGGGGCGGATGCCGCGATAGGGCTCGCCGATCAGTTCATCCGGCGCCAGCGTCTCGTCGGCGGCGTAACCCCAGAATTCCTTGCGCACCTTCTCGTGCATGCGCTCGGCGAAAGCTTCGGCGAAACGATCGGCCAGCGCCTTGACCATGATCGAGGAATAATCGTCATTGGCGCGCTCGAAGCGCTCTGATATCGCCACCTCCTCGATCCCCGCGGTGACGATGAAGCCGCCGATATAGTCCGGCTTGCCGCTGTCGGCCGGCGCGACGAAATCCGACAGCGCGACATTGGCCTTGCCGTCGCGCCTGGTCAGCTGCTGGCGCAGCGTGAAGAAGGTTGCCAGTTCCTGCGAGCGTGCCTCATCCGTGAACAGCCTGATGTCGTCGCCGACGGCGTTCGCCGGCCAGAAGCCGATGACGGCGCGCGGCGCGAACCATTTTTCCGCGATGATCTTTTTCAGCATCGCCTGCGCATCCTCGAAAAGCTGGCGTGCCGCCGGTCCCTGCTTCTCGTCGTCGAGGATCTTGGGGTAACGCCCTTTCAACTCCCAGGTCTGGAAGAACGGCGTCCAGTCGATGTAGCGCGAGAGCTCCGTCAGGTCCCAGTTGCCGAAAACCTTGACGCCGGTGAAGGACGGCTTCGGCGGCTCATAGGTCGACCAGTCGACCTTGTGCGCATTGGCCCTGGCCTTGGCCAGCGGCAGCCGCTGCTTGTCGGCCTCGGAGCGGGCATGCGCGTCGGCGACCTTTTTGTACTCGGCCCGCACTGTGTCGACGTAGCCGCCCTTGGTCTCGTTCGACAGCAAGGATGACACGACGCCGACGGCGCGGCTGGCGTCATTGACATAGACCGTCTGTCCCTTGGAATAGCGCGGGTGGATCTTCACCGCCGTGTGCACGCGGCTGGTCGTGGCGCCGCCGATCAGCAGCGGAATGTCAAACCCTTCACGCTCCATCTCGGCGGCCATGTGCACCATCTCGTCCAGCGACGGGGTGATCAGGCCGGACAGGCCGATGATGTCGACATTTTGCTCGCGAGCCGTCTGCAGGATCTTCGCCGCCGGCACCATGACGCCGAGATCGATGATCTCGTAATTGTTGCAGGCCAGAACGACGCCGACGATGTTCTTGCCGATGTCGTGGACATCGCCCTTTACAGTCGCCATCAGGATTTTGCCGGCTGTCTGGCGCTCGCCATTATCGATGCCATTGGCGGCGTTGGCCAGTTTTTCGGCCTCCATGTGCGGCAGCAATCCGGCCACCGCCTGCTTCATCACGCGCGCCGACTTCACCACTTGCGGCAGAAACATCTTTCCCGCGCCGAACAGATCGCCGACGACATTCATGCCGGCCATCAGCGGGCCTTCGATGACATGCAGAGGCCGCTCGGCCGCAAGCCGCGCCTCTTCGGTGTCGGCGTCGATGAATTCGGTGATGCCGTTGACCAGCGCATGGGAAATCCGCTGCTCGACTGTCCAGTCGCGCCAGGCGAGATCGCGCTCCCTGGCGTCCTTGCCGGCGGTGCCCTTGAAACGCTCGGCGATCTCCAGCATGCGTTCGGTGGCGGTGCCGCCGGCCTTGGGCATGCGGTTGAGCACGACATCCTCGCACGCCTCGCGCAGCCCCGGCTCGATCGTGTCGTAGACGGCGAGCTGGCCGGCATTGACGATGCCCATATCCATGCCGCGCTGGATGGCATGGTAGAGGAACACCGCGTGCATGGCCTCGCGCACCGGCTCGTTGCCGCGGAACGAGAAGGACAGGTTCGAGACGCCGCCCGAGATATGGACATGCGGCAGCGTGGCGGTGATCTCGCCGGTGGCCTCGATGAAGTCGACGCCGTAATTGTCGTGCTCCTCGATGCCGGTGGCGACCGCGAAGACATTGGGGTCGAAGACGATGTCCTCGGGCGGGAAACCGGCCTGTTCGGTGAGCAGCTTGTAGGCGCGGGTGCAGATCTCGACTTTGCGCGCCTTGGTGTCGGCCTGGCCGGCCTCGTCGAAGGCCATGACGACCACCGCCGCGCCGTAGGCGCGCACCAGCTTCGCATGATGCAGAAAGGCTTCCTCGCCTTCCTTCATCGAGATGGAGTTGACCAGTGGCTTGCCCTGCACGCATTTCAGCCCGGCCTCGATGATCTCCCATTTCGAGGAGTCGACCATCACCGGAACACGAGCGATGTCGGGTTCGGCGGCGATCAAATTGAGGTACTCGACCATCGCCTTTTTCGAATCGATCAGGCCTTCATCCATGTTGATGTCGATGATCTGTGCGCCATTGGCGACCTGGTCGCGCGCCACGTCGAGCGCCGGGACATAGTCGCCCGCCGTGATCAGCTTTCGGAACTTGGCCGAGCCGGTGACGTTGGTGCGTTCGCCGACATTGACGAAGGGAATCTCGTCGGTCAGCGTGAACGGCTCCAGCCCGGACAGGCGCATCTTGCGCTCGATCTCGGGGATGGCGCGTGGCGGGTATTTCTTTACGGCTTCGGCAATCGCCCGGATGTGGTCCGGCGTCGAGCCGCAGCAGCCGCCGACGACATTGACCAGCCCTTCCCGCGCAAAATCCTCGATCTGCGCGGCCATGAAGTCCGGGCTCTCGTCATAGCGGCCGAATTCATTGGGCAGGCCGGCATTCGGATAGGCGCAGACGAAGGTGTCGGCGGCGCCTGAAATTTCGGCCAGATGCGCGCGCATCGCATTGGCGCCGAGCGCGCAGTTGAGGCCGATGGTGAAGGGGTTGGCATGGCGCACCGAATGCCAGAAGGCGGTCGGCGTCTGGCCCGACAGCGTGCGGCCGGAGAGATCGGTGATGGTGCCCGAAATCATCACCGGCAGGCGCACGCCCTTTTCGAGGAAAATCTCGTTGCAGGCAAAGATCGCCGCCTTGGCGTTCAGCGTATCGAAGATGGTCTCGATGAGAATGATGTCGGCGCCACCGTCGACCAGGCCGCGCAACTGCTCGCCATAGGCCAGGCGCAATTCATCGAAGGTCACCGCGCGGTAGCCGGGATTGTTGACGTCGGGGGACATCGAGGCGGTGCGGTTGGTCGGCCCGAGCGCGCCGGCGACGAAGCGCCGCTTGCCGTCTTCCTGCTGTGCCCTCGCCGCTGCCCGACGCACCAGTCGCGCGCCGTCGCGGTTCAGCGCGTAGACGGCATCCTCCATGCCGTAGTCGGCCTGGGCGATCGAGGTCGAGGAGAAGGTGTTGGTCTCGAGGATATCGGCGCCGGCGATGGCGTATTGATAATGGATCTCCTCGATCGCCTTCGGCTGCGTCAGGATCAAGAGGTCGTTGTTGCCCTGCTGGTGGCAGGCGCAGCCCGCGAAAGCCTCGCCGCGGAAATGCTCCTCGTCGAAGCCGAGACCCTGGATTTGCGTGCCCATGGCGCCGTCGAGGATGAGGATGCGCTCGCGTGCCGCCGCGGTGAGCGCCGCAAGCACTTCGGACCCATCGGGCCTGGCCGCGACGGGGCCGAACAATGCGTCCAGCGATGCAGAATTGTGCGACATTTTTTATCCTTGAGGCGACAACCATCACATAAGCATATCTTTATGTCAACATACGGAATGCAAGCGAACGCGTCGTGGCGATAGTTCGGTGCGATCGGTCATCCCGATCGACAATGCGACGGCGGCGATCATTGGCGGCGCTGCGCCGTGCCTACACCACCACGTCCCGATACAGCCTCACCTCGCCATCCTGGCCGCGGATGCGCCAATCCTGCCCGTCCCGTCCCTCGACATGGCATGGCCCGAGCGGCACCTTGCCGCCGCCTTCCGGCAGGTCCAGCACATAGACCGGATTGCAGATGCCCGACAGGCGGGCGCGCAGCGCGCCGGCCAGCGCCTGTCCCTGCGCAATCGTGGTGCGCCTGTGCGCCATGCCGCGCGCGAGGTCGCCATGGTGCAGGTAATAGGGTTTGACGCCGAGCCGGTACATCAGTTCGCGGCAGAGTTCCTCCAGCACCTCGACCGTGTCGTTGACGCCCTTGAGCAGGACGCTCTGGTTGAGCAGCACGAAGCCTGCCTGGCGCATGACGCGACAGGCCAATTCGGTGGCCGGCGTGATCTCCCGCGCATGGTTGAAATGGGTGACGACGGTGACCATCAGCCGGCCCTGCAAGGCGCCAACCAGCCCCGGCGTGATGCGCGCGGGCAGCACGACAGGCACGCGCGTGTGGATGCGCAGCAGCCTGACATGCGCGATCGCCTCGATGCGGGCGCGGATTTCGGCCAGCGCCTTGTCCGGCAGCGACAGCGGATCGCCGCCGGTCAGGATCACTTCGCGGATTTCGGTATGGGCTTCGATATAGGCAAAGGCGTCTTCGAGCGCCTCGCGCGTGTAGCCGCGGCCGATCGAGGTCAGGGATTCCTTGCGGAAGCAGAAGCGGCAATAGACCGCGCATTGGTAGGTCGCAAACAACAGCACGCGGTCGGCGTGGCGGTGCGTCAGTCGCGGCACCGGACTGAAGGCATGGTCGGCGATCGGATCTTCGAGCTCGCCTTCCGTTTCGGTCAGCTCATCCGGCGATGGAATGACCTGGGCGCGGATCGGATCGGCGGGATCGTTCCAGTCGATCAGGTCGAGATAGGTTTTTGGGGCACGCACCTTGTGGCGCGTAGCCGCCTCCTGCGCCGCCGCGCGCTCGGCGGGTGACAGCGGCAGCGAGGCGAGATCGCGGACGTGGCGCACGCCCGCGCGGATGTCGTTTTGCCAGGCGATGTCAGCATCGCGTCCTTCGTCGGCGATGGCCGCGTCATCGAAAGTTGAGTCTGGGATCATTGGGGCCTCGGGGCAATTCTGGCGGTGCTATCGGCCGGATGGACGGTTCGGTCAACAGCAGTGGCTCGGCGCGGATTGTCGCTGCGCTGCGATCCTTCGCATTCCCCGACTATCGCCGTAATCGACCAGCGCAGCAATTTCAGGCAATCTGACCGATAAGGCGCTCCAAGGGGAGATGGGCGCCGCTTAGGGAGGACCGCGATGAGCAAAATGCCGCGCTATGAGGATGCCGCTCAGCGCTTTCGCATCGAAGATGAGATCGCCCGGTTGTATGGCAACCCTGGAACCGGCATCAATGCCTATGTCGAATGCTGCGGCCGCTACACCGGAGAAGACCGGCTGGCGCTGCGCGCGATCTCGGCCGGCGGCGAGCTTCGCGAATTCAGCTTCGGCGATCTCGCCGACATGTCCGGGCGCGCCGCCAATGTGCTCAAGGCCGCCGGCGTCGGTGCCGGCGATGTCGTCGCCGGCATGCTGCCGCGCGTCCCCGAACTGGTGGCGCTGATCCTCGGGACGTGGCGCATCGGCGCGGTCTACCAGCCGCTGTTCACCGCCTTCGGTCCGAAAGCCATCGAGCACCGCCTCGGCTATAGCGGCGCCAGGATCGTGGTGACCAACCCGGCCAATCGCGGCAAGCTCGACGAGGTCGAGACATCAGCGCAAATCGCCACCATTCTTGGTCGGACGAGGCGCTACCGGAACGCGACATGGATTTTCGCGCCGCGCTTGCCGCCGCCTCGCCCGACTGCGGACCAGTGATGCGCAAGGGCGACGACCTGTTCATGATGATGTCGACCTCCGGCACGACAGGCCTGCCCAAGGGCGTGCCGGTGCCGCTCCGCGCCCTGCTGGCCTTCGGCGCCTATATGCGCGATGCGGTCGGGCTGCGCGGCGACGATATCTTCTGGAATATCGCCGACCCCGGCTGGGCCTACGGCCTCTATTACGCCATCACCGGGCCCTTGCAGCTCGGCATCGCCACCACCTTCTATGAAGGCGCCTTCAACGCCAAAAGCACCTATGACATCATCGAGCGGCTCGGCGTCACCAGCCTTGCCGGGTCGCCCACCGCCTATCGGCTGCTGATGGCGGAAGGGCCCGAGGCGGCCGCCGGTGTAAAAGGCAGGCTGCGTGTGGTGAGCAGCGCCGGCGAACCACTCAACCCGGAAGTGATCCGCTGGTTCGACGCCCATCTCGCCGCCCCCATCCACGATCATTACGGCCAGACCGAGAACGGCATGATGGTCAACAACCATCATGGGCTCTCGCACGTCGTGCGCGTGGGCTCGGCCGGCTTCGCAATGCCCGGATATCGCATGGTGGTATTGGACGAGGCCGGCAACGAGCTCGGCCCCAACCAGCCCGGCATCCTCGCCGTCGACATCGCGAAGTCGCCGCTGCGCTGGTTCGACGGCTATCACCAAGCCGAGACGCCAGCGATCACGGGCGGCTACTACCGCACCGGCGACACGGTGGAGTACGAGCCGGACGGTTCGGTCTCCTTCATCGGCCGCGCCGACGATGTCATCACTTCGGCCGGCTATCGCATCGGCCCGTTCGACGTCGAAAGCGCGCTGATCGAGCATCCGGCGGTCAACGAGGCGGCTGTCGTCGGCGTGCCCGATCCGCAGCGCACCGAGATCGTCAAGGCCTTCGTCGTTCTGGCGCCGGCTTACAAGGGCAATTCGGAGCTCGCCGAAGAGCTGGCCCAGCACGTCAAGAAACGGCTGTCGGCGCACGCCTACCCGCGCGAGGTCGAGTTCATCACGGAACTGCCGAAGACCCCAAGCGGCAAGATCCAGCGCTTCCTGCTGAGGAAGGCGGAGGTGGAGAAGCGCAAGGCGTGATTAGGCGCCAATCTCCCCCCTCGAGGGGGAGATGTCGCCGAAGGCGACAGAGGGGGTCGTTGCGCGTGAAGCGCTAACGTCGTCTCGCGCTGCAAAAGGAGTCAGCGC
>NZ_JAMYPY010000026.1:0-60732 GCF_040320605.1 Mesorhizobium sp. M0659
CGTTGAAGCGGCCGTTGTCGCCGGAGAGATCGTCCCAGCCATCTCCGCCGAAGATGCGGTCGTTACCCTCGCCGCCGATGGCTCGGTCACTGCCCAGGCCACCCGAGATCTCGTCGTTGCCGCCACGACCGTCAATCCAGTCACCGCCCTGGAAACCCTCCATCCAATCTTCACGATCGGTGCCGATGAGTGTTTCGGCACCCAGGCCACCCTCGATAATGTTTGCCATCGAAAATACTCCTAATGATGCCCCTGCCTGAGTCGTTCATATTCGTCATCGGACAATTGGAGAAATCGATTGCTTGGATAGGCACACATTTACGAAATGGATGCACTCTCGTTCGCTTCGCCCTTCTGCTGAGCAGTTGCGGGCTCGCAGGCGGCGGGGACCGGAAACAAGCGCTCTCGCAGCCAATCGTCCAGCCCGTCAACGCGGTCGGCCGAACAGGTTTACCAAACGGAACGGTCCCGCCGTGGCGGAGATACCGACGCACCGTGTTGCGCGCGCACCCGAATTCCTTCGCCCATCGGTTCGCTCCACCAGCCAAGTTCATGCAGCCGCAGCATCGCTGCTACCTCTTAGGCTGAAGCATCAGCTCTCTCCACATCGTTCTCGACAATGCAGGAATCTCCCAATTCCAATCGCCATCCATGCCTCCTCTCATAGTCGAGGGGGGAGCAGTTTCTCAATTTGCGGACAACTGAGACGTCCGGTGCTCTTAGGCAGAGGAATCATACGAGATCCCTCCTGCAACATCATTTCACGCATCCACAAGCTTGCCGGATCACTATTGTGGAGCGCAGGCCATTGGATGGCCTCCGTGAATGCGGGAGGAAGTGGTGGCGGAAGTTGGACAATCCGCAGGGGTGTTGTTTTTGCGAAATGCTGCGCCAGCCGTAAGGGCATGGTCCCGATGCGGCTGGTGCCGGATACAACGGGTGGGATCAGGCTAAAGCCGTGTACGACAACTTCGATACGTCTCTCGAAACCGTGCTCAAGCAGATACCATTCCTCGACGGAGAGCTGCCGGGTGTCCCCGAATTTGAGGACAACCTGCCCCATCGATAAGTATCGCTCCAATGTAAGTGGCTCTGACAGCTGCTTGTTCGTGCGGCAGCCTACGCATACGAGCTTATCTTCGAACAGGGCTGCGCGAGGATGTTTCGACATGAATACTTCCGGCATGATCAGAAAATCAACGTCGCCGCGCCGGAGAAGCTCCTCGGGGTCGTCGGAAATAGGGAGACATTCAAAGCGGACGGCGGGAGCTTCCCGCGCAGCACGTTCTACGATCTTCTTAAAAAATACGAGCGTGATGTAATCGGAAAGGATGATCCGGAAGCGACGATCCGATTGGGCTGGGTTGAAGGCGTCCCAGGAAATAATCGATAGCTGGATGTGCAGCAATGCCTCCCTGACTGCTGGGGCGAGCCCCTCAGCGCGCGGTGTCAAAATGAGCTCGCGGCCGCTCATCGTAAATAGCTCATCGCTGAAATAGGCGCGTAACCGAGCAACGGCGGCGCTCATTGCCGGCTGGCTCAGGTTAATACTGCGGGCCGCCGCGGTGACTTTACGTTCCCTGACCAGAGCGTCCAACACAACGAGGAGGTTCAGATCGAGTCCTTTAAAACGCATGTCTTGATCTAGGCGGCGTGTGAATGGGTTGCGCCCAAACATCCAATTCGAATGGTGAGTAGCGTCAACGCATCAGCCTTCGACGAAAAAGAGCAATCGAAAAGAAGAAGGGCAAAACCGTGTATATGCAAAGCGCGCCGATATGCAGGCCCATTTTGTCAATCGGACGGCCAAGCATCGCTGGACGAATGAGGTCGATTGCATGTGCGAGCGGCAATAAGGAGGCAGCATACTGAAAAGCGCCGGGCAATTGGTTGACCGGAAACATCGCGCCGCAAAGGAACAGCATGGGTGTAATAACAAGCGTATTATAAAATATGAAATATTCATAGCTGGGCGCAAGCGCCGTGACGACCATCGCTAGACTCGCGAAGGCGAGGCCATTGAGAGCGATGACTGGCAGCAAGCAGAGGATGGATGGCCACGATGCGTATCCGAGCGTGGTGGCAACAATAGTGATTGCTGTGCCCGCCATGAGGGCCTTCGTGGCTGCCCACGCCAATTCGCCGAGTAAGATATCGCCGAGCGTCAGCTGAGTGCATAGCATTCCTTCCCAGGTGCGCTGGTCGCCCATGCGGCCGAAACTCCCGTAGACCGTTTCAGCGGTCGCCGATGCCATCACGCTTGTGGCAACCATGCCAGCCGCGAGAAACGCAATGTACGAAGTGCCCTCAACAGGACCTATCATTGTTCCGATGCCAAAGCCGAGACCGAACAGATAGATCATCGGATCGGCGAGGTTGCCGAGAACCGATGCAAGCCCGATTTTCTTCCATCCAAGATAGTTGCGGCGCCAAACCGCGACCCAATTCCACGCATTGGCGGGCATGCCCGCCGCATAACGTTCGCCCATTGTTCAGTCCTCCATCTCGCGCCCGGTTAACCGCAAAAACACATCCTCGAGATTGGGGGGACGCTGCAGAAGGCGTAGACCCGTGCGCCCGCGTAGCTGCGCCAGCACCTGCTCCGGATCGGGTGCATAGCAAAAAAGCGTCTCACCGCTCACCTCGATGCGCTGTGCGTACGGCCGGATCAGCGCACCCAGTTCATGCGGATTGCCGCCGTAGACCTCGACCACGTCACAGCCGATCTGCTCGTCAATGAGTTCGGACGGGCGACCTTCGGCGATCTTGCGCCCCTCCTCCATAACGCACAGCCGATCGCACAGCCGCTCGGCCTCTTCCATGAAATGGGTAGTCAAAAGAATAGTCTTGCCCCGCGCCAGCAGCGATCGCAGCCGGTCCCAGATCAGGTGGCGGGCCTGCGGATCGAGGCCGGTGGTCGGCTCGTCCATCACCAGCAAGTGCGGGTCATTGATCAGCGCACGCGCGAGCGTCAGGCGCCGCTTCATGCCGCCGGACAGTTCGGCGACGCGCGCATCCGCTTTGTTCTCGAGGCGGGCGAACTCAAGCAGCGATGGTATGACCGCATCGATCTGGCGTCTGCTCATCCGGAAGTAGCGCCCGAACACCAACAGGTTCTCGCGTACAGTGAACGCGGCATCAAGATTGTCGAACTGCGGGACCACGCCGATGCGCATACGTGCCAAACGCGCGCGCGCCGGCACTGGAGCGCCGAGCACAGTAATCTTCCCCGCATCAGGCGATGTCATGCCGAGGACCATACGCGCAATCGTGCTTTTGCCCGCGCCGTTCGGTCCCAAGAGCCCGAAGCATTCCCCCGCCGCAACGCGGAACGACAGCCTGTCGACAACGAGCTTGTCATAAGTTTTGCTTACGTCAGTAAGGTCGATCGCTACCATGGACATGGGTTCATTTTACCGAGAGGGACGACAAAACTGGCGGTTGCTTGGTTGCCTGCCGACCTGAAACTGTGACTCGTCTTCGCCATCCCCGCCGTCGATAACGAACTGATCGACATCACAAGGATCTAGCCGCTGCTCCGCTAAAGCGGCAACAATTGCGTCGAGATTATCGATGGATTGGTAACGCGGATCGTTGTGCCGCTTTTCCTGGTCAACGCAGAAGACGAGCCGTCCATCCTCGACCAGGGCGATCGCCCCATCATGGGTCAGCTTGGTACCACAGATGCGCATAGTGTCTCCACGTTAACGGCGATAGATTCGATTCATCAGGAAGCGGAAATCGGGTTCCGGAAACGGACGAGCAAGCAGTCTTCGTTGACCGACTCGCCCCGACACTCAAGACGCTCTACCTCGATCAACGTTTCGTTCAGCATGGCGATGACCGGCTCAGCACCAGCGGCGTGACCCCAGCGACGGCAATTAGCATCCCTTGCCGATCCGAAGATCAGGTGCCCGCCTGGCGCAAGCACCCGCACCAGGTTTTTGACGGCCGCGCGCATCTCGGCTATGTCTCCGAGGTAGTAGAGGACCTCCGCCACAACGATCAGGTCAAACAACTCGTCGGTCGAAAACTGTTGAACATCGGAGACTATCCAGTTGATGCGCGAGGGCTCCTTTATCCGTTGACGTGCTCGAGCAATCGCTTGCGCCACGACATCGATGACGGTGAGCCCTTGGCAGTAGGGGGCTAGTTTTTCCGTGAATGCGCCGGCAGCGCACCCGACTTCGAGGGCATTTGTAATGGAGCCTTGGGCAAGCGCCAGCTGGAGCATTTGCGTGTGGCGCTTCTGCTCGAACGGATTGCCGTCGAGGCGCCACGGATCGTCTGCGGCCAATTCCCGATCAAGCAACTGATGATTCGCGTTCTGGGTCAAACTCGTGCACCTCTCGTCCATCAGGTAAGTAGCGATCACTCGTCGCCGCAAATGTTGTCCGACAGGACTAATTCCGAAGAATCCCGCGCAAGATTGAGCCTGCGAAGCGGAGCCGAATGGGGCGAGAATTCTGCCCTGCTGGAACCAGTGATCGGAGTTTGGGTGGGGGCCTGTTTTCCCCCAGTGTTCGATGTAGCGACAGCAGAGCTTCGTGACAGCCAATCGCTATTGCTCAAGGTACACAGCGCGTAGGCCTTCAACGGAAGCAAGAGAAAGACGTTGATGAACGTGTGCAGCGAAAAGCCAAGAAATCGAAATTGTCGAGCACGAAATGCTACCACGCTGCATCGGAGCATGGTCATGGACACAATCATCAGTCCTGTCCACCAAGGCACAGTGCCTGTCAGTGCGAAATGTGCGAGGCCCGTTAATACCGATAGGGCGAGGAGTAGCGCGCCGAGATTCTGTCCGACCACGTCCAACGTGAGATAGCTATTTAGGCTAGGCAGCAAGCGCAGCCCAAGCAGCGTGTCCCGGAATGTGCTTCGTGCCCAACGGAGTTGTTGGCGCAGATACGGTCCGAGTCTGTTCGGAACGACTGTGGCCGCGATGGCGCTCGGAACGTATTCGGTTCGAAAGCCTGCTTTCAGCATCAGGATAGTGAGATGGCGATCCTCACCGAAGTCGCTTGGCTTGCCCCGAAAAAATTGCGACTCGTACTGGTCCAGTAACAAAAGGAGCGCAGACCGGCGGTACATGGCACATGGGCCGCAACAGCACATAACGGCACCGAAGCGAGCCTGTGCCGCGCGCTCCTCGTTGCAAGCCAGCCAGTACTCCATGTCTATCAGCCTGGTCAGCCAGCTCTCGGTTCGGTTACTGGCCGTCAACTGACCCATGGCTGCGCCGACCGCTGAATCTCGCATCTTCGGTACAAGCTTGGAAATGACGTCGGGTGCGAGTACCGTGTCTGAATCAACGTTAAGCACCAGATCCCCTGATGAGCGGCGTATCGCGGCGATCTGTGCCTTGCGCTTTCCAACATTCTCGGGAAGCAAAATGATGTCGAACCTAGGGTCGCGCGCGTAGTCTTCGTGGACAGTTCCTAAGGCTTCGCGATTTCCAGAACCGTCATCAACCAAATAGACCCGAAGTCTTCCGGCGTATTCTTGGTCTGCAATGGAAGCCAGGCACTCTGAAAGCGTGCGCGGATCCTCGTTGAAGCAGGGGACGATGACATCCACGCTGGGCAGTTTGTCGGAGCCGACGAGAACCTCCAACGCCGACGAATCCTTTGTCGGCATAGCATAAAGCCCTTGCATGCTCTTATAGGCAGTCGAGAGCAGTGCATAAAGCGAAATGGCCACAGTGCTGGTTGTACCAAGAAGTGTCATGGGATCTCGTTTGTTCAGTGATGTTGAGGAAGTGAGCGGATTACAAATCCGCGCTCACGCAGTGCTGGAATCAGCCGGGACAGCGCCGTGACCGTCTGGTCGCGCATGCCGGCGTGAGCGCCCTGGCTCAACTCGCCGGGAGGGCATCCGTCGTGCAAGAGTACAATTGCGCCCGGCCGGACAGAGGCGAGCACTCTATCAATAATCGCCTCGACTCCAGGGCGAGACCAATCTCGAGGGTCGACGGACCAATGAAGGGCCGCCAGCCCGGCGATCTGTGATGCTGTGCAGACTTCTTCGCTCCAGGCGCCGTAGGGCGCGCGAACAAAGCGGACCGAGGCCTGCGGGCACGCTCTCATGATGGCGTCGTTCGCTTCAAAGACCTCACGTTGCACTTCGCCGAAACCGCATTGGTACAGGTCCGGATGAGACATCGTGTGGTTGCCTACCTCGTGCCCTTCTGCGATCATCCGTTGGATTAGATCTGGGTGCTCTAAGGCGTAGGCGCCGATGACGAAGAAAGTCGCCGGCACCCGCTGCTCTGCCAGCACGTCGAGAATCTCCGGTGTGAAAAGTGGATTGGGACCGTCGTCAAACGTCAGATAAACGCTTCGACGGCCGGTGCCGTCAGAGCACTCACGGCGCACTTCGTACAAGCAATCGGACCGGCTCATAGCTCTGGTCCGTTCCGATCTATCATCGTGCCCGTGGGCCATTCGCTGATCGGCCGTCCAACTGGCAGAACAATGGTGAGTGCGTCATCGATGCGTGTGGGCGGCAGGTCGAGGCGGGCCTCTGGTCGGGTGGAGCGCACGCGAATTCCCGACAAAACGGCCATAGGGCTGTATCGCCGTCCGAACCTCTCAACATGATTCCGCAGCGCGTCCCTGACCGTTCCGAAAGCGAATGGAACGCCAAGCTCCTGCAGTATTGGAAGCATGACATGGATTGAATGGGCGATTCCCAGACCCTCAAGGTCCGGACGTACCCCGTACAGGCCCAGCTCAGCCACCAACAGGTCGACCGCGTCGACCTTGATGAAACGGCGCAGTATGCCCATGTGAGCCGCTACACCGCTTGAATCATAGGCGATTACGCGGAGTTCAGGCCTGGCTCCGGCCCAGCTTCGACTACCTTCGAACGGTTCTGCGTTGGACGCCCCAGTCGGCCCGTACGTATCACGAAAGAACTCGGCGAGCTTAACGTGATCGGAGAGCTGCAACTCGTTTTCCCAGCACAACTTCCACTGCACCTGATGGCGCATTCAGGACCTCTCTTCATATTGGTTTTTGCGGCCGCATTACTCGACCAAAGCGGCGTTGGTGGCTGCACTCAGCCGTTGTCGTTGGCGAAGGTGAGCCAGACGCTCTCTCGAGTTCCGGCCCGTGTCGTCGATTTGAGCTTGACGTCGCTCACTTTCCGTTCCTCTAATGCATGGCTCGTAAATTCGTAAAATTGATTGTTTGAATGATACGCATCCACACGTTGGATAGAACATGACATGCGTTTTAAAGGGCTGGATCTAAATCTCCTCGTTGTGCTGGACGCTCTGATGAGGGAGCGTAAAGTCACTGCCGCGGCTCGCAGTATCAACCTGAGCCAGCCGGCCATGAGCGCCGCCGTTGCTCGGCTACGCGCCTATTTTAACGATGAGCTATTTACGATGAACGGCCGCGAGCTCATTTTGACGCCGCGCGCCGACGGGCTCGCCCCAGCAGTCCGGGACGCATTGCTGCACATCCAGCTATCGATTATTTCCCCCGACGCCTTCAACCCAGCCCAATCGGATCGTCTCTTCCGAATCATGCTTTCCGATTACATCACGCTCGTATTTTTTAGGAAGATAGTAGAGCGCGCTGCGCAGGAAGCTCCCGCCGTTCGCTTTGAATGTCTGCCTATTTGCGACGACCCCGAGGAGCTTCTCCGGCGCGGCGACGTTGATTTTCTGATCATGCCGGAAGTGTTCATGTCGAAACATCCTCGCGCAGCCCTGTTCGAAGATAAGCTCGTAGGCGTAGGCTGCGGCACGAACAAGCAGCTGTCGGAGCCACTTACATTCGAGCGATACTTGTGCATGGGACATGTTGTGCTCAAATTCAGGCACACCCGGCAGCCCACCATGGAGGAATGGTATTTGCTCGAGCACGGTTTCGAGAGACGTATCGAAGTTGTCGTACAGGGCTTTAGCCTGATCCCGCCCGTCCTGTCAGGCACCAACCGCATCGGGACCATGCCCTTACGGCTGGCGCAGCATTTCGCAAAAGCAACACCCCTGCGGATTGTCCAACTTCCGCCGCCACTTCCTCCTCCTGCATTCACGGAAGCCGTCCAATGGCCTGAGCTTCACAATAGTGATCCGGCAAGCATGTGGATGCGGGAAATGATGTTGCAGGAGGCATCTCGCCTGGCGCCTTTGCCTGAAATCATTGAGCGTCTCGGGCACGCCGATCCGACCTTTCGTTTCTTGGTACCGACTGCCACCTCGAAATCGCGTGCGAAGTCCCGGAAGATGTTAAGCCCCACCTAATCGCCCCCTGTAGACGGGCCGATCAGCATCTCGACAAGCGCCGGCGCGGCGCGTGTTGCCTACGTTCTGGGGCTGATCTCAGGCGAGTTGCTCGTCGAGGATGTGTGGCAGAGTGATGCCAGCTGCCTTGATTGCCCGCCTTGGCCGTAGGTGGTGACGACGCGAGCATTCTTTCGATGGCGGCTTCTGGAGGCGGACGCGATCGCGTCGGAGCGGTTGCCCTTCGGGCGTCGGGCCTTTGGCCCGGCAGAGCGGCGCAGTTCCTTGCTAAGTGCGAGGGGCCGGAACGAGCAGAACACACGCCCGGGCTGCTACTGAATTGACTGCCGCCTCGATTTGCGTGCGAAGTCCCAGAAGATGGTTAGCCCGGTTAAATTCCTGCCTTGCCGGCTGTGCCGCGGCTTTTCACGTGCAGCCAGGCGAGGAGATGGCGGTCGACGAGGTCGACCCCCAAATGGACTGTGCTGGCCTCGCTCGGCTATTGCCGTGCGGGATCATTGACCACACCCCCTTCACGAGAACGTCGGGCATGTTGGCAGTAAAGCCCGTGGAGGTTGACGCTGCGGATCTAGGCAATCTACCTCGCACTTCCGCCTTAAGGCGCCGCCGATACCCAATTGGCTCTTCGTCCTGGGCCGCGGCTAGGGCCCGGGGGTGCGCCCACCCGTGTGGAGGGACCATCATTCAACTTTCTCTCGTTATGAAAGGAAACTCCCGCTTATGAACCTTCATATATTTTCCGGCAGATGGATGTCGAACGGCAGAAATGTCTGGCCGGGTGTTTCAGCGGTGCCGGTCTCGATAGCCCGTGTCATCAGCGTTATCAGCTCCTGGCAAAGCCGGCGCATTGGCGTGGCGACCGCCATCGTGACGATGTTATCTGCGAGCGCTGCCCGAGACTCAGGTGTGATTTCATTCACGATCGCGACGAGATCCCGACTTTTGCCCTCTTCTCGGAGCGCGGAGATGGCGCCCTCCATGCCGCCGCCGGCGACATAGAAGCCGACGAGCTCGGGCTCCCGCTGCATGAGATCAAGCGTTGCCTCGTAGGTGATCTGCCGTTTCTCGAGGTTCATGACCGGATCCAGCACCTCGAACGTGGGCGCGTTCTCACGGCAATAGGAGCGAAAGCCGACGTCACGGAGCTCGTGCCCCTGGAAACGATGGCTGCCGACAAACACCACCACTTTGCCGGGCCGTTTTGCGACCTTGGACACCATCCAAGCGGCCGTGCGCCCCACCTTGCGGTTGTTGAGGCCGATATACCCCTGTCGCACGCCGGCGGCGAAGTCGGAAAGCAGCGAGAAAACCGGAATGCCCTTGGCCTTGAGGTCCTCAACCGCTGCTGTGATTTTCGGGTGGTCCGGTGCCACCATCGCGATTGCATGGCAGCGTGCGCCCAACTCCTTGAGCGGCGCGATCAGGTCGCTCGGCATATGTGACGGGGCGAATTCGACGAGCGGAATGCCGTGGAAGGACTGGGCCAAATTGACCGATGCTTCGACCTCGCGCGCAAAATCTTGGTAGAAATGCTGGGCCGGTTTTCTCAAGATGAAGCCCAGACGGTAGTGCGGTAGGTCTCGCCGCAACCGCTGCTTGATTAGCCCGGCAGCATGATAGCCGATCGCCTGGGCGGCGTCGTGGACCCGCCGCGCGGTCTCCTCGCGCACCGGATGGCGGGCGTTTAGAACCCGATCGATCGTTGCTACGCTGACTCGGGCTTCGCGGGCGAGATCGGCAATCGTGGGGCGCTTGGTCATAGGTCCTATTCTGATTGGTTTTTGACGCGGGCCGGCTCTCTGTCCGCCTAACGCGTTTCGGTTTCGGGTGGCAAAGCGAAGACGTCCCCATACGAATGGGCACAACGTGTTGGACGAACATCATTGCAGACGTAAACCGGCCGGGTATACTGAAAGGCTCATTCGCTTAAAGGGCGGTGACGATTTGCACTCACACATTTAGCGCTTCTGATACATGGTCCGTGAGGAGCCGTTTAGAGGCTGCGGGTCGGTCGTTCAGTTATGTGACCAGCTAAGCGACTTGACAGGTCGTGGGCCGCCCACCTTACTTGCAGGAGGGTAGCCGGTTTGATGCCTCGGTAAGCTGATGACCGCTGAAGGCAGCTTTCATCTGTGCTCGGTCCAACTCTCCTTCCCAGCGTGCGACGACGAGGGATGCCACTGCGTTGCCGACGCAATTCGTCAGCGCCCGGCATTCGGACATGAATCGGTCGATGCCGAGTATCAGTGCCATCCCAGCAACGGGAACACTCGGAACTACCGCGAGCGTAGCCGCCAGCGTGATGAAGCCCGCACCTGTCACACCTGCAGCGCCCTTGGAGGAAAGCATTGCTACGAGCAGCAGCAGCACCTGATCGCCGATGGACAGATCCGTGTTCGTCGCCTGTGCGATGAAGAGAGCCGCTAGCGTCATGTAGATATTCGTGCCGTCCAGATTGAACGAATATCCGGCCGGGATGACGAGACCCACAACCGAACGCCTGGCGCCCGCCTTCTCCATTTTCTCCATCAGCGACGGGAGCGCCGCCTCCGAGGAGGACGTTGCGAGGACAAGCAGCAGCTCTTCCTTGATGTAACGAATGAGAGAACAAATCGAAAAGCCGTTGTAGCGGCAGACTGCGCCGAGAACCCCGAACACGAAGAGGAAGGCGGTGAAATAGAACGTCGCGACCAGCATCGCGAGGTTGACTACCGAACCGATGCCATATCTGCCGATGGTGAAGGCCATCGCGCCAAAAGCGCCGATCGGCGCGGCCTTCATCAGAATTCCGACGAGCTTGAAGACAGGCACAATGAGCGCCTGGAGGAAGGAAACGACAGGCTTGCCCGTCTCTCCGGCCATCGCAAGCGCCATGCCGAACAGAACCGAGAAGAACAGCACCTGCAGGATGTCGCCTTCCGCGAAGGCACCGACGATCGTTGGCGGGATGATGTTCATCAGGAAGCCGGTGACCGACTGCGCTTTGGCTTTTGCGGCATAGGTATTCACGGCCTGGACATCGAGCGAGGCCGGATCGATGTTCAGGCCGTCGCCAGGCTGGACGACATTGGCGACGATGAGGCCGACGATCAGCGCGAGCGTTGAGAAGGTGAGGAAATAAACCATTGCCTTGCCGGCGACCCGGCCGACCTTATGAAGATCGTTCATGCCGGCAATGCCGGTCGCAATTGTCAGGAAGATGACAGGCGCGATGATCATCTTGACCAGCTTGATGAAGGCATCACCCAGCGGCTTCAGGCTCTCGCCGGTCTCCGGATAAAAATAGCCAATTGCGACGCCGAGCGCGATGGCGGCAAGCACCTGGGCGTAGAGCTTGGTGTAGAAGGGTTTGCGGGGCGCGGGACTCGCGCCGCGGACTTGTGCAGCTGACACTGTTTCTCTCTCCCTGACCGGATCGAGGTGGCGTGACTTCTCCCGGGCTTCTCCCTATCGCGGCGCTCCGGTCGAACGCTGCACCAACGCCGCCGCAATACCCATGCCAGATGAATCCGCATCACCTGAACTGACGTGGGCTCGCCAATGATGGAGGAATGCGGTGTCAGACCAGCGGGCAAGGCCGCGGTCCGAACGCCCTTGATGGTCTCTGGCAGAGTGCTTGCGGGTCGATCCCTCTGGCTAGCGGCTTTGCTGCAAAAAGCGTGGTGGGTTCCTCATTAGCCGGCTTTGGACCGGGCCCCATCGTTGGCGCCAGCGCGTACCAGTAGGTCGCCTGTTCAAGGCCGTCCAGATGACAGGCTAACTTACCCCTGTTCGGAAGCGCTCGTTTCTAGACAGCCTACGACCATGCAGCCACTGCAATCAGATATTTGGACGGCCTTCTGGACGACCAATTTTGCAAATCAACGCCCGCAGCAGGGGCAGCCGTTTCCAAGCGGTCGCATCGTAATCTGTTCAGACTTTTCGATACGCTCATTGAGTATGCCGATTTCGGCCCCAGGCTGGTGATGGTGCTGACCAAGACGATGCGATTCAGAAGTTGCGGGCACCGCCTACGAAGTCGTACTCGATGCCAGCTTCGCGCCTTCACACGCGACATCGCCGCCGCCTGATCAACTCGAGAAAGATGGCGGTTGCCGCGACCGACCAGTGCCGTTGGCTGTTATTATCGCTCCCGCCCCTCCTTCACGGGCGCTGGTGAATGGCACGGCCCCGCATTTACACTCCGCGCGGTCAGCCGCTCGGGCAGGCATGGCCGGCCCAGGAATTTCTGCTTCAACGCAAAGATAGAACTGATGAATCCTATCATAGGCCGCGAGGTTTCCTTTCACAGATGAAAGAAAGCTCGATTGACTATGCCGCCTCGCTCCAGTCTTTTGAAAACAACGTGTGTTTGCCCGGGGCAAGCCAATAACATGGCCAAGCCTCGTGGAGGGAGTAGCCAAGCGATGCGTCAGGGCTAGACCCGCTTTGCACTCGACCACACGGCGGCGGCACGAGTTCACGTCGGAGCATTTTCGCGCGTGCCCGCGATGTCGCGGGCGCACATGCCGCCAGCCTAGATTTGATGGCGCGAGATCGAGGATCACATGCACCACAACATTAGCAAGTCAGAACAGAATGCCCGCGACTGCGGCATATCGCTGCCGAATGCGATAAAGGGTTGTCCAAAGTCCGACACGAATCCTGCGAGTGTGGCATTGCACGAGCGCGCGCTAACCGGCATCTTCGAAATATCGAAAGTACTCGCCGATGCCGCCCGGCTCGAACTCAAGTTGGCCAAGGTAGTCGATCTCCTGCACTCGTTTGTGCAGATGCGGCACGGCATCATCGCTCTCTGCGATGCCGAGGGCGGACTGGACATCACAGTGGCCAGCGGCTGCGGCACGAACGGCAATGAGCCCTCCCGGTCGCGCCTGCCGCGCAACGCCATCGACCAGATTGTGACGACCGACACGCCGCTCCTCGCAGAGGACATAGCGATGCATCCGACCTTCACTGCCGCTGATATCGAGGTGCTTGGGGCCTCCGACACCGTGTCGTTCATCGGCGTTCCCATTCGTGTTGATGGGAACGCCATAGGCGCGCTGACTTTGGACCGGGTTTTGGAAAGCAGGTCAAGCTATCGGCTCGACGATGATGTCCGGCTGCTTACCATGATTGCCAACATGGTGGGACAGACAGTCAAGTTGCATCGCTTCTCCGCGGCCGACCGCGAGCGAACGCCGGAGCTGGAACATCGGCTGCAAACGAAATTTTCTGATGTTAAGCACCCTGCACCCCGGCGCAAAAAGGTCCACGTCGAGGGGATGATTGGTGACAGTCCGGCGATAAGCGCCCTGCTGGAGAAGATCGCGGTCGTAGCCAAGGCAAAAACCACAGTTCTGCTGCGAGGTGAGTCCGGTACCGGGAAGGAGCTGGCTGCCAAGGCAATTCACGAGTTGTCGCCGCGCGCCAAGCGGCCCTTCGTTAAACTCAATTGTGCAGCGCTCCCAGAGACAGTCCTGGAATCCGAATTGTTCGGTCATGAGAAGGGTGCCTTCACAAGCGCATTCAATTCCCGCAAGGGGCGCTTTGAGCTCGCTGACAAGGGGACGTTGTTTCTGGACGAGATTGGCGAGATCTCGGCCTCGTTCCAGGCAAAGCTACTGCGCGTGCTGCAGGAGCAGGAGTTTGAGCGCGTCGGCAGCAATCAGACCATCAAGGTCGATGTTCGCGTGATTGCCGCCACGAACAGGAACCTGGAAGAGGCGGTTGCAAGGAATGAGTTCCGCGCCGACCTATACTACCGCATCAACGTGGTTCCCTTGCTGGTACCAGCATTGCGCCAAAGGCGCAGCGATATTCCGCTCCTCGCAGCTGAGTTTCTCAAGAAGTTCAACGACGAGAACGGCTGTACGCTCACCTTCGATCCGCGTGCGATTGAAGTGCTGATGAAATGTGAGTTTCCCGGCAACATTCGCGAGCTTGAAAATTGCGTGCACCGGACAGCGATCCTGGCCGAGGGACTGTCAATCGGGAGAAACGACTTTGCCTGCTCCCAAGGCCAATGCTTTGCCGAGGCGCTGTGGAAGTGCAGATCGGGCAAGGCCGCGCTGCAACCACCGCCGATCCTGCCGGAGTCAGCGAATTTGGCCACGCCCCCGGACGAGGCCGCCAGTTCGGCCGCGACTAACCCGCTTGCCGGCGCAACCCACCCAATTGGCGCGAGGACGCCCGATATAGAGCGCGTCATTGCTGCCATGGAAAGATGTGGCTGGGTGCAGGCAAAGGCAGCGCGCTTGCTTGGGCTGACCCCGCGCCAGATTGGCTACGTGCTGAGGAAATACGGCGTCGAGATCAAGCGTCTTTGAAAGCATGACCCTGGGCATGAGCTGAGCCGCTTAGCGCCTTGGCGCCGCGCAGCGATGCAGATCCGCGTCCGCGTCAACTCGATTCGACCGAGGACAGCCTGGCTGAATTCCCATCTCAGCCGGCGCTGCGACCATTGTGTGAAAGGCAACCCTGCCATCGTCAATCCCGTCCGCCATGTTGCTCTCGTTGCGAGCTCATACGGATTCCCCCTGTGTGACTGAAACGGAGTTAAATATGTCCGACGCAAAACTGCAAACTGTGCTTTCGGCTCTTTCGCAAGTGACACGACAGTTGGATGCTCTGCCGTCCAACGGACCAGCGCCGGACGCAAATTTTATCAAGCTGAATACGAATGAGAACCCGTTTCCGTTGCCGCCAATCATAATGCAAAGTGCAGTGGCGGCCCTCAAGCGCCAGTATCTATATCCGGATGACGATAACTTCAGATTGAGGGAAGCAGCGTCCAGCACCTATGGCGTTTCCAGGGATCAGGTCATCGCTGGCAACGGGTCGTCTGAACTGCTCGGACTGATCTACAGAGCTTTCCTCGCACCCGGCGACAAGGTTGCGATGATGTCGCCAGGGTTTTCGTTCAACCGCAAACTTGCCATGCTTCAGGGCGCTGAGTTCCTCGAAATCGGATGTCAAGCTCATTCCCTGCCAATGGAGCAATTGCTTTCCGGTGCGGCAAAAGATGCCAAGTTTATTATGTTGGCCAATCCAAACAATCCGACCGGAACATTCCTCCCGATAAGCGATATCGAATGCCTCGTAGCACAATCGGACCGCTTGATTGTCCTCGATGAGGCCTACGTCGACTTTGCACCCGATCACGGACTGCGCCTCATCAGCCGGTATTCGAACCTTCTGATCTTGAGGTCATTCTCGAAAAGCTATGCCGCCGCTGGCATTCGCGTCGGTTTCGGTCTCGGTCACCCTGAAATTATTGGAAGGCTGCGAAACATCCAGAACGTCTTCAACATGAACGTGATCGGGCATGCCGTTGGTATCAGCGTGCTTGCGCATCGCAGCGCCTACGCAGACAACCACAAGCACATCAAGGATGAACGAGAGCGAGTGACAGTTGCACTATCGCAACTCGGATTTTCCGTAACACCCTCCCGCGCAAATTTCTTGCTGGCCCGTGTGCCCGCGGGACAGGACGGCTCATGGTGGCAAGCAGCATTGGAGAGGCAAAAGATACTTGTCGCGTTTTTTCCAGACAAAGGCTTGGAACACTGTATCCGCGTCAGCATCGGCACAAAAGAGCAGATGGATGAATTTCTTGCTGCCGCTGGCGACATTGCTGGAAGCTTAACGGTGCCAAGCTCCAGGGGCAGGGAAGCGTCAGGCTCTGCTTCTTCGTTACGCTGACACTAATCGGCGATCAAACACATCTCTTCCGACTTGCTTGGTGATCCCAGCAAGAAAACAGCCTTCTTTTAAAATCGGGGACTTAAAGAGTGACAAACGTCTTTCCTTCAAACCTGGCTTTCGGCATCTTCGATCATTTGGATGAGGATGGCCGCGATATAGGCCGGCAGTACGAAGATCGCCTCATATTAGCAGAGGCGTGCGATCAGCTAGGGTTCTATGCCTATCATCTCGCAGAACACCACTGTACTCCCCATGGGAGAGGTCCATCGCCGAATCTGTTCTTATCGAGCGTCGCCCAGCGCACCCGGCGCTTGCGTCTCGGACCCTTGGTGATGCTGCTTGCGCTTTATCATCCGCTGCGTGCGTTCGAAGAGATCTGTATGCTGGACCAGTTGAGCGGTGGCAGGCTCGAACTGGGCATAGGGCGCGGTGCTCTCCCGACCGAATTGGGCTACTTCGGGATTGGTGCGGACGCGGTGCCGGGCCGTTATGCCGAAGCCAGCGAAATTCTTATGGAAATACTTGTTAATTCGAGGGAGGTCGGCACGCTATGCTATCAAGGCCGCCATTTTGATCTCAATGACGTTCCTTTGACGCTAAGACCTCATCAGCGTCCACATCCGCCCACATGGGTCGCTGCCAATCGACCCGAGTCCGCAGCTTGGGCCGCTGCGAATGGAACAAATATCGCGTGTGTAGGACCTTCCTCTTCTGTTCGCAAAACTACTGATGCGTTCCGCGCCTGTCGAGAGGACAACGCAGGCGGGGGGGATCAAGGGAGATTTGTCGGATTGCTCCGCATGGTCGTGATTGGGCGTTGTGACACACATGCCTATTCGCTCGCGGCACCTGCTTACGCACGCTGGCTCAAGAGCTTCCAATTCCTTTACGAGCTTAACGCTATCCCCACTCCACCAAACTTGCCGCTGACCTTCGATGCGGCAGTCGAGAGTGAATTGTGCGTGGTAGGATCAGCAGAGTCTGTGCGAAAAGCTCTGCTAGATCAGTTGGAAGAGGCAGGTGCCAACTACCTGCTTTGTCAAATGGCATTTGGAAATCTGCCGCTAGATGCTTCCCTTTACACCGCGACGACCATTCAGTCCGAAATCATGGCTCGACTTGGCTGACCATGAAATTCGCGGCCTGAGGTTACATCCTTGTGCAGCGCTCCTCACACCCACGTGCTCGAGCGTGCACGTGGTGGGGCGGGCAATCGGGAGGAGGCCAAACTGACGACGAGCAGGCGGCACAGAATACCAGCTTTGTGCGTTGGCTGGCGTCTGGGCCATCGTGTGAACATGCACGATCCTAAGGAGAGGGTAGCCGAGCGCGTCGCGATGCCGGCACGCGCCTGCTCGTCGCGCTGGCGCTAGTCGTTGCCCATAGCCAGCCGCAGGAGGTTCTTCTCGCCCGGGGCGGCATCGGTGCGGCGCCCACTAATCCAGCTTCATCAGCGGCCCGTCGGTAGCAAAGCCGTCACTCGCTACGGCGCTATTGAGGGCGCGCTCGCGAGCGGCTTTGCGACGCCCAGCTAACACCTCCAGCGAGCTCGCCCGATGATGGTGGTGCACCGCGGTCGGATACGATGCTGGAGGAAATCGTTCGCAGCCGGTCTTCACGAACTGCGAGGAGTGCTCGTTCTTGAATGCTGGCTGCTGGCCGGACGCGGTGGCCTGAGTGGTCTGCCGACACGCCCGAAAGCCAACGCGACTACCACAAGGCCGCCAAGATGTCAGGTCTGAGAGCCAGCTTGGACGGTGGTATCGTGTTCGGGAAGGTCGTCGAAGGAGGCGTAGTTGAGATAGTAGAGTTTGGAATACAGGCCGCCCATGGCTATTAGCTCATCGTGGTTGCCAGTCGCTACAACTTGGCCATTCTGAAGCACGATGATGCGGTCGGCCCCCCGGACCGTGGCGAGACGGTGGGCGATGACGAGGCCAGTCCGCCCTTCAAGCAGCTTGATCAGAGCCTTCTGAATCTGCAATTCCGTGTAGCTGTCGATGTTGGCGGTAGCTTCGTCGAGCACGAGGATCTTGGCGTCAGCGACGAGGGCGCGGGCGAAACTGATAAGCTGGCGCTGGCCGAGAGATAAGTTGTCGCCGCGTTCGCCAAGTTGGGTCTCATACCCGTCGGCGAGGCTCATGACGAAGTCATGCGCGCCGACGGCCTTGGCCGCCTCGATCACCTTGTCGCGCGTGGCTTCCGTCTTCTGGTATCGAATGTTCTCGAAGACCGTCCCGGTGAACAGGAATGGCTCCTGCAGCACCATGGCGACCTGGCGGCCGAGCGATTCCTGGGTGAGGTCGCGTACATCATGTCCGCCGACCAGCACCTGACCCTGCTGAACATCATAGAAGCGGTGGACCAGGGCCATCGAACTCGATTTGCCAGAACCGCTCGGTCCGACTATTGCGACCGTCTCGCCCGGATTGACCTTGAACGAGACATTTTTCAGAACCGAACCGTTCGGATCGTAGCCGAAGGTGACGTCCCTAAACTCGACCGAGCCGTCCATTTCGGGCGAAAGCACCTCGGCATTGGGTTTGTCCTTAACATCGATCTTGACGTCGAGCACATCGGTCAGGCGCTTGCCTGAGGCCATGGCGCGCTGCATGACCGAATATTGCAGGGTGAGTGAGCGGATCGGGTCAAAGAAGCGCTGGATGTAAAATAGGTAGGCTACCAACACGCCCACATCTATACGGCTATTCATGACCATCGAGCCGCCGACCACAATAACGGCGGCCAAGGCGAGGCCGGTGATGCCATCGACGATGGGCACCATGACCAGTGCATATCTGGCAGCGATCAGGTGGGTCCTGAGGTTGGCATGGGCCCGATCGTCAAAAAGACTGAAATTCACCTGCTGGCGGTCCATCGACTGTATGGTCCGCACGCCGTGAATGGCTTCGGCCAGCGCGCCATTGACGACGGAATTGGTTTCGTGTGCAGCCATGAAGGCGTCGCGGGCACGCGGCAACCAGACAATGCGGACGATCACCAGGATCGGCAGAACCGATAGCGTCAGGAGGCCGAGGCGAAAGTCGAGCCACAGCATTACGAAAACGATGCCGAAGAGAAGCGCAACATCGCCTAGGGAATATACCGAGGTTTCCAGGAACTCCTGTATGGAGTTAACGTCGCCTTGCAGGCGCGACATCAGGCGTCCGACCTCGGTCTTGTCCATGAAAGAGAGCGAAACCTTTTGCAGATGGCCAAACATGGCGCGGCGGATGTCGAACAGGACAGTTTCGGCCATTTTCCCATCCAAGGCTTCCTGCATGTAGCCGGCGGCGAAATTGACCAAAATCGCCGAAAGGAACGCGCCGACGGCCGCAAGCTGGGCTGAGCGATCGGGCCTTGCCGGGTTCATGCCGAGGTCGATCGCGTAGCGGATGATCAAGGGGATGAGAAGCTGCGTCCCGGTGAAGATCAGCATCGCGACAATCGTGACAACTACCTTTGCCCGGTAGGGATGGACGAAGCCCCAGATGCGACGGAGGATGCTCTTGTCGAAAGCCCGGCCGAACATCTCCTCCTCGATCCGGTGCGAGCCGACGACCGCGCGCGGAGGGCGTCTCCCGTCGTCACGTTCGGCTTCGAGTTCGCCGCGGCCCTGGTCCATCAGCGGGCGCCCCCATCCTGGCTAATAATGCTATCACCCGGGCGCGTCTGGAGATCGTAAAGGGCCCTGTAGCGTCCCCGCTTCGCCAGAAGCTCTTCATGCGTGCCGCGTTCTACGATTTCGCCTTTATCGACAAAAAGGATTTGATCGGCATGCTTAAGCGCACTCAGCCGGTGCGCGATGATGATCGTCACCCGATCCTTTGCGAAGCGCCGCATCGCCGCGCGAATGCGCAGCTCGGTGCCGGCATCGATCGCGGCCATCGAGTCGTCGAAAATGATGACGGAGGGGCGCAGCATCATGGTGCGAGCAATCGTGAGACGCTGGCGCTGGCCGCCAGAGAGAGAAACGCCGCGTTCGCCCACGACCGTCTCATACCCTGCCGGGAGCCCGAGGATGTAGTCGTGGAGCTGGGCGAATTCTCCAGCGCGTTCAATTCGCTGTCTCTTCGCCCAGGGATCGCCATAAGCGATGTTGTTCTCGATCGTTGTGGTGAATAGGAACGCATCCTGCTGTACAACCGCGACCGCCTTGCGAAGGCTCTCGAGGGTGACATTGCGTACGTCCTGGCCGTCCAACGTGATGGCGCCATCGGTCACGTCGTAAAAGCGGGGGACCAGATGAGCCATCGTCGATTTGCCGGAACCCGGCGGACCGACGATCGCGATCGTCTCGCCTCTCCGGGCCTCAAAGCTGAGGTTCTTCAGAATGGCGCGGTTTTCGGCGTTGGGGTAGGCAAATGAGACATTGTGGAAGCGCAGAGTGCCGTCACTTATCTCAAGCGGTCTGGCCTCGAGAGCATCCCTGATTGTGATCTCCTGATCGAGGAGACCGAAAAGCCGCGAACCGCAGCTAGAAGCGCGGGCAAACGCATTGACCATGAGACCGATCTGGCGGACTGGCATTTGCAGCATGGTCATGAAGGTCAGGAAGGTCGCCATGGTTCCGACGCTGATCTCGCCAGCGACGAGCTTGTTGCCACCGATCCCAAGCACCAATCCCATTGAAAAAAAGTAGGACAAGGTCATCGCCGACGTGTTTGGTACGTAGATGTCAACGAGATCGTTGGCGAGGTCGAGCGCGTTCTTGGAAGCGCCGTCGAACTTCAGCATCTCATAGGATTGAGCCGCAAAAGCGCGGACCACACGGATACCTGCGAGATTTTCCTTCATCACGCGGCTTAGTACCGAAAGGCGCTCATAGAGGTCGAGCCAGGTGGCGCGCAGCCTAAGCTGTGTGGTCGATGAGCGCCAAGCGACAAAAGGCACGAAGCTGAGCGCGGCCAAGCCGAGCACGGGATCGGTCGAGATCATCATGTAAGCGCCAATCCCGATCAGCATCGCCAGCAGGAGCACCCGCATGAGCCCGGTGGAAAAATACATCCGCACGCCTTCGAGATCGAGCATTCCGGCGGTTATCAGATCGCCTGAATGGACCCGGTCGTGAAAGGAAAAGCTGAGACGCTGGATCTTGTCGTAGTAGGCGAGCCGCAATTCGTACGCGACATGATGCCCGACGGCTTCGGCAAAATAGTTCTGCGCCATCGTGAAAACGCCGCGTAGCGCGCTGACGGCGAGCAGCAGGAGAGCCGGGGCCCAGAGCGCTTGTCCTGCCGCGGCCCCCGCGGCACCGCCCCCGATAGCTGTCTGGGTCTGGTCGACAGCCCGGCCGAGAAGCTGGGGAATGAGCAACTGGAGGATTGCCGCCATGATCGTCGAGCCCATAGCGAGGGCAACCTGCCACGGATGGCGCAGATTCATACGCGTGATGCGCAACAGCGTATTCAAATCCCGGCCCCAGCGCGCCGCTTCAACATGGGTCAACGAATTCAGTGCGTTCGTTGCGCTGCTGACAGCATCACTGTTCACGGGTGTATTCCCGACTGCATTTTGCGTCTTCGAGGAAAGCCGAAGCAGACATCATCAAAGGCATCCGCCATTGTTAATCCCGTCCCCAACCTGCAGCCGTGCCCGTTCCCACAAGCCGAGCCGCCGCTTGACTTAGTGGCATGTCGATCACCGTGATTCCGCTTGCCGCAAGGAAACGCGCTTCGTTTCTGGTAAGGGTTTCCGCGTCCATTACGGTGCAATAGGGACCGCGGGAGCGCTTCATGATCTGTCTGGCGTAGGTGCGCAGCATCTGATCGTTGAAGCGGCAGCCAACGAAGAAAAATCCACGGGTGATGCGCCGTTCCTTCACAGCGTCTGGGATCGGTGTCTGGATATCAATTTCGGACAGGACTTCGACGTAGTCGGAATCTGCGACGAGAAAGTTTTGCGCGGGCGTAATACTCCCGTGAGGTGAATAGAGAACCGTCTTGGCCCCCAATCGGGGGTCGAGCTCCCTCCCGGACAAATCGTAGGTTTTCGTCCAAATGTTGCCGATTTCATTCGCGCGCGTGACGCCTTGTATCTCAACGACGTCCGTTCGGCCGGTCTCTACCAGAGCCGTGCGCATCGCGCTGTCATACCAGCTGTCGATGATGAGGGAGAGTGGCAGCCTTGCGAGCCAGGCGTGGAAGGGGGTCGGCCCCACCGGCGCTGCGAATATGTCGGTCATCCAAGCTTGAAGGGTCCGGCGATGCCGGCGCTGTTCGATGAACTGCGCAACCGACCACATATTGGTGCGGATCCTGGAAGGGGCAGGAGCCCGTGCGTTGAGTGCCGCGGCAACAACCTCCGGGGTATGCGGCACAGGCGGTTCCACACAGTTCAACTCAAGAAGACCTGGACCGAGATAGGGGATCACCTCATCGGCGGCGAGCGCTCCCTTCGCCAGGTCAAGCAGCTTTTCAGCAAAACTGTCCCGCACAATGACGAGGTGGCCCGATGTCAGGATCGTGTTCATCTCGTTTCCTCGCGACGCACCTAGGGGCAGCATCAGCCCTCTTCGGAAATCTTCCTTGCCTCGACGGTGATCGGCAGACGCGTATCACGTGGGAGATCGGGTAGGAGGAGCCGCCACCCGTTCCTGAGCGTGACCGTTCCGCCCCACAACTCTTCCTTCTCGAGTTTGATGATCGGCTCTTCGAGGTCCTTTTTGGGGACATACGCCGACAAACCAGCATCGGTCCTGCGGATCATGACTTTCATCTGGCCGTCCCTTCATTGGTATTGCTTTCAGCACTGCAGGGCGCCTCGGCCTTGTCGAGGCTCATCAGTTCACGCGCTCGCATACCGACGACGGTGCCACGGTCGATCCACTCGACCGCATAGATGAAGAACTGCTGGAGAAAGGTGCCAATGTCGCGCACATATCCCTCGTCCCCCTTCCGCACGAGATTTTCGCCGATCTCCCTGCCAGGATAGGTGCCGTCATTCTTTATGTGGCGAGTGGCACGTACCCGCTCTCCCGGCATGAATCGTGGAGGCCTGCGGATTTCGATCTCCTCTTCGCGTCCGAGCGACATGTCCGTTCCCTGATTTCTCTTGCGGCTGAGATTGCGAACAAGGCGTTCCATGCGTCCTGCGTAGGCAGCCCCCAACCATGTCGGCAGTCCAATGTCCGTTACGCAGGAACGCAGGTCTTCGGCACCGGACATACCGAGGCACATTGCTGCGCATCGAAGACCCCCTCGCATTCGGTACACTTCTGTGACTCGATCACGTAGCTCTCGCCTTTGAACTTGATCGCGCCGGAAGGACATTCGAATTCGCAGGCGCCGCATTGGGTGCATTGGGATGCGATGATCTTGAAAGCCATTTTAACTCCTGGTCCGAATGAATGAGACAGCTCAGGCCGTCGCCGCGAGTGTGGGGGTCCCAGATGCGGCGATGTAAATCGCGCTGATTGCTGTCTCGATATAGTCATGGGCACAGGCGTCGGTGGCTCTGATTCCAGCCTCCGCGAGCTGATCCTGCGGGCAATTTCCAATCTTGGCGCACAGCACGATATCTATGCCTTGAAGCGCTGCGATGACGCCATCGAGGGCGGCTTCTGCGCCCCAGCCGCCAAGGCAATACTTGTCCACCTTCCGATGCCCGACGAAGCTGATCCCTTTCAGCGAGGCTTGATAAACCTGGAATTCCTTCGCATGGCCGAAATGCTCATTGACGCGGCCGCCGCCCTTGGTCGCCACCGCGAAGAGAAGGGACTTGCCGGGGCTCGCTGCCTTGACCAATCCGATCGCTTCTCTCCTAGCCTCGACGTGATCACGGCGCTCCTCCGCGACCAGCTCCCGATAGGCCTTGCGTTTGCTGGCATCGTAGGTGACCTCGCCGGGAATCCGGTCGACTGTGAATTCCTGGCCACGATCTTCTCCGAGCAGGCCCACGGCATCTGCCCGGCACTGCCGGCAGTGCCGCATTAACTGGGCGCCACCTTCGACACGATCCTGAAGAGCCTTCATCTCCATTGCGTTTGGGCCGCGCTGCCCGCTCAGTCCGTAATGCGTGCCGTGTGCCGGGTCCGAAATCAGCGGCATGAGGTTGTGCAGGAACGCGCCTCGCTCCTTAACCCATCTATTCACCTCGATCAGATGCTCATCGTTCACGCCCGGGATCACCACCGAGTTGATTTTGGTGAGGATGCCCCGCGCGGTAAGCATCTCCAGGCCCAAGATCTGCCGCTGGTGCAGGATCCGGGTGGCTTCAATGCCGATGTAGCGGCGATGATCGTGAAAGATCCAAGGATAGATCTTTGCACCGACCTCAGGGTCGACCATGTTGATCGTGATCGTCACGTGATCGACATTCATGTCAGCAAGCTCATCGACATGGTCGGGCAGCGCCAGCCCATTCGTGGATATGCAAAACTTGATGTCTGGGATTTCCCTGGCGACCCTGGCGAAGGTCGCCTTCGTCTTCTTCCAGTCGTAGCAGGCGTCGCCCGGTCCGGCGATGCCGAGCACGGAAAGCTGCGGCACCTCGTTGGCGACCGCGATCACCTTGCGTAGCGCCTGGTCGGGCGTCAGCTTTTCAGAGGCTACCCCAGGCCGGCTTTCGTTGGCGCAGTTATATTTGCGATTGCAGTAGTTGCACTGGATGTTGCAGCCCTGCGCGACCGCGACGTGCATACGCGCGAAATAGTGATGCGCCTCTTCTGAAAAGCAGGGGTGATCCTTGATCTTCTCCCAGACAGCCGGATCCGTGTCGTCGGGCTTTGTCGACGAGCCGCAAGACGAAGACGCGCAGCCACCGGGTTTCATGGTGCCAAGCAACTGGTCACCGAATGTCGTGCTGAGGCTCTCAAGCGAAATTGCCGGTGCAGACATGAACGGCTCCGTTGCTGCGTGATGTCGCAGTTCAAAGCGCAAGAGCTATGCCAGCTCAAAGAGCTGTTTCGGTTCACGAATAGGCTTCTCGTGTCAGATTCCTGGATTGCTCCGACACACCTTTGTCGGGCTTACGACAGTGGACAAGCAAATAGGGTCGCGAGGCTAGCAGCCTCGGGCGCGCAGAGTGTGAGCGAGACCACTCCGGGCTGCTTACGCTTGACGTCATCGCGACGTCTGGAATTTCTTCACCTTGATACCATGCCGGCCCAAGGGCGTAGCCGATTTGCCATGGCGTGAGGCCGAGGATACGAGCCGCCCTGGAAGAACCCAACCGGCCTTGTCAATCGCGTCGATCAGCCGGTTGCGTGCCGTCAGATGCGGGCGACAAGCGGCATGGTTCGGATGCGGCCGTAAGAGGAGATACCTTGCTGCGGAGGCGCCGATGCGACTGGCCGGCAGCCGCAATTCGCTTGATCTGTTACGGCCTGTGATATGAGGCGGCGAGTGCCTGATTGAGGTGCGTGGGTATTGCCGGCAGTGGCGGCAATCTCCGGCTCTCCTTCAGCGTCCAGGACGACGATCGCTCAATTACCCGTCTGCAGAAACGTGGGCAGGACGTTCACGACAATTGGCCAGCGTATGGCGAGCGTAATCTCCAGCTCGCTCGGGGCGGTCAGCACCTTCACATATCGTAGAGTCCCTGAGCGGGTATCTGCTTAGGGCATGCTCGATGGGCGGTTCAGGGCCTCGTCGACCCGATCTGCGGCCCGGTGGCTCATAGAGACGACTTCAGCGGTTGTCGTCCAGAGTGAACCTGCATTTTTTATCTGAGGCTGAATTATGCAAGAACAGTATTCGTGCAATTTCCCTTCATTGAAAGGCGATTAAAGCAAAGATTGGCATGGCCGAGACTCAGCTGTACTGGATGATCGCCGCCTTAAGTGTGCGTGCGCCGGTCATCCGAATTTAAAGAGGATTCCGAAACCGCCGCGTGGATAGTTCCACTCGATCTCACCACTCGTCTCGCACAAAATCCGGCAGGTGCCGCACTCCATGCAGCCGTCGGCAGTGATCTCCACTTGACCCTTGTCGTTCAACTCATAACATTTCGCCGGGCAGACGTGGGTCAGCGCGAGCAAATTCGCGCTCGGCTTCTGGTGCGGTCGCACTTTGATGTGCGGGCGGCCTGAATCCACCAAGTAGCGGTTCTGGTAAAGCTTGTCCTCGACACGTGACTTCGTCGCTGCGCTGGTCATATTGTCTCCCCTCAGCGCCACGCCAATGCAAGGCGGACCGCGTCGCTGACCAGCCCCCAGCGCGAGCGCGCCTTGATGAAGGCCGCCGTGGTCGCCTTTTCCTTCTCGATCTTCGGCGTGCCGTCGACACGCATGAAGTTCTGCGCAGCTTGCGACATCAACCGCGGATAAGTCGTGAAATAATTGCTGGAATTGGTGTGGAGCAAGGCCGGCATGTCTTTGTATTTCCTCAGGTCCTTGACCACGAAGGACTTGTCCAGCATGGCTTTGTAAAGGGCGAGATTCCGTTTGTTCATCGGACCGTTGCGGGTCTTGACCTCGACGATTGCCTCAGCCGCAATGCGGCCGGAGGTCATGGCGAGGTTCGAACCCTCGCGGTGAATGGCGTTGTTCAGTTGCGCGGCATCGCCGACCACGACCCAACCATCGCCAAAGAGCTGCGGAATAGCCTTGTAGCCGCCTTCGGGAATGAGGTGTGCGGAATATTCTTTCACTTCCGAGCCGGCGATCAGCGGCCGGATCGAAGGATGGCTCTTCAAGGCATCAAGGAGAACGTAGGGGCTCTCGACCATCGCGGCAAAATCGGAGACGAGGCAGCCAATGCCCAGTGAGATGGACTCCTTGTTGGTGTAGAGGAAGCCGAGCCCGGCCATGCTGCGGGAGGTCGTGCCCACCGCCTCGATCACGCAGCCCTCATCGCCCTTTACGCCGAACCGCTGCTCAATTACCTCTTCGGGCAAGAAATGCATTTCCTTAACGGCGAGGGCCACGGTTTGCGGCTTTGGCATCTCGCGCAGGCCGGCTCGAGTGCCAAGCAGTCCGCAGACACCTTCTGCGAGAACGACCACGTCCGCGTAGATGGCTCCGCCCGCCCGGTCTGTGCGGACGCCGATCACCCTGTCCTTGGCATCACGGATGAGTTCCGTCACGGTCGTCTCGCACAGAACGGTCGCGCCGGCCGCGCGCACCTTACGCGAAAACCATTTGTCGAATTGGGCACGGATGATCGTGTACCGGTTGGGCTTCGCCTCATTGAAATCGTCCGACCTATAGTGAATCCCTGTATGGGATGTGTCGTCCATCACCCAAAGCCGCTGTTCAACCAAATGCCGCTCGAGAGGCGCATCATCCCGGAAATCCGGGATGATCTTCTCCAGCATGTTTGCGTACATGATCGCACCCTGGACATTCTTGGAGCCCGGATATTCACCCCGCTCCAACTGCAGCACCTTCAGGCCATGGCTGGCCATGGTGTAAGCAGCTGCGTTTCCGGACATGCCTGCCCCAACAACAATGGCGTCGAAGTTTTCCTCGATCATGTCCATCCCCTTAGCTCGAAAGCTTATCGCGACTGTGGGGCGACAGCCGCCGGGTGAAGGCTTCCGTCAGTGCGGGCAGGAAGCGGATCGCGTCGGTGACGATTCCGAGGTGAGCGAAATCGAAAATCGGCGCGTTCGGGTCGGTGTTGATGGCTACGATGAGATCCGCCCCCTCCACGCCAACCCGATGCTGGACGGCGCCGGAAATCCCGGCTGCTATGTAAAGCTTCGGCCGGATCGTCTTGCCAGTTTGGCCGATCTGCCGATCAGCTGGCATCCAGCTCTTCTGGACCAAAGGACGCGAACAGCCGTGCTCGGCGCCGATTGCTCGTGCGAGGTTCTTCACAAGCTGCAGGTTCTCCGCCGCGCCAAGACCAAGGCCTCCGGCAACCACGACGTCGGCATAGGCAAGGTTTGCCTTCGCCGACTGATTGTCCGGCAAGAAGCCGAGGACTTTGGTAGCGATCTCGTCCTCGGCAAGCGAAAGCTTGTGCCGGATGACACGCCCGACCGGTTTATCCGTCCGCTGCGGCATGGGCATGACCCTCGGCCGCACGGTCGCCATCTGCGGGCGGAAATTGAGCGTATAGATCGTGCACAACAAGGAACCGCCGAAAGTCGGACGCGTGGCGGCGAGCGAACTGTCGGTATCCACATCGAGTTCGGTGCAGTCGGCCGTGAGCCCCGTCTGCAAGGTCGTCGCCACGGAGCCGGCAAGATCCCTGCCCAGTGTGGTGGCACCGAGAAGAAGGATTTCGGGCTTGTGGGTATCGACCAGATCCGTCAGCGCCTTGGTGAAAGGTTCATTCCGATAGTCGGCGAGCAGGGGCGCCTCGGCGATGTAGACAAGGTCAGCGCCATACGCGAATGCTTCGGCAACGGCGTTCCCGACGGCCTCTCCCGGCGGTCCAAGCACGACGCCTGCAAGCTGGACCTGAAGCTTGTCTGCTAAGTTGCGGCCTTCGCCGAGCAGTTCGAATGATACCGGATGGACCTCGCCACGTTCGAGCTCGATGAAAACCCAAACGTGCCGATAGTCCTTGAAATGGGCGGGCAACTCCTTCTTTATGCCGGCGCGGCCGGCGGCAGGGCGAGGGGTTTCTCCGTTCGCGGTCGACATCGTTTTGCTCCTTGCCGTCACGCGCCGCCGTTAAAGGCGAGCTCATGTTCCAGCGCCGGCTGGCGGGTGAAGATTGCGGTGATGAGTTCGTCAGCGACATCGCGCAAGGCCTTCTCGGCGGTGTCGATTTGTGCTGCCTTTTCAGCTCGAGCAGGAGGGGCGAAAACACGTTTGACGACCGTCGGTGAACCGCGCAGGCCGCATTTGGTAAGATCCTCAATGCCGGCGTCGGCCGCGCTCCATTTCAAGACCTGGCTGCGCGCGGCGCACAAGGCGTCCTGGATCGAGCCCCGGCGGATCTCGTTTGTGCCTTCCAGCATGGTGATGAGGCAAGGGAGCCTGCTCTTCAGCATCTGTGTGCCGCCTTCGGAGCGGCGCTCGACCTTGATCTCGCGTGCAGCAAGGTCGACAGAAGGGATCTTCGCGACATAGGTCAGTTGCAGGAGTCGGAGGCGCTTGGCGATGCCGGGCCCGACCTGGGCGGTGTCGCCATCGATCGTCTGCTTGCCGGTGAAGACGAGGTCTGGCGTGCCGAACGTCTCGCCAATCTTCGCGATTGCCTGGGAAAGGGCGAACGAGGTTGCCAGCGTGTCGGAGCCGGCAAAATAGCGGTCGGTCAAGAGCACCGCTCGGTCGGCGCCGTAACCGAGCGCCTTGCGCAGCGCGTCCTCTGCCATGGGCGGACCCATGGTGAGCACAGTGACTTCGCCGCCATGTGCGTCGCGCAGTCTGAGCGCTTCTTCGAGGGCGAACAGGTCGTAAGGGTTGATGATGGTCGGAACACCCTGGCGCATGATCGTGTTCGTGACCGGATGGACCCTTATCTGTGCCGAGTCCGGCACCTGCTTGATGCAGATTACGATGTGCATTGGCGGTTTCTCTAGGCTCCTGTCCGGGTCCGGCATTGCGGTTATCTCCTTTGTCCGCATTATTCGTGCCAAGTCTCTTGCGCTCCCCCTTTCCTACAACTTCGGCTGGTTGCTTCTGACGGCGCTGTGGTGATGACCGGATTTGGCGGCTGCTCGACATTGTCGCGTCGCACCCTTGTCGCCGATCATTCCCGTCCGAACCGCTTCAGTACCGAGTCGAACGGAACAAAGGTGTGACCCGGCGCGGCAGGTTTGTTCGGATCGTGGTCCTTGAGCACCTTGAAAATCCGATGCGTGAGCGGCGAGGAAATCGCAAAGTCCTCGTAAGCTCGTTCGAGCGTCGCGCGCACCCTCGCGGCAATCACCTGGTCGGGCAGACCGGAGAAATCTTCTTCGGCGAGGTATTGGCCCACACGCTTCATGATATGGAGCCGCGAGACATTCAGTACCTTCGGGTCATAGGCGACGCCTAGGACTGAGAAGAATTCCTCTGCAGCCGACAAGCGCTTCAGTCGTGCGAGGATGTCGGTGACATCCATGGGGCGGCTGTCAGCGGAACAATTCATTGCATTCTTCCTGGTCGCAAAACTGTGGCCTCTGTGCGCTCGCGCACGGCTGACTTGGACCCGCACAGCTCGATGAGGGATGCTTCGCTGCACATTCCATCGTAGAGCTCGACCAGTCGAGTTGCAGTGACGGTCGATTTGGTCTCGGCCGCCTCGCGTCGGACGCGGGCCACCATCGCGGCTGCCAGATCCGGGTCGAGATCGCGACCGCTTTCGCTCAGCACATGGGCAATCGCAGTGGCGCCGGAATGCTTGCCGATGACGATCCGCCGGCAGCGGCCCACGAGAGTCGGATCGAGCCCCTGATAAGTACGCGAGTCCTTCAGCAGCCCTGCGACGTGAATGCCGGATTCGTGGGTGAAAACATCGGCGCCGACGACCGGCTTAGTGGCTGCGGTCTGCCGGCGGGCGGCCCAAGCCACCTGGGCGGCGAGGCCGGGCAATGCGGACAGCTCAATGCCGGTGTCTGCGCCCTCGAAGACTGCCATTGCGGCGGCCACCTCCTCCAGCGCGGCATTGCCCGCACGCTCGCCGAGCCCCAGGACGGTGACGGAGGCATGGCGCGCGCCTGCGCGGATCGCCGCCAGCGTGTTGGCGCCAGCAAGTCCGAGATCGTTGTGCGCATGAAATTCAAGGTCGATTGGAGACTGCACCACGAGCTGGGCGACAAGTTCGAAGGTCGAAAACGGGTCGAGAACACCGACTGTGTCGGCCAGCCTCACGCGGCTTGCGCCGGCGCGTGCGGCCGTCTCGATGACGCGGGCGAGATGATCCCGATTGGCCCGCGAGGCATCCTCGCAGCCCACCGCGACGAAGAAGCCGGCGGCGGCGGCGCGCCTGACCATATGATCGATGACCTGGAGCGCTCCCGCCTTGTCGAGGCCGAGCTTGGCGGCAAGTTGGATGTCCGACGCAGGCAGCGACAAATTGACGGCGTGAACGCCGCTCTCGATCGCTGCATCGAGATCCAACGACGTCATCCGGCACCAGGCCATGAGCCGAACCGGAAGACGCCGCGCTACCACGGCGCGAATTGTTTCGATCTCGTCGACGCCCATGACCGGCGTGCCGATCTCGATCTCTGTCACGCCGGCCGCCGCAAGAGACTCAGCGATCTCCAGCTTTTCCGTCGTGGTAAAGGCGACGCCCGGTGCCTGCTCGCCATCGCGCAAGGTCGTATCGTTGAGGGAGACATGACGGGGCATGACCGGTAGCCTGTTCTTCCGCCGCTCACGCATAGACCGGATTACCCGGCCCAGAACCGGAAAAGCTGCGCAGCTTCCCCACGATTCCCGGCATGACCTCGAGCACCCGGTCGATATCCTCTTCGCTGTTGTCCCGCGCCAAGGAGAAGCGGACTGCCGCGTGTGGCGTTTTCATCGCGCTTAGGACATGGCTTGGTTCCAGAGAGCCGGAGGTGCAGGCCGAGCCAGAGGAACACGCGATGCCAATGCGGCTGAGGAGAAGTGGAATTCCATCACTTTCGACATGTTCGAAGGAGATGTTTGCGGTGTTGGGCAACCGTTGCAAGGGATCACCAGTGACACAGGTGCTTGGGATGCGCTGGAGGATCCCGCCCTCCAGGCGATCGCGGAGCGACTTTACCCGTGTGGTCTCGTCGTCCATGAATTTCAAGGCGAGTTCGGCCGCCGTGCCGAGCCCGGCTATGCCGGGCGTATTCTCGGTGCCAGCACGCCGGTTGTGCTCTTGGTGACCCCCCTTGATCAGCGAATGGAAATCGACGCCACGTTTTACGAAAAGCGCACCGATCCCTTTCGGCCCGTGCAGCTTGTGGCCGGAGAGCGACAGCATGTCGATTGCGGTCGACTTCAGGTCCATCGGAAGCTTGCCGACCGCCTGCACAGCATCGGTATGGAATAGGGCGCCCACTTCCTTGGCCAACTCGGAAAGCCTTGCCACGGGGAAGATCACACCAGTCTCGTTGTTCGCCCACATTATTGACACGATTGCAACCTGTGGGGTGAGGGCGGCCATATAGGCGTCGAGATCGAGCCGACCACGGCAATCCACCGGGATCCTGTGCACCTTGAGGCGGCGGGTCTTCTCAAGATGCGCGCAGAGCGTCAGCACGGCGGGATGCTCGACCGCGGACGTCACGATCTCGGTTCGGTTGGGCGCCGCCTCGAGCGCTGAAAGAAGCGCTGCATTGTCGCTTTCTGTCCCACCCGAGGTGAAAGTGATCTCATCCTCGAACTCCGCGCCGATCAGAGCTTGCAACTGCCTCCGCGCCTTTCTCACCGCCGCACTGACTGAGGCGCCAAGAGCGTGTGCCGACGAAGGGTTGCCGAATTGATCCCTAAAGAACGGCAACATCGCTTGCACCACCTCAGGATCGACCCGTGTGGTTGCGTTGTTGTCGAGGTAGACAGGCTTCATGGGTGCGATCCTCAGTTAACAGAATAACGCGAGCGCTAGACCGACTCGTCGAGCCTCTGGCGCATGCCGTTGATGATTATTTGAACTGGCAGCGCGCGCAGGCGCCCGGAGTGTTTGACGTAAACCGGATCTCCGTCGATATGGACATGTTCGCAGTGGCCGTAGGTCAGCCCGCAGGTAAGGACGCCCGAACGCGATAACGCTACCGATGAGCCGAATTTGGCGCAGCGGCGCGATTTGTCCGCAAGCAGCTCGGGTGCCACCAGGAACCGAGCTGCTTCGGGAGGCGACGTCCTTTGAATCCTACTGGGAGCGAATGGCGGTCCCGAGATCGGCTTTGACCTTGTCTTGTTTTTTAGGACGGGGACATCTGTTGTGCCGGCCATATAAGTCTCCTCTGCCGCAAAATCACTCTGTCGGCCGCACAGGCGCTTCGGGCGTTTAACTGAAGGACTTGCCGCAGCCGCACTTTTCGCGCGCATTGGGGTTATCGAAGACAAAACCGGAAGATTGGAGCCCGGTGAGGAAGTCGACGGTCATGCCGGCTACATGGGGTTGGGAGCCCGCGTCCACGAACAGCTTGACCCCATCTGTGTCAGTGATCGCGTCGCCCTCGCGCGACACGCTCTCCAGGCCCATTAAGTATTTGAAGCCGGCGCAGCCGCCGGCCTCGACCATAATGCGAAAGCCGTCCGCCGGCTCGCTGGCGCGGGAAAGAGCAGTCTTGAAGGCGGCAACAGCGTTGTCGGTGAGCGTAATCATGGCTCCATTCTCCTCAGTCCGGGACCTGCTTGCCCATCACGTCGCATGCACCGTGCCAAAGCCAAAAAACGTTTCAACACAGCGCGGCATCTCTCACACTGGTGCCTCTTGATTGCTGATAAGGTGTCGGCCAATCGACACGTGCTGTCGGGTTTGTCGGATCCGCCACGAGGGATGTTGGGCCTGAGTTCTTGGTTGAACTCACATCACCAAATACAGAACTTCTTCTGAGCTTGCCTCGGCGCAATTGGCACGGTTTTTGAAGCTCCGTTTGACGAAACGGCAAGAGCATGCCGATCCACAATCATGCGATGGGTGCCATCGCGATGGATGGGGCGAAGCAGGGGAGCAACATGTCAGGACCGTGGTCAGATACGCGTTGTTTGGCAAAGCAGCGCCGCCCGTGGGATCCGAATGCCCGCTTGGCCGATTGCGACAACATCCATACTCGCTCACGACCGCCCAGTAGCCGCCGAGCGGCTCGATGGCATGCCATCGGCATGTGGCTGCTCGCTGGTTTTCGCATCGGTGCGACGCCGTACGCACGCTGTCCAGCGACACCTTGTTCATGGGCCAGCAGCAGGTCAGGATCGAGCATTTCGGCGCGCCTTATTGGCTGAAGATTCCCGGGCAGGGCAGATGATCCTCACACGTCGTAGAAACAGGGGTAAGCATGGACCAACGCGAGAAACCGTCGCCCGACGAAATCCGGCGGGCGTGCAAAGACAATCCGAAGATCCGGGAGCATGATCTCGCCGCTCGATTGGGCATTTCGGAAGCCGAGTTGGTCGCGGCGCATTGTGGTCACGGCGCGGTGCGCATCGAGCCGCGCGTCGATGATCTGCTGACCGGCCTCGAAGCGGTCGGCGAGGTGATGGCGGTCACCAGCAACGAAAGTGCCGTGCACCAAAAGATTGGCGTCTACGGCAAAGTGGTCACCGGCAACCAGCATGCCATACTGCTCGGCGACGAGATCGACCTGCGCATCTTCCCGAAAGCGTGGGCGTATGGCTTCGCCGTCGAGAAGCTTGAGGGAGCCGAGATCCGCCGCAGCCTGCAATTCTTTGATGCCACCGGCGAGGCGATGCACAAAGCTCATCTCACGCCCGCCTCGAACCTGCAGGCCTATCAGGATCTGACGGCAGAGCTTGTATCCTCCGACCAGGAGCCGATCATATCGCTCGAGGCGAGCGGGGCGCGCGATAACGCAGTGAGTCCAGACCACGCCACCACGGTCGACGACCTACGCGAGCACTGGGGCCGGCTAAGCGACGTGCATCAGTTCTACCATATGTTGAAAACACTGAAGCTCAGCCGCTGCCAGGCGATGCGTATGGCCGACGAGGATGACGCCTGGCTACTCGACAATGATGCCGTTGGCGCCCTGTTCCAACAGGCGGCCGAAGACGAGATGCCGATCATGTGCTTTGTCGGCAATCGTGGTTGCATTCAGATCCATTCCGGCCCGATCAGGTCGGTCAAGCAGATCGGGCCGCGGATCAATGTGCTCGAAGAGACCTTCCATCTGCATCTTAGGACCCATTGCATCCGCGAGGTCTGGGCCGTGCGCAAGCCGACGAGGGATGGTCACGTCACGTCCATTGAAGCCTATGGCGCGGACGGCAAGATGATCATCCAGTTCTTCGGCACGCGCAAGGAAGGCGAACGCGAGGGCAGCGACTGGCGGTTTCTGGCCGAGAGTCTGCCACGCGTTCCCGGTCCGACCTCCAGGGGTGTGTTGACTGCCGACAGGTCCTCGGATTGAACCGGCCGCGATAGGAATCAGCACCACGTTCCGACGGCGGCTCGCGAGCAAATTTAGGTCCATGAGCGGAAAGGACTGCCGTCGTAGCGCATGCGCATGGTCAGGTGATGCACGCCGGAATGGACCGCATCTATACAGTCAAGCTGGTCGCCGGCCGGACCGGCGCGCACGAGTGCATCGCCGTCTGACCGAAAAGCCTTGCAGCGCCTGCGAGCGAAAAAACGCATACGCCATCAGCGCCGAACCGAAGCGCGGCTTGACCTTGTTGATATTTCCGATCATCTCGCGCAAGCGCGTCGGGTTTCTCGGACCGCACCCGATCCTTGCGCTGGATCGCGTCGTTGCTCAATCCGGCCCGTGCGATCGATCTACTCGCTCGTCGACCGGCAGGCTGTGCAGCAACAGCCAAGCCGAACAGCCCGATGTCGCGGGCTCGACAAAACCGACCACGGATGTCGGTTGTCGGACGTTGTCATAAGAATGATGGACAGGTGATCATCAGCGGCGGGCCCAGCGCAGGCTGGCATTGCTTGGTGCAGCGCCATGGCTACCCCTATCCGGCACGCGACTTGCTTCGACAATTTGATCAGCAGGGCAGAGGTGATTGACCAGTCTCTCAACCCTAACGGGGATAAGCGGCGGCTTTGCTTCATGACCGGAGCGCGGCGGAGATGCCCCTTCTGATCGACTTCGCAACCCATCTCATCCGCGCTGGTGCAGGTGGGCTGTATCAGGCGACAGAATCTAGAAGGCGCCCGACGAGAGACGTGCCCATGCTGGAAATCGACTTTATGAACAGCGGTGCAATCTCAATCGAGCCATGAACGCCAATGTAGAGAAAACAAAATGGCGACCAACCCCGTTCCAGATCATGTCCCGCCCGAAATGGTGAGGGACTTCAGCCTGTTTACATCGCCAGGGATGCCACCAACACCCAACGGGGATCCACACGCAGCTGTCGCTTGCGTACATGACGGGCCTCCGATCTTTTACTCCCGCTACAACACGCAAGATGGCCGGGGTACCTGGGTCATCACCCGTGCCGCGGACCAGCGGAAGGTGCTGCAGGACGCAGAGACTTTTTCCAGCCATCGCAGCATCTTCTCCTCCATACTGGGTGAAAACTGGCCGACGATCCCGCTTGAGCTCGATCCACCGGCCCATGGCGTCTTTCGCTCACTGCTCAATCCGCTGCTTTCGCCAAAGCGGGTGTTGGCTTTGGAACCGGCTGTCCGCGAGCGGGCGGTCGAGCTGATCGAAAGGATCGCCGCGTCGAACACAAGCTGCGACGTGATGAAGGATTTTGCCTTTCCTTTCGCGGTGAGCACCTTTCTTCGCTTTCTGGGGTTGCCTGATGACCGACTCGATACATTCGTCGGCTGGGGGAAAGATCTGCTCCACGGCGACGATAGGGAACGACCTGTGGCTGCCCGGACGATCGTGGCATTCATCGACGAACTTGCAGCCATGCGCCGCGACGAGGCGGTTGACGATTTCATGACCTTTATCGTGCAGGCACAGGTCGAGGGCCGCCGGCTGACGGACACCCAAGTCCGCGGCATCGGCGTGCTTGTCTTCGTCGCTGGGCTCGACACGGTCGCAGCAGCTATAGGCTTTGACTTGGCGTACCTCGCGCGCAACCTCAAAGATCAGCAATTGCTGCGGAGCGAACCGGACCGCATCCCGCTCGCAACCGAAGAATTGCTGCGGGCCTATCCGCCCATTCAGTTGATCCGGGTGGCCACAAAAGATATCGACTTCGAAGGCGCGCCGATCCGGAAGGGGGACTATGTTTCCTGCGCCACGATGATTGCCAATCGTGACCCGGCGGAATTCGAATGCCCCAACACGATTGATTTGGAGCGGGAGGACAACCGCCACGCAGCGTTTGGCTATGGTCCCCACCGTTGCCTTGGCTCACACCTTGCCCGGCGGGAGATTGTCATTGGCCTGGAGGAGTGGCTGGCGCGCATCCCGGCTTTCAGGATCAAGAGGGGTACGGCACCCATAACCTCTGGCGGCCATGTGTTCGGGATCGAAAATTTGATCCTGGACTGGTCTTAGGCCGCGCCCCGAGCCGGGGCACCGACAATGGAGGCAGCGCCATGCGCATCATCGTCCAAAATGCCAAATGCCAGGGTCACGCGCGATGCGCGGCGCAAGCGCCGGACATCTTCAAGCTTGATGACGAGGGTTACATCCTGCCTGGTGACATTGAAGTTGCGGAAGGGGAGGAGCTGCCTGCATCCCGAGGCGCGCGATCCTGTCCTGAACGTGCGCTGGAACTCACCCGCTGCGCGTTTTGAATCGGCCTCATTCAACCGTGAGTCTGGCGGCTTGAACCATGTGGCCGCACTCAGCACGCGACCTCTGTCCCGCACGGTTCACGTCCAACTCTGCAGGGGCATTTCCGGCGCCAGTGTTCCCCGTGAGGCGCAAACGGCAGGGCAGGGGTTCGCGAACAACTCTTCCAATCACACAATTTGCGTCAGAGCCGATGGACCAGACGAGAATTGCCGGACTACTCGACGCGAGGCGACCGGAGTGCCACACCGAAGAACTGCCCGACCCATGTTGCGGCAGGCCGGGTCTGTGCATGATTTGATAGGACCATAGCAGGAGAACGCACCATATTTGCCCAACATTATGCCCGGCTCAGCACCGGCCAATGGCCGCAGCTGGAGAGGAGGTTCGACCAGCATGTGCTTGCCTGTGTGCTTTCACGTGCGCTCGAGGAGATCGAGGCCGGCGAGGCGACGGCGACGGAGGCAACCGGACTTTCGCGCGCCGAGTTGCGCGATGTCCTGGTCCGCTGTTTCCCTGCTTTTCCGATCAACGCGTTTGCCTTGGAAGAGGGGAGCGAGCCCGAGCCGGATCTGGAAGAAGAACTTCTGCGCGGACTGCTGCTGGCGCATGCCCGGCCCGACGACAAGGCAGGCGCCCGCTTCGCCAAGATCATCGCCCGGCGTGCCATGCGCAATGACCACCTCTGGCAAGACCTTGGCCTCTTTAGTCGAAGCGACCTCGGCCGCCTGCTCGCCTCGCATTTTCCGACGCTGGCGGCCGGCAACACCCAAAACATGAAATGGAAAAAATACTTTTACCGAAAGCTCTGCGAGGCCGAAGGTTTTTCGCTGTGCAGCTCCCCCAGTTGCCGGGACTGTAATGATTTCGAAAGCTGCTTCGGCCCGGAGGAAGGCGAAAGCCGGCTCACACGGACCAAGGACAACGCCCAGGATTGAGAGCCGCTTGCGTCAGTCGTACAGCGTCAGAGCTCGCGCCACGCCATATGTCTGTTGTCAAATCTCGACGGAGGCCTTGGGGGATTTGAATACTGTGCGCTCGCGATGCTCGCTTCGGCGGGTCGTCGTCATGGCAGGCGCGAGTCGAATGTTTGTTAGATGCCGCCACAACCTAAGCCGGCATCATCAATCGCTACAAGCGCAAGGAGTTGAAGGACACGTTGCGCGATCTTGAGCAGGCCGGACTTGGTGACCAGCTCGTTAGGTTTTCCAATTCATGAGTGGCTAGAGCGATGGCTGTACTGGCGTTCGATCTCGTTTATTTTTCCGGCCTGACGGCAGACCAACTGCTAGGCAGCGTCATCTCACTTCTGGCGTGTTTGCTCCTTTATAACGCTCTGGCTCCGGACCGAGTTAATCGATAGGTCGGCGGCCGCTCGGCGTCACTGCTAATGCCCTGATACGATTTTAGGAAACGGGGTCTGCAGTGTTTCTTCCGCTTCGGCGCCACATAGCTTTCAACCACGCGAAATGCTCGACGTCGACAGTTACCAGCGGCCGTAGGTTGATGGTCACCGTGTTTGGCGCTCAGGACTTCCTCCGTGCTAGTCAATGGCGAGCATCGGAAGCGATTTTGCAGGTTTTGCGCAGACGGGATTCTGGCTCTGCCCGCCGGTCGGGTTCGTCAAAAGGTGCTAATATAGCGTTGTATGTCCGATCGGCGGTAGTAGCCGCTTACTGATCGCCGGACGGTCGATCCCTGAACCTTGTTGCACCCGCACCTGGGGTGCTTAGGGAATGATATTATCTGACAAATGGAAAAATCACGTAGGAGCCAAAGTAAAATTTTATTATATCTGACTCCTGAGAATTGCCAAGTAATGATCCAAGAACGCATCTTTCGCGGGTCGTTAGCTTGTTTTTAAACTCTAGTGCGTCACTATCGGGTCCGTAGATCCCAAAAATGTCCCATCCTTTGCAGGGCAACAAGGAGGCGTACTATGGCAAGAATTTTTGAAATTCTTTTGGGCAGTCTGACTGCCGGATCTGTTCTCGCAATTCTTTGCATGCCAGCGACTGCAGCTGGAATTAATGTCGGAGGCGTCGGCGGGGTATCCGTCGGCAGCGGAGGCGCCAGCGCTAATGTGGGCGGCAACAGCGGCGCTACGGCTAGCGTATCCCTAGGCGGTTCTGGGGCAAATGCCGCAGCCTCCGTCGGCGACACTGGCGGAGCGACTGCTTCCATCGGCACTGGCAGCGCCAATGTCGGTGTCGTCACCGGGGTTGGTACCGACGTAAATGTCGGCGTTGGAACCAATCCAGCCGCCAACCCCAGCAACCCGACCGCTTCGAGCAACCCGAATCTGGCTAGCGTTGTCGGCGATATGTCGAACGCCCAGGTCACTCGGATGAAGAAGCGCTGCGTCGAAGTGCTTAGCAACGAAGACACCTATGATCGTGACCTGCGCCGGCTCTGCCTGCTGATCTCGCGCCGCTAACCAGCGACCCCTTTCCGACCTGTCGGGGCTGTCGACATGACACTCTCCAGTTCCGGCAGTGGAAGCCCGCCCGCCGAAAGGTTGGCGGGCTTTTACAGTCAGCGTTTTTCCATCCGCAGCAGCCAGGATGTTTAGGCACTTTCGCGTATGTAAACGTTGACAGTTAAGGCGCTTTCGCCTCGTAGGCAAGTTGTGTAACGCCTTGTTCTTGAACAAAAAATGTGAGAACGCCTAGTTGCTTAAGCGAAAAGCGCCTTACCGAGCGGATATCAAAAATAAACATTGTAGCGATCTTGCAACCGCCCGAGGCCGCTTTTACGCTTCGGAGCAAGTCTAAGGCCGATAAGTCATCGTTTTGCTTATGTTTCTTCACGTCACGGCGGCGGTAGTGTAGCCGGGAATGTCCTGCAAATGGAACGTATTGCCGGGAGGCGAGTAGCGGTAGATAAATCCGAATTGGTCGGTGATCCCGTTGACGCTCGTATAAGTGATCTCGCCATACAGATACATATGGAAGGGAACCCGCCCCTATGTGAGTATCGGACAGGAAAAGCTCATTCAGCACATTGTTTGTGATAGGGCCGCCGCGATCAAAAGCTGCAGGGCTAAGAGCATCGTCTGCCCCGAGCACCCGTTCAACGTCATTGATTTCTCCGGGATGGTAATGCGGAGTTGGCGGCAAGTTGCAAAGCCGGAGGCTCGCCCGAATCTCGTTTATGATGGCAGGAGTGCGTCCGAAATTCTTGATCGAGTATGCCGCTTCCGGAATTGGTCTTTTGTTGTCGGGCTTGTCAGCCCAATCGTGCGTCACCCCCACCAACGGTTTGGTGGCGGTGACGAACAAATACGGGCGCTCGATATCGAGCAAACGCCTTTTCGGCAATGTCGGCGCTGCGCTGGGTGTGCCTAGCAGCCTCTTTGGCGTAGTAAGCAGCGGCCATAGCAGCGGCGAGCGTGAAAGCACCCACGATAGCGCCAATGGTGGTCCAGTTCGCCGACTGTTGGGCAGCGTCGGCAGCCTTCCACTGGGCACACAGATCGGAACTGCGATCATCGTGACCTGCTTGGCATGGGTTAGTGTAACTTGGGGGTTCATTTGCCTGTTGGACTGGCGGAGGGCTCGCCGCAACAGGGTTGCCTATGGTCTCTTGATGCTGTTCGGAATGTTGGGGCTGGAGTGCTCTTGCGCTCGTCTGGCGGTAAAGCCGCCCCGAGTAAAACTACTCCGAAAGCCGCAATGAGGATGCCCCGATAGCGTCTCAGCATTGCAGTAAGAACGCAGCGCTAAAGCCCCCCCGGCTTATTTTGTTGTTCAAATTACGCTCGGTTTCGTGAATGTCCATAGTCGCCAATTTTTCGGCGAGTTGGGCATAGGTAACGCCCTTCCGCTTCAACTCTGACTTCAAAAGGTTCTTGGCTTTCATCTCGTATTCGACGGTCTGCGGGTCGTCCTTGCCTGCCATAGCCTCGCCTCAAAAAATATCATCACAGTCGGTGGTACAGGCCCCTGTATTTGGCGATACAAGCCCCGCATATAACCGGATATGATGACAATGGCCCAACACTTCCTCCTTTCCGCCGAAAGCCGCTCCCTTTCTCTGAAAGAGATTTACAAGGGTGGCGAGGAAAAGGCTTACGACGCGTTCAAGGCTTCGACTCAAGGCGAGCCTGTTTGCCGGAAATGCGGGTGCCTGGATCATTACGACATTCCGACCCGTCGCAAGTTCAAGTGCGCCGCTTGCGGGGGCGCAGTTCTCGGTTACGAGCGGCACGATCTTCGCCTTGGCGCAAGCTGTCGTTTGTCGATCTGCTCGCCGCGATCTGCCTGTTTGTTAACGGCGCGAAGGGCATGTCGGCGGTCCAGTTCTCTCGCGATCTGGACGTGCAGTACAAGACCGCCTTTGTGCTGGCTCACAAGCTGCGCGAAGCCTGTCGGCTGAAACCAAGAACGAAACCCTTGAAGGCGAGGTCGAGATTGACGGCGCTTACTTTGGTGGCGTGGTGCGCGCCGAGGGCGCGCGCTTCTGCTACTGCGCGAACGCCTCTGGAGTCGATTTTTAGCAGCTCATTGGCGTGATCTTCAGTTCCTTCGCCACAAAGCCCGGCGGAGAAGAGTATGCTGCCTGGCCTATTCATTGGCCCAAGTCCGCTTGCCACGGCAGCTATCGTTGTCATTTTTACATCAGACGATCGTCTCGTGAGCAGTGGACCGCAAAGTTGCGAAGACGCAGTTGCCCTTTGCTTCTACTGTGCATAGAAGCCATTTGTGCGGGCAGAGGTACAAAAATGGGTGCGGTGCTGTGGGAATAAAATTCGAAAAGCTAAATAAACTGCGGGAGTCTCTACTAGAGGCAAATCACGATTTCCGCGCCAGCACCCAATTGTTCAATAGCTTGGATGTCGCAAAAATTGATCGCGAAATGGATCTTGAAGGTCGTGGAACGCAGCGAGGCGAGGCTAACCAGCCCCCGAAAACGGCCAAGAATTTCGACGATATAGAGCACACAGTTATCGAGAGGGTCGAGGACGAAAAGAAGGCCGCACATCACACACTCGAAGACAGCCTACAGCTACTCTCCGGCCGATTGGCTGGCCTCGACTTTGAAGAGCAGTTTGGTCTGATCCGTCAGGCGAACGCCGCCAGTGTTTCCGATTTCAAGGCCTCGATCGCGGTGGGCCTGGACGAACTTCACGGATTGCGCAAATCGCTCAACGATGCGGAGAAAGAACACGACTGGTTCAAACAGAAGCACGGGCTTGTCCGGGCTGTGAGGGTTCAACACGGAGCGGCCCATGTTTTCCGAGTGTCCCTGCTAATCTTCCTGTTCCTCATTGAAACGGCGATGAACGGAAATTTCCTCGCAAAGGGAAATGAACAGGGATTCTTTGGCGGGCTCCTCGAAGCCGCCGCTTTCTCGTTTTTGAACATCGGCGCCGCTCTGCTGTTCGCAATATTCTGTGCACGCCTGGTGACTCACAGATCGCTTTTTGTGAAGTTGATCGGCGCGCTGTCGATAGTGGCCTATATCGGCTTGGCATTGACCATAAACCTAGCGCTTGCGCATTACCGCGAGGTTAGCGGGTCCTTTGTGGACGGAGCCGGCGTCGAGGTCGTGCGCAGCATGCTCGCCAATCCGGCTGGCCTTATGGACGTGAAATCCTGGCTTCTGTTCGGCATTGGTCTCATGTTTTCGATCTTTGCGTTTATCGACGGCTGGTTCGTTCTCGACCCATACCCGGGCTATGCGGGTGTCGAAAACAGATTGGTGGCTCGCCGGGAAGACTACATCGAGCGCAAGAGCGAGCTCATCGAGGCTCTGCAAGAGGTGCGCGATGAGCACAACGAGAAGGTGGAGGACATCGTCAAGCGGCTGGGGAGCAGACGCAGGGAGCATCGAGCGATCATCGACCATCGGTCGAGGCTGCTGACGCTCTTTGTGCAGCATCAAGACCAGCTGGAGCGAGCCTGCAACCAGCTTCTCTCAAAGTACAGGGAGGCCAATTTCCAGGCCCGCACAGAGCCAGCGCCAAAACATTTTGCCACACCCTACAAACTTGAGCGCATAAAACCCCTGATATCGTCCGACGATGAATGGAGCGAGAAGGACCTGGGCGCCTCAATTCGTGACGCGCAGGAAGAACTCAACGCTCAAGTGCGGCTCATCGGGCTGGAATGCGAGCGCGGGATCGAACAGTACCGAGATCTCGACAAGCTTCATCCGGATAGCGTGAATGGCTAGGCGGGGTCGCAGAAGAAAGAAAGGCAGTGGCGGCACAATTGTCGCAGCAGCCGGATTGGCCGTGCTGTCGGCTGTGATGCTGGCCGGTTTTGTTTGGATGTGGTCGAGATCCGGGAAGGACCAAATCGACATCAGCACGAATTGCCCACTGAACGGACCTGTGAGCCTGACAGCGGTCTTGATCGACGCCACCGACCCGATTTCGCCGATAACCATGGCGGATCTGAAGAATGAATTCCGCAAGACCATTGGGCGCGTCGAGCCTGGCGGCTATCTCAAGATATTGACGCTGGGCGCGAGGCCCGGCGACCTGACTGTGATGTTTGATGGATGCAATCCGGGCGACGGCTCGACGGTCGACAGCTGGACGAACAATCCGTCTCGGCGGCAGAAGAAATGGGAAGATGCGTTCGAGGACCCTTTGACGAACCTTCCCGACCAGATTCCCAATGGAGAATCCGCGAGCCAATCTCCGATCATGGCCGGAATTCAGAAAATCAAACTGTCGCTATTCGATAGCAGTTTGGCGAAAGAGAAGACCGCTAAGCGAATAATAGTCGCGTCAGATATGATCGAACATACGGCGCTGTACTCACAATATCGTTCGGGTCTCGATTATCAGAAGTACCTTGATAGCGCGGCTGACAGGACTTACGGGACATCGCTCGATGGCGTCGGGTTTACGATACTCTACGTCGATAGGGCGAAGAAGCCATTTGGCTCTTTCGAACATGCAGAGTTCTGGACCCGGTGGGTTCAAAGCCATCATGGTGATTTTGAGAAGCTGGTAGGGTTGGAGGGGTTAAACTAATGGCCAAGAAGCGAGGGGAGTCGTTCTTAGGACATCCGAGCCTGCCCCTTTTCGTCTTTGCGACGCTAACCCTGGGTGGCTGCGTGTTCATCGCAATAGCCAAGCTGTCGGGCGTAGACCCTATAATGGCGGCGAGCGCACCGGTGTGCCTGATGCTCATCTATCTTGCCGCGTCCGTCTTCACCGGCAAGCTACGGCTCCACGATGAGCAAACAGGCGACAATCTCTACTACATGGGTTTCCTGTTTACGTTGACGAGTCTCGGCGTATCGCTGTTTCAGTTTGGTTCCGAAGGATCCACCGACACAATCGTGAGGAACTTTGGTATCGCGGTGACGTCGACGATCACGGGAATTGCTTTGCGGATCTTTTACAATCAGATGCGCCGCGATCCTGCCGACATCGAACGGACCGTCAGGCACGAACTCGCGGATATGACGCGGCGTGTAAGAGCCGAGATGGAAAGTGTAACCAGGGAATTCGCTGACTTTCGCCGCGTAAGCAATCAGATGTTGGAGGAGGGTTTTGCCGAAATCGCCGTTCAAGCGGAGCGGAACGGAGAGCACATAAGATCGGCCCTGGATAAAATCGCGATGGAATCGATCAGACCAGTTCAAGAGGCCTCGGGAAAGCTCAGCAATGCTTTGAGCCACAATTTTGGGCAGATCGAAAGTCAGTTCTCGTCGATCGCACAGCGCGTCGAGGCGGCAGCCGATCTGCTCGACAAAGCCAACAGCTCAATGTCCTCTTCAGTTGGCAGACTGGGTGAACAGGCCGAAAGCGTAGCCACCAAGTTGGAGAAGGTTGTCGTCCCTGATGAGGTCCTTAAGAACGATCTGGCGCCGATGGTGAAACTTCTTGGCAGCGCGGTCGCTCAGTATGCTGTCAAAACAGAGACGGCTTCGCAGGAACAGCAAGCCCGCATGGCGGGCATCGTTGATGCTGTGGCTAAAGTGGCCGCAGGTGTGGAAAAGGCTGTGGCAGCCGCAGAGCAAACAGCGGAGAGCGTCCAAGCGCAACAACGCTTGACCCAGGCGCTTGCCGCAGTGGTGCAAAAGCAAAGCAAGGACACCGGAGACCTTGTCGCAACCTTGGCAGGAAGAACCCTTCACGCGCCGAGGCCTGTTCCCCCTCTCAACGCTCCTGTCGCGATTGAACAGCCACTGGCAGATCTGGCCGCAAATGACACCGTCGAGAGCGCACCAATTCGGGTCGAGCGTGAGCCCCAACCAGACGCTTTCCAAACTCTGGGAAGCGAGCCTCCCGCCGAACGAACGGAACCGCCTAAGCGAACCAGTTGGTGGGGCAGGTGAGTGACGCTGGCGGGACTTCGGTCGCCTTCGAGCGCAAGGGTTTTGGCCGCGGTTTGATACTGGGCCTGACCATGGCCGAGACGATGCTGCTTTTGGTGTTCTGCCTGTTGCTAGCAGCCGGTGCTATCATCACGAAAAAGCAGAAAGAGACCGATGAGGCACTGCGAGCCACTCAATCAAACAAGGAAAACGTGCAGAGGCTCGAAGCCGAGAACAAGCGGCTTCTGGCTCAGATAAAAGCGGTGTTTCAGCCCACGAGGGGAGGAACCGTTCCCGACGAACAATGGCGCGAGCTGGTCCTGGCCAAGGATGCTGTTAAGTCGGTCAAGGAAGCAGGTATTTCTCTGGAGGAGGTCGTGCGAAATGCCCCTGTCGCGAAAGTCCTTGCGGACAACGACATAAGCGTTGATCAGACCAAGGCCATGATAGATGCGGCGAAGGTCTTGAGAGAATTTGGTTACACCGGCACCGACAAAGGGCTGCAGGATCTGGCTGATGTGCTCAAGGAGGCTGCAGAGCCGACGCAAGCAGCAAAACCTCACGATTGGCCGCCGATCATCAGTCTCAGCGAACTGGATGGCTATAATTTCGATACCGGAAGCGCAGAGCTTTCGAATGCCTTCAAAACAAAGTTGCGCGATCTTGCGAAGACCATCGCCGGGACTGCGACCTCGTACGGTGTCGACGTGATTGAGGTAATTGGACACACGGACGAACAGGCAATGGCGGGCGAATCCTCCAACATGGACAAGGGGCTCCAACCGGTCCTGTCAGGGAAAGTGGAAATCGGCTCACTCCATCCCGCCGACAATGCCGGTCTTGGGCTGGCCCGCGCGATTTCAGTTACAAGTGTGCTCAGTGACATGCCCGCATTAAAGGGGTTTACGATTTTGCCGATGTCTGGTGGTCAGCTCATCCTGCCCGGCGATCATCTCACCGACGGAGCGCAGATTGGCGATGTACGGGCTCGAAGGCGCATCGAGATTAGGGTGAGGCAGCGATCAAAATTGGCGCCGGTTGGTGGCGCCAAGCCATGAATGGGGACGAGAGACTGGCGCCTTAGCCGGTACGGCAGTTGAGTTGGGGGGATTGGGCTATGGGGTTTTACGTTCGAAAATCGATCAGTGCGGGACCATTCCGCTTTAACTTTTCGTCCGGTGGGGTTGGCGCTTCCGTTGGCGTGAAGGGCCTCCGCATCGGCACTGGGCCAAGAGGTCACTACATCCACGCCGGCGTGGGTGGGCTCTACTATCGTGGCACTTTAGGCAAGGCCAGCGCGAAGAAGGTAGTCCAGCTCTCTCAGACCCCATCTGCGCCGCAACCCCGTCCACAATCCTCGCGCCCGGAATACGTCTCTGACGGCGTCGTGATGAGAGAAATCGAGTCCCGCGATGTGGTGGAAATGCGTGACGAGACATTCGCCAATGTGCTCGATGAAATCAATGCCAGGCAATCGCAGACGCGGCTGTCCGTAGCACTCGCGGTTTTGTTCGGGATTGCAGGTTTCCTTGCGGGGACCAAGCTCGGAGGTGCCGCACCGGTGCTGGGCATCGGTGCCTTTGTGCCGGGTATGCTCATTGGCAAATGGTTTGACAGTTACCGCCGGGTGAGCGTGCTCTATTACGATCTGGAAAAAGACGCGGAGGCCGCCTACGGGCGACTTGTCGGCGCGTTCGAAACTCTCACCGGCTGCGCAGGGAGATGGCATGTCGCTGCCGACGGCAAGATAGAGGATCTGACTGCTTGGAAGCGAAATGCCGGGGCCAGCATGCTGGTCGACAAAAAGCCCACGACACTTACAAGCTCCTTGCCGAAGGTTGTACGCAGCAACGTTACTCCTCCTTCAATCCATGTGGGTCGGCAGGTGCTCTTCTTCATGCCTGACCTAGTGCTGGTGAAGGACGGAAACCGATACGGTGCAGTCGGATATGCCGATCTGCAGACCCAATTCGCCCCGAGTAATTTTATCGAGACCGGCAAAGTTCCATCTGATGCGGAGATCGTGAGCTACACCTGGGCTCACCCAAACAAAAACGGCGGGCCTGACAAGCGCTTCAAAGACAATCGGCAGATCCCTGTATGCCGCTACGAAGCGTTGCGGTTTTCTAGCCCGTCCGGACTTAACGAGCTGGTGGAATTTTCCAAGACAAACGTCAGCCAGCCCTTTTGCCAGGCTCTATCGGCACTCGCGCAATTGCATCGAAGCTCCGACCGCCAATTCATAACGCGAAATCCGCACACTAGGGAGTGATGGTTGGGGATGGGCTCAAAGCGTGAGCCCAGGTCAGCAAACGCGTTCGCACGGAATCCCGTCGCTATCTCGATCCAACTTGCTCCCCCATGAGCAGTTGGCGAGATACCAACGTGCTTCTTCGCAAGAAGAAATCTGCGTGCACAAGCGGCGAGGTTGGCATGAGTAGCTCTGTGCTACTTGGCGACGGCTGACAAGCCCAAAGGGGCTTTTGGTTGGGCTCGCAGCTTCGGCATGTTGTTCGCGCCAATCCCAAGGGTTGTCAAACGTCCCAATCCAGATTCCAACCTTTGCGGTTTCAGCATTAGTTTGCTGTTGCGCATAGGCGCCGTGGCTATAGCGGGGCCAGTCCAAGGCTTGGCCATGTTCGACCATCCAGGACGCGACGCTGACACCGTCCGCGCGCCGACAATCGCCGACGAAGCGACGGTACCGATCCCATGAAACAAATGTGCATTGGACAGGCTGCGAAGCCGCAAGGAAATTCGCCAATGCTTCGGCCGCCCGGCGCCCGCAGGGGTATTGATGTGCGCTAGCGTCATTGCAGTATTGGCGGCTTTCGGGTGCATCGATGCCGTTGAAGCGGACGCGCTGCCCGTGGATCTCTATCGTGTCTCCATCAATCACCGATGCTATGCCTACAATCGGCCCCCGTCTCGACCCGGCCGAGTTTGCTATATCGAGACCACGTAACTGGTCACCCGAGCCTGTAAAATAGTGGGTCGCGTAAGCAGCCAAGGCCACCACGATCACCACGATCAGAGGCAAGCGCACATCTGGAGAGAAACGTCTGCGGACGATTGGTTCCGCGCCGCGCCTTGGTCGCGCGCGGCGACGATGAGAATAGCGATTGTTATTCAATTTCCGATCCTTTGCGAAACGCAAGCTGCATGATTTGTAACGTGCCTCTGCACCATTCATAGGCGCCTTTTTCGCTGGCGCTGGTTTGCCTTGTAGTTCGGCGCTTTGAACACCATGGTGCCTTCGCAGATCAGCCCGAAGTCACGACTTTGTAGTTACCTTTTCCGTAAACACGAGCATCTTTCCGCGCTGGAGCCTACAAGTTTTCTTGGAATGAAATTAGGAGGCAGATTCAAAAAGAAGTCGGCTTGTGCGCCAGTTGGTCGTGGCCGGCGAGGCGGATGCCAGAGCTGCCAACACCTCGTCCACACGTATGATGGCATTTTGTCCGAAAGGGAACCTCGAGATCAAGGTGGGGATGCGAAGTGTCCGGAACATTAAACAAACATCCGCAATTTTTCCACCAAGCCGCAGTGCTCACAATACTAAACGATTGAAGTGTTGGTGGTTGCCATTCGAGGTTGAAAAACCAGCATTTTATGTTGCGGACAGCCCCTGTCTAGGCTCTATGTGTCCAGCCTATCAGGGGGGTGTGAGTGTCGGAAGTTGAAAAATCGGTCTTCCAAAGCGATCTGCCTTTAAAGGAAAAGCTCGAGCGAGCCAGGATGGAATTGCTCGACCTTTCTGCTCGCAACCGACTTTTGAATGTGCCACGGTTTTCAAAGAGCGCGAAGACGATCGATATTGTCGACGAGAGGTCGTCTGAGATCTATCGATTGCTGGTGAGCGAAGGAAAGGCTTTTACCTTCCTGGCCGGCAAGCCGGATCGGCCGAAGGCAGGCCAGGTTGAAAGCAGCCCTCCAGACGAGGAAATCGACTATTCCCCCGTTGCTCTTGCTCAGCCTGAGGACGAAGGATTCGACGATAGAGGGGTATCTGCGCGACATTCTGACACCAAGCTTCAGACGAGGATGACCCCAACGGGGCTGCAGCGCCGGCTCCTTGATCTCTACCACGATGCCCGCACACTTGAGGAAGAGCAGGGCGTCAATATCCTTTTTCTGGCCCTTGGCATGCTGAAGTGGATTGACCCGAGCAACAAAGAAAACATCCGTCAGGCTCCTCTCATTTTGGTCCCGGTACGGCTGGAGCGAGGGGCCGCTGGAGAAAAGTTTCGGCTGCGAGCTCGTACGGAAGATCTTACCGCAAACCTCTCCTTGGAACTCTATCTCGACCGCATTCACAAGCTCGCCCTGCCGCGTTTTGAAGTAGGAGACGACTTCGACGTCTCGGCCTATCTCGATGCCGTTGCCGAAGCAGTGTCGACCAAAGAGGGTTGGCAGGTGCTTGCCGATGATATGGTGCTCGGCTTCTTCTCGTTCGCTAAGTTCTTGATGTACCGTGACCTGGATCCGGATCTCTGGCCGGATGGCGCAAAGATTATCGAACAACCGAAGATCCGCTCGCTTCTTTCAGATGGTTTCGAAACACGCGAACCGCTGATGTCGGACGACATTGCGATTGATCCGCATATCGCGCCTGCCGAAATGTTGCATATCGTCGACAGTGACAGTTCTCAGACGCTGGCGATCCATGATGCAAGAAAGGGTCGCGACCTCGTTATCCAAGGTCCTCCCGGGACAGGAAAATCGCAGACGATCGCAAACATTATCGGGTCGGCCGTTGCCGATGGAAAGACCGTGCTGTTCGTTGCGGAAAAAATGGCCGCACTTGAGGTCGTGAAGCGACGGCTTGACACTGCGGGGGTGGGGGACGCCTGCCTTGAGCTCCATAGCAACAAGGCAAACAAGCGCATGATGCTGGATGAGTTGCGGCGCACCTGGCAACTCGGATCGCCTCGCGGACAGCTTGCTTCTTCCCTTACTGAACGCCTGCTGGAGGCTAGGGATAAACTCAATGCACATGCTACAAGGATGCATGTTCCATTTGGAACGTCCGAACTCACTCCATACCAGGTTCTTGGCCAGCTAACCCGACTAAGGCAGAACGGGCAAAAGCCAGTTGATATTGAACTTGAGGATGCCACCGCTTGGACGAATGACGGTGTCTCGCAACGTCGCAAACTTCTCGATGACGTGTCTCAGCGGATCAACGAGATCGGCTTGCCGATCCACCACCCATGGCGGGGAGTTGGCCTGGATGTCGTTCTACCAACGACCATTGAGAGGCTCGTCCCACGCATTGCGTCGTCGCTGGATCAAGCAAAGGCTCTGCACGCCAAACTGGCCGATATTGCTGAGCGGATCGAGGCGAAGCCTCCGCAAATCCTCAGCGACAGCGGCGAGGTAGAAGATCGCGCTGAGCTTCTCGCGTCCGCACCTGGACTTCCTGCCGAGGCGCTAGTCTCGCCGGTTTGGGATGAGCGTCCAAAGGACATTGCATCGCTTCTCTGGACAGGAACAGATTTCAACCGCAAATCCGAGGAACTGTCGGAGCAGTTGGTGGCGACGGCTATCGACACGCCAATTGAAGGTCTCGAGACAGAGCTTGCTAAGCTTCCTTCAGACTTTCCGAAAGATGGTTTCGTTCGTGCGCGCCAGCTAACCGTGTTGCTCCCACGCTTAAGAGAAGAAGCTGAGCGGCTAAATCAAGAACTGGGGTCTACGGTTTTACCGGACACGCTTGCAGGACTCCTCAGGTTAGTGATGACCGGCGAGAGAGTTGCGGCAGCCCCCGATGCGAGCCCTGAGGCATTCGCAGCCACAGTTTGGGACTCCGGGCTGGAACAGGCTGGTGACCTTGCCGACAGCGTAGCAACGCTAGAGACTGCTAGAGCCGAGCTTCAGGGCAAAGTTGTTGATGCCGCGTGGAGTACCAACGTAGCCGCGGCGCGGCAAGCGCTCGCCGAGCACACGGGAATATTGAAAGCATTGAATGGCGACTACCGTCGTGCCACTGCACTTGTGCGGGCTATTTTGCTGGCCCCTAGCGCGCCTGCGGCGGAGATAGTGGGTCTCCTCGACATTCTAATGAAGGGCCAAGCGGCCGCAGCAAAAGTGCGCGAAGGCGACGCCTTTGGCCGTTCCGCCTTCGGAGCCGATTGGCGCGGTGAGAGATCGTCTTCGGCACCACTCCAGGCCTTAGTGGAGTGGATGCGCACGCTGAGGGGACTTGGCTCGGAACCGCGAATTATAGCCGGGCGGATGGCGGAGCGCTCTGAAGCGGGCGCGCGTGCGGTGCGAGTTCGTAAGGTGATCGACATCGGTCAGCCGATTATCGAGGGGTTTTGGAACGATTTAGGCCACCTTGCGTCATCCATGCAAGGTGACGTGGCTTCCGCCGAGCGGGCCTCGCTGCAACTGATGGAAGCGAAGGCAAAGACTGTATCTCAAGCCGATGACGCGTCACGACAGGTGCTGACTGACGTTCCAGATCTGATCAGTGAGCGGGTGGAGATACTGCGCCGACTAGGCAGACTACAAGCGCTTGATCAAGAGATCGAGGACGGGGAAAGCCTTGGCAAGTTCGCATTCGGCTCGTCGTGGCTCGGTCGAGGATCCGATTGGGCCGCGCTCGCGCAAGCCGAACTTTGGCTGAGAGAAAATGGCTCAATCCGGCATTTGGCTGCGCGGTTGCCTGAAAGAAAAGAGATCGCAAACTTGGCGCGTTCAGCGCGTGAAGCGGCCCAAGCGGCAGCGCGGGAATTGAAGGCGCTTGCAGGGGATTTGAAAGCCGATGCTCCCTCCTTGTTTGGAGTAGACGATTTTCCAGACGTCGCGATAGTCGAGGTTGTTTCTCGACTGGAGGGGTGGCTCGATCATCAGGAACAGCTCTCGAAATGGGTTGCCTATGGAGAGCGATCCGAAACAGCCCGAAAGGCTGGACTGGGACAGTTGATAGACGGCCTGGCCGACGGCCAGATTACAACAGGATCGGCGCGATCAGTCTTCGATATGGCCTACTACGAACGCATGTTTCTAGCGATGGCGACCGATGAGCCGGAGCTGGCAAGGTTCGACGGGGAACTGCATTCCAGGGCTGTACGTGACTTCGCCGATCTGGACCGACAGAGGATCAAGTCCGGTGCCATCGAAGTTGTGACGGCTCATCACCGAAAAATTCCTTCAAGAGACGGCGGAGCTGGACCAGTCGGACTGCTTCGTTCTGAGATGGCGCGCAGACGGGGCCACATGCCTATCCGGCAGTTGATGCAGAAGGCAGGGCCTGCCATCCAGGCACTCAAGCCAGTGTTCATGATGAGCCCGCTTTCGGTGGCCCAATTCCTGTCGCCCGGCAGGATGTCCTTCGATCTTCTTGTGATGGACGAGGCGTCTCAGATACAGCCTGTGGACGCGCTTGGCTCGATCGCCAGGGCCAATCAGGTGGTCGTTGTTGGCGACGAACGCCAACTGCCACCCACGACATTCTTCGCGAAGGTGACAGGCTCGCAGTCTGAAGATGACGAGGGTGAGGGCGCGCAGGTCGCCGACATAGAAAGCATCCTCGGCCTGTTCACGGCCCGCGGCTTGCCGCAGCGTATGCTCCGCTGGCACTACCGTAGCCGTCACCAATCTCTGATCGCCGTATCGAACAGCCAGTTCTACGAGAACCGGCTTTTCATCGTGCCAAGCCCCTATACTCAAGAGGCAGGCATGGGGTTGCGGTTTCATCATGTGCCAGAGGGGGTCTTCGATTCCGGTGGCACAGGAACCAATCCGGTAGAGGCGAGAGCAGTAGCCGAAGCGATCATCCGTCATGCGAAGGTGAACCCGCGAGAGACTCTAGGCGTTGCAACATTTTCGGTTAGCCAACGCCGCGCGATCCAGGATGAACTCGAAGGGCTGCGGCGACTAAATCCCGATACGGAGGAGTTCTTTCACGCGCACCCCAGCGAGCCGTTCTTCGTCAAGAGCCTTGAAAATGTTCAAGGCGATGAGCGCGACGTGATCATGATCTCAGTGGGGTATGCCAAGAATGCGCAGGGGTACATGGCCATGCGTTTCGGCCCTCTTGGTGCGGAAGGCGGCGAGCGTCGGCTCAACGTCCTCATAAGCCGCGCCAAGCGCAGCTGCGAAGTATTCGCGTCCATCACAGACGAGGACATCGACCTGGAGCGTGGCAAAGGGAAAGGCATCTTCGCCTTCAAGCTCTTCTTGCACTACGCGAGAACAGGGCGAATTTCGCTTGCCCAGTCCACGGTTCGCGAAATGGATTCAATCTTTGAAGAGCAGGTAGCCAACGCGCTGATCGGAAAGGGTTACCAGGTTCATGCTCAGGTTGGCATTGCAGGCTTCTTCATCGATCTCGCGGTTGCTGATCCGGAGAGGCCAGGCCGCTATATTCTTGGCATCGAATGTGATGGCGCAGAATATCATTCATCGCGCTCGGCCCGAGATCGAGACCGGCTACGGCAGTCTCTTCTGGAAGACCATGGTTGGATAATCCATCGCATCTGGAACGCTGACTGGTTTCAGAGGCCACGCGAGCAGCTGGAGCGAACCATATTAGCGATTGAGGCTGCGAGAAAAGAGCTCGATGAGCGGGCCGAATTGGGGGTCCAGAGAAATCGTGCTGTAGCCGTGCAGGTTGTTACGGTCGACAGAGGCAACGTGACGGAAATCGGTCTCGAAAGCACAAAGGGATCCGAGATACCCAATCGAGCCTACGAAGAGGCCGAACTAAACCGACCGGGATCGTTCGAACTCCACGAGACGCCCAGCGGAATCATGGCCGGACTGGTCGAGCAGGTGGTGGCTATAGAAACACCAATCCATGTCGACGAAATAGTTTCGCGTATTCGGGGCGCGTGGGGTCTGCAGCGGGCCGGTGGCAGGATTCAGGATGCAATCGAGCGAGGGGTAGGCATAGCGCAGAGAGGTGGTGCAGTAGTCCGTCGAGGCAGCTTCTGCTTCAAGCCAGGTGCTCCTGTTCGTCTCAGGGATCGCAGCGGCGTCGTGTCCGCTGGATTGCGCAAGCCCGAAATGATTGCGCAGGACGAAGTCGCCCAAGGCGCCATGGAAGTCGTGAAATCCAACCTCGGTGCGACGGAGGAAGAAATCGCAATAACCGTTGCGAGAATGCTGGGCTTCAAAGCCACAAGTGCACAATTGCGGCAGTTGATTTCAGCTGGGGTCGCCGATTTGATTGCCAAGGGCTTGCTGCGGCCCCAAGACGGTTTGTTGGTGGCCGGCGAGTCCGCGAGCGAGGCATTAGCTGAAGTGTGACCGGGCATTGTAGAGCCCTCGTTGCAATCTCTGTTGAAGCTCGGAACACCTCTTTTGCTGGCGGAGGCCGAATGGCATTTCGATTCGTACACACGGCCGATATTCATCTCGACTCGCCGCTGCGTTCGCTCGCGATGCGTAATCCCGATCTTGCCGGGCTCGTGGGCGACGCCAGCCGCCAGGCATTCGTTTCGATAGTGGATCTCTGCCTAGAGGAACGCGTGGATGCGTTGGTAATAGCCGGCGACTTATACGATGGTGATCAAACCTCGATGAAGACGGCGCGGTTCCTGGCAGCGCAGATGACACGCCTGCACCAGGCCGGCATCAGGGTTTTCAAGATCCGCGGCAATCATGACGCCCTGTCGCGGATTTCCAAACAGCTGGTGTTTCCTGACACCGTGACCATTTTTGGCGGTCGTGCTCAGTCGGTATTGCAGACAGCCGGCGGTGTGGACGTCGTTTTCCATGGTTTGAGCTTTGCGAACCCTAAGGCGCCGGACAGCCTGCTGCCCAAATATCCGGCTGCTCGCGAAGGAGCCGTCAATATTGGCATCATGCATACCAGTCTGGCCGGATCGCCCGGTCACGACGTTTACGCGCCCTGCAGCATCGCTGACCTGCACGCCCACGGTTTCGACTATTGGGGGCTTGGCCACATTCATCTTCGCCAAGTCCATTCCGGCGCAAGCACGGTGGTGATGCCGGGAATACCGCAGGGGAGGGACATTAACGAGGCCAGTGAGAAATCAGTTTCCCTAGTAACGGTGCGCGACGACCGTTCGGTGGAGGTCGAGGAAAGGCTGACCAGCGTTGCGCAGTTCGAGCGGGTCAGCGTCGACCTTACCGGAGCAGTTGAGTGGCCGGAAGCCGACGCGCGTGTTCGCTACGCACTCGAAGAGATGCGGGCCACCGTCCGCTCGCGTCATGCTGTGGCCCGCGTTGGCCTAACAGGAACATCACCACTGATGTGGGCGCTGATCCGCGACAAGGACCTCCTTCTTGCCGAAGCCGAACAGGCTGCGGAACAACTGGGCCATACGTGGGTGGAGAAGCTCGAGCTTGACCTCGCGCCACCTCGGGCGGAGACGGCCGAGGATACTGCTGATCCGATTTTCGAACTCGAGCAATCCATGCGCGCCGATGCCACCTCGGATGCCTTCCGCGCCGAGGCGAGGGCGTTCGTCCAAAGGATGGTCGCCGACCTTCCGGCCGACGGACGGGATTTTGCTGGGAAGGACGAAGCCGGGCTGGAACGGTTCCTCGATCAGGTGCTTTCCAAGGGCGCAGACTTGGTGACTTCCCGCCTTAAGTCCGGTGGATCGTCATGAGGCTGCAGCGCCTTGACCTCATTCGCTATGGAAAGTTCACCGATGGTACGATCGACTTCGGACCCAAACCGGAATCCGGACCTGATCTGCATATCGTGTTTGGCCTGAATGAGGCCGGCAAATCGACAGCGCTTTCCGCCTATCTAGATTTGCTGTTCGGCATCGAGGAACGGAGCCGCTACAACTTCCTGCATGAGTACAGCGCCATGCGCATCGGTGGGGTGCTGGAACTGGCCGGCTCCGAGCACACGTTCACGCGTACGAAACAGCGTACTAATTCGCTATTGAACGCGACGGGCCAATCGGTGATCGAGGTGGCGATCACGGCGCATCTCGCCGGACTGTCGCGTGACGCTTACACGACCATGTTTTCACTCGATGACGAAACGCTGGAAGCCGGCGGAAAATCGATCCTGGAGTCGCGGGGCGACCTCGGCAAGCTCCTCTTCACGGCCAGCGCCGGTCTTGGGAACGCAAGCGATACGTTGAACGCCCTCGAGGCCGAAGCAGACGCGCTGTATCGGAAGCAGGCGCATGGCACCGAACTGGCGCTGCTGAAGAAGCGCCTTGTTGACGTGAAGTCGCGCAGGGATGCTATCGACACACTTGCATCGACCTATGAGGGGCTGGAGGCCGAACGTCTCGATGCATCGCAGCAGTACGGCCGAACCATCAGCGATCGGGCGGTGCTGGTGGCCAGGCTGGATACCATTGCTCGTTGCGTACGTGCTGCGCCGATGCTGGCGGATATGCGCCGCAAGATTGCCCGGCTGGATCAGCTGCCGGACATCACCTCCCCAGCCCGGACATGGACGGGAAGTGTCACCGAACTGATCGATGACGATGCCAGCCTCAGAACGCGACTGTCCGCAAACATCGATGAGGTCGAGCGGCTGTCGGCAAAAGTCACTGCGGTCGACGAGGACGAACGGATCCTGTCGATTTCCGAACGCATTCGCAGCCTGGCGGAGGGCAAGGTGCGCCATACCGCGGCTGGCTTTGACTTGCCCACTCGCAGGATGGGGCTGCAAATCCTCAACAACACCGTGGCAAGCTGCCTTGCCGCGTTGGGCCGGTCTTCCGAGCCGGATCCTGCCGCACTGCTTCTGACTGCCGTCACAGTTGGCGTCGTTCGCGCTATGGTCGAGCAGAGGTCCGGTATTGCTACGGGCGCGCGCGCCGCCCGCGACGAGGCGGCGGCAGCACTCGATGCGTTGCAGGTGGCAAGGCAGCGGGTCGGCGAGGAAAGGGCGGTGCCCGAACCCGTCAGGGCAAGGCTGGGCTCGGCTTTGTCGAAAGCGCGAGCAAGCGGACACAAGGCAGAGATCAAGACGGCTCGCGAGGCGGGAGATGCGGGAACAATCCGATGGAAGGCATCGCTGGCTCGCTTGCGTCCATGGAACGGAGATGCCCTCGCTCTCGCCAACGTTGCGGTTCCGAGCGCCGGGCAGATTGCCGCCTGGAAGACAGTAGCGTCAGTACTGGCAAGGAACACCGCGGTACTTGCCGAACGCCTCGCCGAATACGAGGGCCACCATGCAATGCTCGCCGCACGATTGGATGCCCTTCGAGCCTCGGTTGACGTTGTCGACGATGAAGCGGCTGCCGCCATCCGCCGTCTCCGCGATGATGCGTGGGCAAGGCACCGCGCAGTGTTGACTGGTGACACCGCTGACGATTTCGCCGTGGCACTGACGCGCGATGACGTTGCCAGCGCAGGCCGGCTGGCCGGCGCGGCGGATCTGGCCGAGATCCGGGCAATGCCGCGTGCCCTGGCCGAGGCGACGGCCAACCTGTCACGAAACGGCATCCAAAGCCAACAGCTCGTCAAGGATGCGGATACCCAATTGTTGGAAATCCGTGTGGCCGCCAGCGAGCTCCTCGGAGAAGCCCTGGAACCTTCGTCTGAGCGCCTGATCGAAAGGATCGAGGATCAGATCGAGGCGCGCAGCGATGCGCTCGCTGCCTGGGAGCAGATCGAACTTGCTCGCTTGAAAGCCGAGCGAGCCGCTGACGCCGGCGAGCAGATACACTTGGAAATGAGAGCGGCGCTGGAAAGCGTCGGCATAGTATCAGAGCCCGGCGACACCCTCGAAGCAGTCATGGCCATCGCGGAGCTGTTTCTGGACCGGCAGCGCAAGCTGGACGCCGAGTATGCCGAGGCGCTCAGAATGGTGAGTTCCAAAGAAGAGGATCTAGCTGCCCGACGGGTTGCGGTAGGGGTGGCGGAGCGTCGCGAGGAGGAATGGCTGGCCGGCATTACCGAAGCGCTCAAGGGAACGTGGCTCGAAAGCGGTCTGTCCGCGTCAGGCGTTGGCGCTGTGCTCGATCAATTGGCCGAACTGTCAAGAAGCCTGCAGGAACGGGAGGATCTGCAGCTGCGTATCGACAAGATGGAGGCCGACAGGGCCAATTTTCTGGTCGAGGTCATCGCCGTCGCGGTCGAAGCCGACGAGCCGACGAAGGATGGCGAGCCGGAGCAGTTGGCCACCCGCCTTGCCGAGCGCCTGGAGCGTGCCGAGCGGACACGTGAAACGAAGGCAAGCCTGGGCAACGAGCTGAAGCGCCTCAAGGAGGCGCGCGAAATCCTCGACACCGAGATTTCGGCACACGAACGCCGCAAGAATGAAGTGCTGGGCGTCTTTGGCGTAGCCACTCTGTCCGAGGTAGTCGAACGCGACGAGCTGCTGCGTGAGCGCGACGGCTTGCGCACTACCGTCGCCGAACTTGAGGAACGGGTAGTGGCGGAACTCGCAGTCGATGGATTCGACCAGGCACGCTCGATCCTGGACGCGATCGATTTCGACAGCCTCGCGGTCGAGAAGGCTGAGGGCGAGCAGCGGCTTCGCCAGTTCGATGAAACCATCCAGCAACAGCTGATCCGGCAGACGCGCGCGGCCGACAAGCTGGACGCCATCGGCGGTGATAGTGCGGTTGCACGCCTGGATGCCGAACGGCGCACGACCCTGTTGGAAATCGAGGAGAAGGCCACCCGTTATATCGAACTGAAGCTTGGCATTATGTCGGCCGGAAATGCTTTGCGGCTCTACCGTGAGAGCCACCGCTCCGGGATGATGGCGCGCGCATCAGACGCGTTCAAGCTAATGACGCGTGGCCAGTATTCGGGGCTGACAACCCAGCCTGTAAAAGGTGGTGAGGTTCTCATCGCGGTGCAGGGTGACGGGCAATCCAAGGTCACCGATGCGCTTTCAAAGGGCGCGCGCTTTCAGTTGTACCTTGCCCTGAGACTCGCCGGTTATTACGAGTTTGCGCAATTCCGGCCTTCGGTTCCCTTCATCGCCGACGACATCATGGAAACCTTCGACCATATTCGCTCGGAGGAGGTTTTCAGATTGTTTGGGGAGATGGCGAACACAGGTCAGGTCATCTATCTCACGCACCACAAGCACCTATGTGAAATCGCCAAGGCTGTTGTGCCACAATCTACCATTCACCAGCTGGATTAGGCTCGATTAGAATTCGCGTCAAAACGGTTCAACTAACCAACTCGTCTGACATAGGAACCTTCGATCGAATCCGTCATGACGTCCCTAGAGGCTGAGAAATGCCTATTTTGCTTAATGTTGCGTGGATGAACGACTACGCCGGCGGAGCGCGGATGCCCGCCTCTCGGTGGCGGGGCATTTCGAGTAAGCAGGGTTATTGCGCCGAAGAATGCAACTTTGTTGCAGCCAATGACGGGTACGTTTACAGCGGTTCGAGACGATTAAGGGCGAATTGGATCGGCAGGTGCGCCCAGAATATGGGTTCAGTTCAAGGGGCGTAACCCGCCCAGCACTACAAGGATAAGATCAGGTCGTTCAGGGCTAGGACGCTCGCCGAAAATGCATTCGTGCTGCCCCGGAGGGATAGGCACCGTGTCAAAGGGTGGAGTGGCCAGGCAAGCTGGTGGTGCGAACGATACGACAGATCGATCCGCCAGAGCATTCGTCAAGAGAGTAAAGGCATATCGAAGGCGAGCCAGTCGCTCCCGTCGGGGCATCGCCCGTTCATGATCGAAGTCGTGGCCGACCGGCTGGAGCGGCAGCGTCCGACGTCTACAAACGGTATGTGCGGAAGTACGAGATCAATGTCCATCCTCAGCATGACAGATCTTCCCGCTTGTTTTCGCGACGACCTTCGGTTGCGGTTGACGCAATCCGGAAGTGATGGTCGAGATCAAGCCTGGTGATGCGGCTACGATGCGCTTCGCGATTCGCGCCGTGATCGGCCAGTTGCTCGACTACCGCCAGCATCAGCGGTGGACTGGCCGACAGGTAATTCTCGTCGGTGCGAAGGTGACGAGCAAGAACGATCTAAGTCTGCCGTTTGTCAACGGCTTTGGCCTGGCCTGGCCCATTGGAACCGAAGGAAACGAGATCCGCTGGCCCGACGGCGCTGGTTGATTGGCAAGCAAGCGCCGAACGTCGGAGGCTAAAGCTCAGGGTCGATGGATCCGCATTGCTGCTTTCGGTGCCGACCCATCTCTCATGTGGGGATATGGTAGTGTGCTGAGAGTTCTGCAAATTCGCTGAGAGGGGGCGGTCATGGCAGGCTGGTGATGTTCAACGTCACCGATTCCCTGGAAGGAACGCCACCATGACCAAGACAGAAGGTAAATCGACCAGCGCTGCCGTCAAAGACATTCTGCTTTCGAACCCGGATGGATTGCACGAAGTGCTCCGTGCGGTGATGCAGGAGGTGCTTGAGGCCGAGATG
>NZ_JAMYPY010000027.1:0-59753 GCF_040320605.1 Mesorhizobium sp. M0659
AGAACAGCGTCGTCTTCATTAGCTTTCCCAGGGGGGAGATACTCTGGCCAACTGTATTCCTCCTGCGGCCCGCTGTGCTGCGCAGCGGCGTCCCCAATGGCACGAGCCTCCATGTCGACTGCGTCTTCCGGACGAGCAGCAAGGGCAATTTCGCGCCCGAGTGCGGCGTACGGCGGGAACTTCCTGAGATGAGCTAGTGCACTGATCCACCGGTTACCACTGGAGTCCAAATAGCGCCTGGCATCTTCATCCAGCGACCCCTCGTAAAGCCGAGCCGCAATCCCCGGCCTGTTGTTTTCATGCAGGTATTGACTGAAACGTCTAAGAGTAGCCGCATAGTCCTGAATGGTTTTGGGATTCGGCCCGGTCGCAGGCGCTGCCTCGTACTTTTTGACCAGAGCCGCTTTGTAATCTCTGATGAGCTCGGCGTCGACAGGGTCGGGATTCAGGGCAGCGCGGCCCACCATTGGCGCTCCGCGCGCCGACTCTTTGAGACGACCCAGTGCTCTAGCCACGTTCGAGGAGCCACTCTCGCGCTGGTACTCCTTGAGATCCTGATCCAGCAACGGATCGTCAAGCCGAGCAGCAAATCCCGGCTTGTTATTATCAAAGAGCCAACGACCAAAGCCGAGAAGAGAATTTACATGGTCCGTGACCGTGCGCTCCCCGACCTTACCGGCATAGAGTGCTGACCTCAGCCCTTCGACAACGGTCGCATCGTTGGAATAAAGAGGACGCTTGTCGCGACCGGAGACCACTACTGGAGGATCTGGCTGCACCGCCGCCGGCAGAGAACGAGCATGGTCACGCAACTCGACCCGTGCGGGGGGATTCAGATCAACCACTGACGAATCCGGCGCATGATGATGGCGCGCCGTTGAGTGACCCGGCTGCAGCACCGAGGCACCCAGCATCGACCCACTGCCTCCGGCGTACGGCGCCGCGGCGTGTTCTTGTCCGATCCCTTGCATCATGGGCTGCGCTTCCCATGGGGCCGCGCCTTCGATGAGGTTCAGGTCTCCCTGAGACGGATGAGGATGGAACGGGTCTGGCAGAGCCGGAACGCCGGGGGCGGGAATTTGGGCAGCGGCTTGGCGCGCCTCGCCCGAGCGCTGCTCAAAGCCCTCTTGCCCGGCCTGTGCCGCTTGCTCTTGAGATGCCGGGGGCTGCACCTGCCGCCAACCTGTTACATTGGATAGGTCAAATTTGTGCCGGTTCACGCTAGCCTCACGTCCACAGATCAGCTGAGCAACCTACTCGGGCATACTTACGAGAAGCTGACGAGGTCCGCGGTCCCGGAGCGGGTAGGCCTAATTTTCTGCGCGCCGATTGCGCTGGCGCGACGTAGCCCGGCCTTTTGCCAGCTCGGCAGCTACGGCTCGCAAAGAGCGTCGTAAGGCTTGCGGAGCCGCCCCTCAGCTCCCGTCGAGGAGCAATCCTCAATTCACATATTTGGAGATGGCTCGCTGGTTTACCGGTCTGCGAGCCCTGCAAGCCCATGCTTCAGATGCCGCCCGTGCAGAGGTATTTCATTTCGAGGTAGTCCTCGAGGCAATGGCGGGAACCCTCCCGCCCGATGCCGGACTGCTTCACTCGGCCGAAAGGCGCGGCTTCCGACGACATGCGTCCCGTGTTCATACCACCATGCCATATTCCAAGGCCTCGGCCACACGCCAAACACGCTTCCGTTTGAGGCACAAATGTGGGCGGCAAGGCCGTAGATCGTGTCGTTGGCCTCATGCACGACCTATCCGCATCGTCGAAGCAATCACAGGCGCCAACCGCCCGAATGTCTCTTTCTTGCGCGATGGTCATCTCGCTGGAGACAGGACCGATAGTTCGACGTGCCATTCGCGCGATGCGTTTGCCCCCGCATCGAATTCTGCGGCCTTTCGCGACGGCATCTGCGATATGGGATTCGATTTTGGCCAGAGCCTGCCTGTCGATCAGCACCGATCGCCACTCCGGAGCAAAGCCCTCGCCAACGATAAGTGGCGGACTTTCTCCACGAATTCTCGACAAACACCTTCGTGAACGCCTGACTGGACGGGGGTAGGCGTGCCGAACAGGTCGCATAACCACGCCATCGTTCGGCGACTGCAGCCGCGAAGCGTCTCGAACACACATCGGCTCGATGCGGTTGCGTCCAGAATGCATCGGCGAGCGGCGGGAGTCTTCGCTATATTCGCCCCCGACATCCCGAAGTCCTCCAGCTTGCCTGCCAAAAAGGGTGTTGCATGAATAAACCCGCTTTCGTCGCCGTCAGCCGCGTGCCCAGGAAGGACGACAGCCTCCATAGCAAGAATGCGAGATGATCATCGTATTCAGCGGCAGCGTGCCGGCGAAATTGGGTTTTCGGCAGGCCAAATAGCGCGATGCAGAAGGATGGTGAGGATTTCGCGTCCGCTGACGCGTAGGTTCGTCGACGCTTATCCAGTATCGAGATAACAACGCCGCTGCGCAGGAACGAATTCTGAGAGCGCACCCTGCGAGAGGTTGCGCTTGCTGACGCGGCTGTGGAAGAAGCAGGGGCTCGCGCCGAAGCGCATGATCACCGACTAGCTTCGCTCGTATGGAGCGGCAAAGCGACAGATGATGCCGGACGTCGAGCACCGGTCGCACAAGGGGTTGAACAACAGAGCGGAGAATTCCCATGTGCCGCCGCGAAAACGGGAGCGGATGATGCAGGGGTCCGATCGCCGGGAGGCCTGCAACGCTTCGTCTCGACCTTGTCAGCCCTCCGCAACCTCTTCGTCCCGCCCCGCCCCAAACGTTCTGCTCTCGCCATACATGTTCATCGCTTGCAAGCCATCGCCGAATCGAAGGCCGTGACTGGAACGCCCGCATGAATTCAGCAGCAGCAGCCCTCGGCCGGCCAATTTCAGACAACGTGACAAGCCCGACCAACAAACCTATGTCGTCAAATCGCCAAACCGACGCGGCGAACTCGTGCTGGTCGGCAAGGCGATAGTGGCTGGAGCATCAACTCGGCCGACGAGAGTGGCCACACCATCCTAGACAGGATCGGCCGATATGCCCGGCATCGCCGCTTTGCAAAAAGCACAGCGGGCATCCAGACGTTGCCGGGTTGACTATGGGTGTCCGAACCGCGAAAAGAGGCCGCTCTTTATGAGTGGCGTGCGCTGGCAGTCTAACCCCAAGCCCCCCGCCCGGGCTGCCGGCGCGCTTCTAGGAACATCGAGGTAGATGACGAGACTCCGAACTACATTTCCAAAGCTATCGGTGGATTCACATTTCAAGCCCAATCGATTTCCTACAGCCAGGCGCGAACGTTCGACTGGAACATTCAGAATTCACATCAAGGTGCACCGCTGTTGCGTCCCGAACAGGTTCGGCTGCTCGATGACGAGTACGAGATTGTTCTCATCAAGGTCTGCCACCATTAAAACTGAGGAAGGTGCGATATTTTTCGGATCGCATTCTGAAACGCATCTTTGAAAGCCAGACAGGCGCCCTCCCGGAGCCGGCGCCCTTGACGGGAGCAGAGGAGGCGCTCTCCGCAGAATCTCAACTCGGTGACCCGCTGTGTGAATTGGCGCAGGACTTTGACGATACAGTTTGATGTGAGGCTAGTATGAACCCGCGAAATAGTAATCCATCCCGTGTAACAGCTTTGTCGCAGGTGCAGGACGCCGGCTTGGAAGACGGGCAAGCGGTCCAGGCCCGGCGAGTGGGCTTTGAGCAGCACGTGTCCGAGGCGCTCCGGCCGCTGTTCGATGGTCGAGCTGACGAGCCGCCTACCGGTCCAGAGGAGCTTCTGCGACTGGAACAGGGGTTTCGCGAGGTGCTTCAGCGAGGGCAGGATCATCAAGCCGCCTCGTCTTTTTTCAGCGATCCAAGGATGCCCGCTGGACGGGATGACCCCAAGGGAAGCGTGTCGGACGCTTTCGCAGCAGCCGGCTCTAGGCACGCCGAGGCCGCCGCCCCGCCAGTGTTAGCTGCCAGCCAACAACAGATCCGGCCCTCGCCAGTTGCGTTTGACCGGCCGGTATCATCCTCGGCTGCTGCAGGCGTGCGCTTGTATGCCCCTTCGATGATCTCTCGGAAGACCAGTTCCGAAAACTGCGATCAGTTGCCCGCCTTGTGCTGGCGCCTCGCCGTCGAGGTCGAAACGCCCGCGATTCAATGGAAGGTCAGCGGGCCATGGGGGCAGAGTGCAACGGTGTCTACACCGCCTATTTGAGGGGGAGAGGTACACTTGGCTTTCCTGTTCCAGCAGCATCCGGCCGCACACCGACGCGATGGGGAGCTAGAATTCAAATCGGACCTTCGCAAGGCACGCACCGCGGCTCAAACGCCGTTCGTTTGGGAAAAATGGCTCAGTACCGACAAAGCTTCTGTGATGGCCCTAGTGGCCTCGGTTGCGCTCTTGGTCGCGATACAGTGGCAAGACCCCCAGATCAACGAGGCGGTCCTAAGCGAACTGCGGACGATTCAGATCAACTACGCATTGCTCCAGCGAGACGTCGCCCGCGCCGACATGGTATTGGACTTCCGTTCCGTTGCTTCTACCGGGCAAGCATTAAAAAGGAACCTTCAAAACTACCAACGCCTTGTTGAGATTTCGCCCAATGAGAGCTCCGGGGTGCACTCCAGGTTGGTTGCACAGCTCAAAAAGTCCCTCGAAAACACAGAAGCTGCCATCTCGGCCTCGGCCGCGCAAAATGAGCTTCTGCAAAGCTCTCTCGTACGCTTTGCTCGCTCGGCTAATCGCCTTCGGGGGGGAGTGTCGAACAGGCCTGAATTTTCCAATCTGATCCTTCAATTTTCGGCCAGACCGGGATTCAGCCTCGCATTACAAATCGATCAGTCTCTCCGCCGACTTCCTCCTAGCCAGGACCAAGTCACGGAGGATGTTGCCCGCGAGGGCCGCGCTATCCTGTCCTCAATGTTGAGGTTGGACCGCGCTGTCAATCGGATCCCATCCTTCGACACGTTCGCCAAGGCTGCCGAATTGGAGCGAGAACATCTGAAAGCCTACAGCTTCGCCAGCGCGCAAGCGCAGCGTACACGACTTTTCTTTGGCTTGGTGTCCATATGCCTCTGCTTGTTTGCGACCATTCGAGCCTCCACGCAGCATGTGCGGACGAACCGGTTGGAAAGGCGGTTAGAGCTTGAAGCGGCGATGAGTGAGATCGAAGCTTGTTTCATCGACAGTCAAGCAACGAAGGCTTCGCGGCGCTTCTCCACCGAAGCAGCGCTTAGACTCATTCAATGCGTTTTCGATGCGGATCAATGCGCGCTTGCTCTGGTGGATCCGAGTATCAGCAGGAATACCGAGTACTTTGTCGCGAACAAGCGCATGCGCGTCTGGAACGCCGCGCTAATCCATGAAGTCGTCTCACTTGTACACCCGGAACAGCCAGTGTTTCGCGTCGTTCCGGCGTCGGAAGTGGTTCGGACTGCCGTAGGCACTACCGGTGTTTGTCAAATTGTTGGTTGCAGGGCCTCCGATCAGCAGGCTGCGGTTTGTATCCTTGTTTTTGAAGGAGATCGCTCACCACCCTCCACAGACGACCTCCTGGTTCTGGCGAGCGCTACTGTGCGTTTAGGCAACCATCTTGAAATGCAACGTGTACACACGGAACGTAACCTTTTTGAGAGTCGATGGGAGCATGCGGAAAGGCTGACGGCTGTCGGCACAATCGCAAGCGGCGTTACACATGAATTCAATAATGTTCTAGGAGCAATAGTCGGCTACGCAGAGATGGCTAAAGGTCTTGTGCGCCGCCCCTCGAGAATTCGGGGCCACATCGGCCAAATTATCTTGGCCAGCAACCGAGCCAAGCTGATTATTGATCAAATTTTGTCACTAAGCCGAACTCGGAAGCGCGTGACGATGCCTTTCGACGTCTCGGAGAGTGTAATGGATCTCGCGCCATTGCTGCGGGTTACAGTTCGTGCGGATGTTCAGTTGAACTTCAAGATCAACGAGTGGCAAACGGTGATCGAGGGCAGCCCGACCGAGTTACAGCAAATCCTTATGAATCTATGCAAGAACGCGTCGGAGGCTCTCTTGAATGAGGGCCGTGTCCAGATTAGCGTTTCTCGCGCTCACGTCTGTCAAACGAAGCCCGTGGCTAAGGGCACCTTGAAACCGGGAGATTACGTTCTCCTCTCCATCAGCGACGATGGCCAAGGAATCGCAAGTTCGGTGCTTCCGCACATCTTTGAGCCCTTTTTTACCACGCGCTCTCGCGTCGGCGGGACCGGACTGGGTCTTGCTGCAGTGGACCGCCATGTGAGCGCGCTCGCAGGATGCCTTGACGTCACCTCGGCTGTTGGCCGAGGTACACGCTTCGATCTCTACTTACCGGCCTGCGCTGAGGAGCAGGTCAGAGCTGATAGCGCTTCCGGTCCATACGATGGATCACTTGGCAATGGAGAAATCATTGCAGTCGTGGAGCCCGATCCAGCAGCGTTGGAGATCTACAACGATAAGATCGCCGCGCTTGGTTATAAGCCTGTCGGCTTCGCGACCTTCGAAAGTCTTTGCGAGTGGATCGAGAGCGGGAAGGCAGCCGACCTCCTCATTTTCGATCAAGCGACTTTCCTCGGGCCAGGACAGCCCGAAGCCGTACGTACCACCCTGATGACGGTGCCGATCATCGTCGTTGGTGGAAGCGACCCCATGCCGATCACATCTGGTAATCAGACCTTCGTCCTTTGGCTAGCCAAACCGGTCTCGTCCAGGACGATGGAGCATGCAATTCGTAGGATGATAATGGCATGATGCCGCCGACGCGCTCAGGCTACCGAGCTACCGAGGCAATCGGAGGCGGAGCCGGCTGGGATCCAGCAAATACAAGAGCGTCGGACGATCTCTGCGCACCCGGCTTCCGCCCAAGGAAGGGCTCCCCGACCACGGCAAACCTGCCGCCGTGCTCGTGACCGTCAAGGACAAGTCGCCGCGCGATGGGTTCTGCGGGCCTCCATCCTTGACAAGTCACTGCGCGCTGGCGGCGACAGGCGACGGGTAATATAAGGTGGGGACGAGGAGATGGTCGCCAATCGGTCATGCAAGATGGTTGACGAAAAGCAAAGCTTGACAATCATCGCCCCATTCACGCCAGACTTCTCCTGTGCGTTCATCACTCGGCTACGGCTCCTCGCCTGCCCCGACAAGGCTATCGCCGCCCGGCCGGGCAAGCGATATCCCAGGTTCCGACGTGTTCCTTTCATGCTTGATGGACCTAGGCCCCGGCAGGGCGGGAGCATGAGGCTGGGTTCTCGGTCGCGGATCTGTGAGGCAAGCACGGGGTAAGCGAAGGCTCGACCCACCATTGGGGAGGCCGGCTTCGGCACGGAGGTGCGGCCTCGGCGTTGAGAGGCATCGGATCGGGTGTAGCAGGACTTTCGAACTAACTGCCGACAACACACTGGATAGGCTGTTCTCGTCGTTCGGTCCAGTTCACCAACGCCTGTGTCGACATTTTACGGCGCTTCACTACTAACCGGGCACCGCACGATGGCAGCTCGTTCTCTCCGGCAAAAGATACTCCTGTGTTATCTTCCGCGTTGTGTGCTTGCCCTCACCTGCGGGATACATAAGGCCATCCCTAAAAGCATCGAATGCGGCAGCGACAGCGCGAATCCCAAAGCGATGCTCCCGCCGTACGCGGACAAGACCGTTTTCGAAGTCCACTATTCCGTCCTTGGCCAGCATCGCCAAACGCTCATCTGAACCGCGAAGACGGATCGGATCAGATCCGTGGGCGGGATCGTGTCCCGCGGCGTGGTGTAGCTGGCGGCATTAGTCGCCGTGCTCTCCGGCATGGGCCGGGCTGATCAGCGCGCCACGGCTGGCAGGCTGATCAGGGGATCATCGCTCATCTGGCTGATCGTTTCCAGAGTCATATATGTGGCCCGCTGCACTGCCCATTCATCGTTCTGTTCGAGCAGGATTGCGCCGACGAGGCGCACGATCGCGTCGTCGTTCGGGAAGATTCCGACGACCGCGGTGCGCCGCTTGATCTCGCCGTTGAGACGTTCGATCGGATTCGTCGAGTGGAGCTTGGCGCGATGTTCCTTGGGGAAGGTCATTTAGGCCAGCACGTCGGGCTCGGCGTCGTCCATGATTGTCGCCAGCTTTGGCACCTTCGGCCGGATCGGGTCGGCGACGGCGCGCCATTGTACGGACGCGGCCTCGGGCGTTTCCTGGGCGAAAGCGGTGGCGATGAAGGCTGAGACGACCCTGCGGCCGCTCTTGCCGGCATGGGCCAGCACGTTCCTCATGAAGTGGACGCGGCACCTCTGCCATGTCGCGCACAGCACCTTGGTGACGGCCGCCTTGAGGCCTTAGTGAGCATCGGAGACGACGAGCTTGACGCCGCGCAGGCCGCGACGTGTCAGCTTGCAGGAACTCTGTCCAGATCGGCTCGGCCTCCGAGGTGCCAATCTCCATGCCCAGTACCTCGCGCCGGCCGTCCGCGTTGACACCGACGGCGATGATAACGGCGACCGAGACGATCCGCCCACCGCGGCGGACCTTCAGGTAAGTGGCGTCGATCCACAGGTATGGCCAATCGCCCTCGATCGGCCGCTCGAGGAAGGCCTTCACCTTCCCGTCGATCTCCTCGCACAGCCGCGAGACCTGGCTCTTGGATATGCCGCTCATACCCATGGCCTTGATCAGGTCGTCAACCGACCGGGTCGAGATGCCTTGCACATAAGCTTCCTGGATGACGGCGGTTAGCGCCTTCTCGGCCATGCGGCGCGGTTCGAGGAAACCTGGGAAGTAGCTTCCCTTCCTGAGCTTCGGGATGTGCAGCTCGACCGTGCCGGCCCGCGTCTCCCAGTCCCGGTCGCGGTAGCCATTGCGCTGGGCGAGCCGCAGCGGGTTCTTCTCGCCATAGCTGGCGCCGGTGGCCGCGCCCACCTCCATTTCCATCAGTCGCTCGGCGGCAAAGCCGATCATCTCCCGCAGCAGATCGGCATCCGGGGTCTTCTCCATGAGCGTGCGCAGGTTCATCATGTCGCCGGTCATCGGTGGTCCTTCCGAAATGGGTTGGCGTCAACAACCAAACCCTACCGGAAAGCGCCGATGACCACCCACACGCCGCTCGCTCGCTACAGCGCTACTAACGGCGCGCTCGTGAGCGGCTTCGCTACCGCCGAGCTACACCACCTGATGGGACACGACCGTGGGCGGCACAGATTGCCGGCACGTCAGCCTCGAAATCGCACATTAATCGCTCGATGATTGCGGCTCGCACGCGGTCGTCGTCTGTGAGGCGATGGCCCTTCGATGTCGCCAGTCGGCCAGCTGCGATGTGCTTGATGTAGAAATCCCGTGTAACTTCGTTTTGAACGTACCCCTGGCCGATGCGGCCGATAGCCGACGCGCCGAAACCGATCAGGGTTCTGCAGGTATCGGCAGAGCCCAACGAGTTACGTCGCAGGCGACCTGTTTCCTGTGCCAGCGCGAGCTCGTCGTGCGGCAAGGCGAAATGGTCGAGCCCGATCTCTCGGTAGCCGGTGGCAATCAGCGAAGTATCGATGTCCTGATCATGCGCTTGCGCCGAAAGCTGGAGGCTGATGCGGTCAACCCTCGCCTGGTCAAAGCATCCCGTGGCGCAGGGTACTATGGAGTCATGTTAGCCGCGTGGCAGTGAGCTATGCTGGAGATTGGGGTGATGAGGCTGATCAAGCCTTCCAACAGTGCCAGCCTGATCAATTACGCCCTGCTGTTCACGAGGTTGCTCCTGTTAAGTGTACTCGTCAGTCCGTCCTGGGCCTCGCGCGTCTTGCCCAAGTGCCGTTTAAAAGGCGCTGGCGCGACTTGTCGGGCTTGCTGCTCTTACGAGACTGCGTGTGCACCTGCGACCCAGCTGCTACAAAAGCTTCCGCGGGGGTTGCGGCAAGCTCGTGCGGCAAGCGCCCGCCCCTCAGTCGGTTTTGCAGCGCCTGCCGATCGGCGATGAGTAGTTGAGGTGCAGCGGCAGCAGCTGGTCTGGCCGCTCTTCGTCCCGAATCGATGAACCAGCTCGCGCGTGCCGTCCACCACGAAGACGCCGCAATCAAGACCGTTATTCTGCCGGGCCCCAATCCATTTTGGTTTGAGCTTCCCTTTGGCGATCAAGTCACCTCGGAGTGAGAGGATAGGCGCCGGTCTCATCATGCACCTCGCTGCCGGCCAAGGGAGGAACGAAGACGCAGGCTAGCAGCAATTCGGTCTCTGCACACAACAAGTGAGCATCATGCTTATCGAGTGCATAGATGATGCCCGGTCGAACGACATGGACCTCATCCGCCTGCGGATTCTCGATAGAACCGGTTCCAGAGATGCAGTAGACTGCCTCAAAGTGGTTCCGATAGTGCATCTTGAGCCTAGCGCCCTGATGGATCGTGGTGATGTGGAAGGAAAAGCCCATCCCATCGTTCTTGAGAAGCAATCGCACGCTTTCCCAGCTCGTCGTCTGAACCCGCCTGGCTGTCTTTTTCTCCTCATTGAAATCCCTGACGATCATGTTTCGCCTCTTACGCTGCGGTGTTCACTGCCGATGACGCTGTCGATAGCACCCTCGAGGATGTCGAGGCCTTGGCTAAGCTGATCCTCCCCAATAACGAGGGGTGGCAGACACTTCACGACCTCGTCTTTGGGACCAGAGGTCTCGACGATGAGTCCCCTCTGGAAGGCGGTGCTGATGACCTGCCCGGCAACCTCGCCAGACTTGAGATCCATGCCCCGCATCATGCCACGACCCTTGGCTGACACTCGGCTTGGGTCGTATTTCTGCGCGATCTGCTCAAGGCGGCTTTCCAGAAGATTGCCTTTCTTCTCGACGGACGCTGCAAAGCTGTCTGTCCGCCAGAAGTGCTCCAGGGCTGCCCGGGCGGTGACGAAAGCGTGGCAATTGCCGCGGAACGTTCCGTTGTGCTCTCCCGGTTCCCACTTGTCGAGTTGTCGATCAATTAGAACGAGGGCCATCGGCAGGCCATAGCCAGATATCGATTTGGCCATTGTGACGATGTCCGGGCGGAGACCGGCCGCTTCGAAGCTGAAGAACGCATCAGTCCGGCCAACACCCGCCTGAATGTCGTCTACGATCAGCAGAGCTCCGTGTTTGCGCGCAATGACTGCTACTTTGCGTAGCCACGCCGTCCCGGCAACATTGAGGCCGCCTTCGCCCTGAACTGTCTCGACAATCACCGCCGCCGGCGCGTCTACGCCGCTGGAGGGATCCGAGAGCAGGCGATCAAGGTAATCGGCGGTATCTACAGCGGATCCAAGATAGCCGTCATAGGGTAGTCGCGTGACACCGCCGAGCAGCTGACCGGCGGCCGCGCGGTGGTATCGGTTGCCGGTGCAGGAAAGAGCGCCGAGGCTCGCGCCATGAAAGCCGTTGGTGAAGGCTATGATGTTGGGCCGACCAGTGACCTTGCGTGCTAGCTTGAGGGCAGCCTCGACCGAGTTGGCGCCGGTCGGACCCGGAAACTGTACGACGTAGTCTAGTTGTCGCGGCCTCAGGATCGTCTCGTAGAATTCTCGCAGAAAAGATTCCTTGGCTTCGTTATACAGATCGAGGCCATGGGTGATGCCGTCACTCGCTATGTAGTCTGCGAGCGCGGACTTCAGCTCCGGGGGGTTGTGCCCATAGTTTAAACTCGAGCAGCCCATGAGAAAGTCGAGATAGGCCTTCCCATCTCGCGCAAACAGCTGGGCCCCTCGTGCCCTCGCGAAAACGACGGGAAAGCTACGGGCGTAGCTGCGCACCTCGGACTCGAGGTGGTTGAAGATCGCGAATTCCTCCCCTACATCTGGTGTGCTTCGGTCAGTCATCGCTGCCTCCTTATTTAGGTATTGGCTAGGCAGACCCGCGGGCCGGCCTGCAGGGCTGATGGAGCGTACAATGGGGCCGATGGCTATCGTGTACTCGCTCTCATGCTGTCCCTTAAAATGGATGTCTCGGTCGAAGCACAGAGCCTGCCGGATTGGCGCAGCTAGGTCCCGAGCCACGGCGGCGAAAAACAATCCGGAGGTCGGGTTGCTGAGCGTCACCGTGGCGTTAATGTGCGTCACGCCGTCGCAAGATGGTCTGTTCAGGGCTGACACGATCAGTCCCTTACCGAGCCCTGTGTTGCGTACCTCAGGATGCACAGCAATCTGCCACACGAACAGCGTGGATGGGTCGCTCGGCCGCCGGTACGCCGACAACCAGCCAACCACCGCCCCGGCACGCTCAGCGAGCACGCAGGTGTCGGCGAAATCACTGCAAAGCAGCAGCTCGCAATACAGCGAGTTGCGGTCTAGTTGCGGGCACTTCGCGATGAGTTCCCATACATCGGCTGCATGAAATTCCGTCGGTCTTCGGAATGTCACTCGCGGCCACTGGACGTTGGGCAGCAACGAGAAGCTCTGGCTATCACTGACCATTCAAATCATCCTTGCTAACACCAGTGCCGCCTCGCGTCGCGTTTCACGAAGAGGACTTCTCAAAACTCATGCCAATTGCGCCTAGGGAGCCTTAGGAACATTTTTTCTGAATTCTGTTCAATGACTTTACCCGGAGTGCAGCAGGTACGGCCGAAAACAATGTGTCGCGGATCCGACAACCACGACCGTAAGGTGTCGGGCTGGCGTTTTCTCAGGAATGGCGATGGGGTTAACAACTGGACGGGTAGCGGATCATTTTGCGATCGGCGCTGCCGACAGAGCTTGCTACAGGCCGGAAAGGTATAAGTGCGTGTTGGATGCGGCTGCGCAAACTGGAACAGGCCGGCATCGTGTCGGCTATCACGCTAGGATCGCCATGCGCGTTGTCGCGCCTGTCGCCACCAACGCCTCTGTCGACATTTTACGGCGCTTCACTACGGCAACTCGTTCTCTCCGGCAAAAGATACTCCTGTGTTATCTTCCGCGTTGTGTGCTTGCCCTCACCTGCGGGATACATAAGGCCATCCCTAAAAGCATCGAATGCGGCAGCGACAGCGCGAATCCCAAAGCGATGCTCCCGCCGTACGCGGACAAAACCGTTTTCGAAGTCCACTATTCCGTCCTTGGCCAGCATCGCCAAACGCTCATCTGAACCGCGAAGACGGATCGGATCAGATCCGTGGGCGGCACAGATTGCCGGCACGTCAGCCTCGAAATCGCACATTAATCGCTCGATGATTGCGGCTCGCACGCGGTCGTCGTCTGTGAGGCGATGGCCCTTCGATGTCGCCAGTCGGCCAGCTGCGATGTGCTTGATGTAGAAATCCCGTGTAACTTCGTTTTGAACGTACCCCTGGCCGATGCGGCCGATAGCCGACGCGCCCAAACCGATCAGGGTTCTGCAGGTATCGGCCGAGTAGCCCAACGAGTTACGTCGCAGGCGACCTGTTTCCTGTGCCAGCGCGAGCTCGTCGTCCGGCAAGGCGAAATGGTCGAGCCCGATCTGTCGGTAGCCGGCGGCAATCAGCGTCACGGCCACAGCCGCATACTGTTCAGCGCGGGCAGCGCTGTCGGGAAGAAATTCCGCCTCGATGAGGCGCTGATTCTTTATTTGGGATGGGATGTGCGAGTAGCCGAACAAGGCAAGCCGGTCGGGGCGCATGGCGACCGCCGCCCTCGCCGTCTCGACGCACGACTCCGCCGTTTGACGCGGCAGGCCGTAGATGAGGTCGAAGTTGATCCGGTTTACTCCATGCCGGCGCAGCACTTTCACGGCAGCCGACGTCTGGGCCTCGCTCTGGATTCGGTTGATCGCTTTTTGAACAATGGGATCGAAGCTCTGTACGCCCAGGCTCGCGCGGTTCACGCCGGCCGCTCCCAAGCCTTCCGCCATCTCGGGCGTGAGCGTGCGTGGATCGATCTCGATGGCGACCGTAGCTGTTTCCGAGATGGCGAAGCGGCATCGCAGGAACTCCATCAGAGCGAGGAACTCGGCTGGTCCGATGAGAGACGGCGTTCCGCCGCCGAAATGTATGTCGCTCACGGGCAGCGTCTTCGGCACTCGCTCCGAAACCAGACTGGTCTCGTCACGCAGCGCTGCCAGATAGTTGAGGATGGGCGCATCATGGCGGGTGATGGTGGTTGGGAAGCCGCAATACCAGCAGGCTGATCGGCAGAACGGAACGTGCAGATAGAGTGACACCGGATCATCCGCCGGCAGGTTCCTGAGCCATTCCTCATAAGCCTCGGCGCCGACCGCCCCAGAGAACTCCGACACAGCTGGATAGATAGTGTACCAAGGCAGCCGGGCCTCTCGAAATTTCGTGGTCTGCAACGGTCACGGTCCCATGCTGGTAACATCCAACCTTACCGCTGCGCTCGCCTGCGTCGTTGCGCTATGTCAGTCCGTCCTGCTTTGGGCTCGAAATTTTTTAGCAATGGGGCGGCGTTCAGTCTTGGCTGGACAGCGATGGTCAGAGCGCTCTCGGTCAGCGACTGACGATGGTGTTCCCGCCGAAACCCTCACACGCTGAGACAATACGGTGTTGGGTCCGGACTTTGCACGCCAGCTAGCGCCGCCAATAATGATCTCTGCCGTCTCGATGAGCTCGTTGTTTGAATTGCTGGCAAGATGCATTAACTGTGGCGCGCCGCTTTCAGGACGAGAACCTGCTCGACGCGACAGTCCGGTCCGCCGCAATGCCAAGGCAGGCGCCCTACTGGCTTTGGTGCAAGGCTGCAGCGCGTAGTTGTCGACCATCAGCTCGCCAAAATGACAGCGTCGCGCCGAGGGGTGCCGCCGCATGATGCCTCAACGTCGGGCTCACCACAAACAATGCTGTCCCCATTGAACGAAACTGTCGCGAAGCGAACAGTCGAACCGTAGCCGAAACATTTGCCGTTCGTGCTTGGGTGGATCCGCAAGGCAAAAACAAGGAAGTGCGAACCAAGGTCCGCCCGCACAATTGAGCTTCAAGCCGCAGCTGGTCGTCAGGCTGGCACGTCATTTGCGGTCGAATGCAGGACCCTTTGTCACGCCTACCTCTACCAGCTGAGTAGACTGTGATGATTGTACAAAATTTTGCATACCTCCATTTCGCCGATAATTATGTTATCGGCAGCTAAAACCAAATACTGAACAACATTGACCATAGTACATCCTAGATCTTCCTTCAGGGCTTAGCTGACGGCTCAGCAAAACTGCGCACGTTTCAAAGTTGTTAACAGAATCACTCGCGCCCATCACTTTATTAGCAATGCGGAGATCGACAATGACCATTAGGAGCCTCCTCCTCGGCTCGACTGCGGCACTGATTGCCGTTTCCAACGCCCGCGCCGTCACCACCGCCGCCGAGCCTCACCCGACTGAGTACGTCAAGATCTGCGACGTCTACGGCTCGGGCTACGTCTACATTTCAGGCACCGAGACCTGCCTGCGAATCGGCGGCTCTGTCCGTTACAACGTCGGATTGTTTGACCACTCAAGAACCTCGGATGTGAGGACTGGTGAGCATCAGAGCGCGTGGCAAAACAACACACGCTTCACATTGAAAACCTGGACCGGCCAGGAGACCGAACGCGGGACGTTGAAGACCTACACCGAAACCCGCGTGAACTTCGGCAGCCACCAGACATCGGTTTCGGACAGTTCTCGGTCCTATGCGTTGAACGGAGGCAGCAGCCTGACTATCGCCTGGATTCAGCTTGGTGGCCTGCGAGTTGGTAAGGACCGGTCGGCTTTCGACATGTTTATTGGCTGCGCGGGTGATGTACTGAACCAGACGCCGGCTCCGTACGGCGCTTTCGATACCAATGTGGTTCAGTACTACTTGGACGCAGGGAACGGCTTTTCGGCCGTGGTTTCGCTGGAACAAGGCTCGGACGTGGTCGGCACAATCGACAGCTACGCTCCCCACATAGTAGGCGGCTTGAAATACGCACATGGCTGGGGAGCGATCACCGGCGTTGCAGCTTATGATAGCAACTACGAATCGGTGGCCGCCAAGGTCCGTGTCGACATCAATGTCACCAACGAACTGTTGCTATCCGGAATGTTGGGCTACGGTTCCCATGGCCAGCTCAATTACGGCTCGACGAATTCGGTAGACGCTCATGGTCGCGGTTTCTATAAACCTTGGGGCGGGAACTGGGCTTTCTGGGCTGGCGCCGGTTACGAGCTCACCGAGTCAGCTTCGTTCAACCTTCAGCTCTCGGGTGATGAGCTCAACAACTATGGTGTCGCTGCGAACGTCGCCTATGCGTTCCTTCCAGATTTCACAGTTACGGCTGAACTCGACTATGACCGCTACGGAGGCTCCGCCGTCGGAAAGGTGAAAGCTTCCGAAGTGAACTGGCCCAATGCCAACAAGAAGAGCAGTGTCGGCGGTATCCTGCGTTTCGAACGCTCATTCTAATGCGATGAAGCGTTGAGCTCCGAGGTCCAGTTGATGCACGGACATTCCCCATACATTCCGTTGATTGTGGATGCACGGCTCGGACGGCCGTCGTACGCGGCGACCGTCATGGAGCTCGGGTTTGACGCCATGCTCCTGAACACGGCGGTCCCGAGGGCGGCCGATCCGTCGGCATGGCGCGTGCGTTCGGCAAAGCGGTCGATGCCGGTCGTGAAGCTTTCAGCTCGGGAATGCTCGAACGGCGCTACCCACCGACGATCGGCAGGGCCGTCTTCTCATGAAGTCGTGGACGTGCGGGCTGGATTGACCGGCTGGTGCCGCTCGGCGTCAGTCTGGTGCAGCTCCGGATAAAGGATATGGACGAGAAAGGACTGCAGACGGAAATCCGCCGCGCGAACGACGCCTGCGCGGTCCATGGTTGCCAAGTGAGCGTCAACGACATTGGCGCACGGCAATCGAGGAAGGCTGCGACTTCGTCCATCTTGGTCAAAGGGATTTGGCTGCCGCCGATGCTGACGATGAAATACGTCGGATTGAAGCTCGGCCTGTCGATCCACGATCGCACCGAACTGGAAACGGCGCCAGTGGCCGAGCCGGAGTAAGTGGCGCTCGGCCCAGGCTATCCAACTAGCCTCAAGAAGATGAATGGGCGTCGCAAGGACTCGAGCGCATCAGCGAGTGGAAGCACCAGGTCGCGCCGATCCCATTGGTCTCCATCGGCGGCATCAACCTGACCGTCTCGAAGGCGTTTTCGAGGCTGGCGCGGAAAGCGCAGCCGTGGTCACCGACTTTGCGCTGAACGACGCCCCAGAAGCGCGCACGCGAGAATGGATCGAAAGACAGAGCAGTGGCGCTGAGGCGAGAACCGCATGTGCTCGTTGCTGTCGGGTCAGACTCCAGCGGTGGGGCTGGAATTGCCCGCGAGATCGAGACGATCGCTTCCAGTGGCGTGCGCACCTGCCTTGCTGTCAGCGCGCTGACGGTGCAAACCCATGAACACGCCTGGAAATCCAAGTTACGCAACCCCGTCCGGTGGCGGATCAGATGCGCGCTACGCTTCAGCCTAACAGAGTGGCCGCCACCAAGATCGGCATGCTCGCAACGGCTGAGATCCGATCGTCGCTGCGGTTGCCGCTGTGCTGCGCGATATCCGCGCATACCGACAATCCAGATCCGGTGCTGGCTTCCACGTCAGGCCGAGCGGTTCTTGAGGCAAGCGCCATCCCGCATCATGAAGTAGCATCTGATGCCGCTTTGCCGAGTCGACACCCAATGTCATTGACCTGGGCTTCTTGCCGGCTCAGTGCTACTGGTGAATGAGGCCGGCGCGGTTCAACAAGGACCACAAGCCATCCCGTCTGCTGGACTCCTCCAAATTCGAAACACGGATGGTTCCTATCCAGACAATTGATTTTATCAATCTGCGACAATACCGCATAGCGGCGCCGGCGGAATGTTCACCGGTAGCAAGACGAGCTGCTTTCGGTGGCCTGTAGGACGCGCACCGCGACCGAGGTACAAGCCAGCCCGTCTGCGGCCATGTTCGGATCGGCTGCATCGTGCGCCGAATGAGATTGCCGGCGGAACGTTCTATTTGTGCAGCCGTGACGGCAGTCATCTCACCGGCGCCATCCTGCCGATGGATGGCCGGCAGTCGGTGCAGCATGGGCTGACACTGTTCGGAATGAAGCCGCTCGCGCTTCGGACGGTTGAAATGGAGGACATTAGCTTGGAACCGATCAGTCTCGACGAGCTTCTGGCCAGCGTCGGCAAGGAAGTCGGCGTGTCGCCGTGGCGGGTGGTCTCGCAGCGGATGATCGACCAGTTCGCCGAGGCCACCGATGACCACCAGTTCATCCACTGCGATCCGGAGCGCGCCAAGCGCGAGACGCCGTTCGGCGGCACCATCGCACATGGCTTCCTGTCGCTTTCGCTTTTGTCGGCGATGACTTTCGAGACCATGCGGCCGCTCGAAAACTGCAAGATGGGTGTCAACTATGGCTTCGAATCGCTGCGCTTCCTGGCGCCGGTGAAAACCGGATCTCGCATCCGCACCCGTTTCGTATTGGCCGACGTCAAGGTCAGGCCGTCGGGCTGGGTGCAGACGGCGCTGGGCGTGACGATTGAGATCGAGGGCTCGAAAAAGCCGGCGCTGACCGCGCGCTGGTTGACGCTGACGCTGATCAAACGCCAGCCGGAGGCGGCCTGAATTGCTCAACGAGCATCAGCAGAGACGATCTTCACGTGCCGGGGCGATGTAGGCGACTAGCGCACCGATCGGCAACGCGGCCACGGGGGTCGGCTAGATAGAGTGGCAGGAATGCCTAATCGGGGCTCCGACTCGGAAGGGGCTTCGATGTATCGGAAGCGCTTCGGCTTTCGGCGCTGCATTCCTTCTTCACGAAGGTTCATGGAGAATTCCCAACCACGGGGTCGAAAGATCGGCTTGTGATTGGAGTGGGCAGATCCTCCCGGACTGAAACTGCCAATAGGGTGTTATCGAGTCAACCGGGTCGAACTTGAGGTCGCGGGTGTCGCTGATCGGCTGCTCGTCGAGCTCGAGAGCTGCCAGCTAACGGCAGAACACGGCTATGAAGAGCTCCGCAGTTGATGTGGATGCCCAGAGCTGGGAGTGCAGACCGACGAGTTCCCAGCGGGCGAACTTGCCATTGGTAGCGCGCCAGACCAGTGGCGAGAAACCCTCGATGAGAAGGCCCCCGAGGCGCACGCGGGATGGACTACAGTGGCGTTTGGCGAGAGGCCTTCGAAGGCGAGATCGAGTGTAAGATGGACGAGCTCGACACGCGAATCGCAGTCCCTGCGATCGCGCCTTGTCCGCGGCGCTCGTGCGTGCGAACTGTAGTAGGTTGAGCTGACTAGATGAACCGGGATGCTATTCAGCGGAACTGTAAAAGACGTCCCTGGCCGAACTAAGCAAGATCAATCCAGCCATCGCTAAAGGTAGGCGAACGAGACGTTCGGACTCCGTGCCGCTGAAATCCTCAAATTGAATCGGCCGGACCGTTGGAGCTATCATCACCCGCGTGGCTTCCAGAGCTACGGAGCGGGTTGATTACCTGAACGTCCTCGAAGTCCCTTTCATTGTCGGTCACTACGACACACTCGTTGACTTCGGCTACAGCGGCAATGATTGTGTCTAGGGCGCTCCGCGAACGGCCTCTGGCTTTGCCGTTGGCCATCAGCCGCGCCCACACGAGGCCAGCTTTCTCGTCGAACGACAGCACGCGGCCAGCGAACAGCGCTTGCGGGCCTTCGGAGCCCTCGAACCAAGTTTCAAGGCTGCTGCGCTTTTTCCCCTTCGGCTTCTCTAGGATGCCTCGGCGAATTTCGGCGACAGTAAGCGAAGCAATGAAGAGGTCTTCGTCCTTCTGCGCGCCCATCCAGGCCAGCAACGAGCCCGAAGGCTCCGGCTTTATGACGTTGCTGATGATATTGGTATGAAGAAGGTAGCGCGTCACAGGTCGATCTTGCGCCCCTCTTCGCGCGGCCGGCTGAGGTCGAGATTGGAGCCAACCAGAGGCGAGCGACGCAACGCGGCGAGAATGCTGCCCGCTTTCGGTGGCTCACCCGCCACGGCTTGCTGTATGGTCCGACGAAGCTGTCGGGCATCCGGCCCGCTCTCCGTTAATTTTCGGGCAAGAGTTCGCAGCAGATCGCGGTCTGCGTCGAACGCCTGGATCTCGAACCGCGCGATGCCGCGCTCAGCCAGGCGAGAGCGATAATTCTCGATGGCTCTCTTCTGTGCAGTGTTGCCCATCGCGTGCCTCCGTTCTCTATCCGGATATATAGCCATGGCTTCTTCGGAGCACAAGGTGCCCCGTCATCGGCCAGCACTGGCTCCTGCGCGACGCGCGCTATTGATAGAATTCCAGCTTGTCGAAGCACTGACTTGGCATCATTGTCGCGAAACGGAGTATTTCGCGTCAGGACAGGAACGCGATCATAGCGCGCCGAAACGGCAACAGCCGAAAAGCTTCGTGTGGTCGCCGGCGCGGCCCGCGAATCGGCTGTGTCTGCGTCGCCGAAGCCCGATCGACGCTTCGTCATCTGGTCCGGCTGCTGGCACGACAGGCCGCACGGGATTTCGTTCAAGCCGAAACGGATAGCCAGACGCGAGACCGCGTCCCGGAGTAAGGGGCCGCCTCATGAAGGTCGCGCTTGGCGCTCGCTACTCAACTGACAATCACCGAGACGCCTCGATCGAGGATCAGTTGCGGCTCTGCTGCTTGCGTGCTGAAAAGCAAGGCTGGACAGTCGTCGACAGCAATACCCACCGCGCGATCTGCGGCGGGTCGCTGTTGCGTCCCGGCCTTCAGGAGCTGATCAGCGATGCGATGCAGGGCAAATTCCTGATCGTGCTCGCAGAGGCGATGGATCGCCTGACCATGACCGCTGCAAACCGGGAGCAGGCCAGGCTGGGCAAACGTTGCAACAGATCCTTCAAGGAAATTCATAGACTCTTAGCAACTCCGGCTCGCTGTGAATGGTAGGCTTATTGCAACGTCTGAGGTCAGTGGTTCCAAACCGTGGCCCCGCTTGTCTTCGACTGGCCGAACTGCTTGCAATTTCGGCTAAAGGCAAAAGAACGCCCTTTGTTGTTCGACACAGGATATCGACGGTCGTCACGGCCACCGAGATTTGTCCGGTCGTTGGACAACCCTTCGAAATCGCAACTTCTGCGGAGAACGCGAAATGAGAAATTCGGTAGGACTTGGTCCTGAGCCATGATGACACTGGTTAGTCGCCTACGCATGGCAGCGCATCCTGACCGCCTTCGAATCCTGGGCCTTTGTGCGCATGCGGACCTAACTGTCTGCGAGCTAGCGGAGATTCTGAGCGTGTGTCGAGAGCGGGTTGCGCGACACGTCCGGCTGCTCGCCAGAGCCGACTTTCTTTGCTGCAACGAACAGCCTCCGTGGCGCTCGTACCATCTCAACGCAGGATCCAACGACGGCGGGCTGGTTCAATTATTGGTCGATCTCCTGCCCCATCGCGACGGCTATCATAAACAGGACCTGCAGCGGCTCGAAGCGGTACGAGACACGCGGCCGAAAGGGACCGCGTGCTTGATCGTGAAATAGGTCAATCCAATTGGAGCGCGAAGCTACCATGGACAACTCCGCAGACGGCGCGATCGCACAGCCGGACACCCACGGGCGGTCTTCCTTGGCCGCGGTTGATTGCCGCGTCCACGAGCTGCTTCTGAGACAGGAGCGGCAGGAGCGGACGACCCTCAAGCTCATCGCCTCAGAGAACTTTGCGTCCTCGGCCGTGCTGGAAGCGAACGGCTCGATTTTCACGAACAAGTACGCCGAGGGGTACCCCGGCGCGCGCTACTACGCTGGAAACGAGATCGTTGATGAGCTTGAGGATCTGGCCATTGGGCGCCTGAAAACGCTATTTGGCAGCGAGCATGCCAACGTCCAGCCTTATTCCGGCTCGCCGGCCAACCAGGCTGTCTATCGTGCGCTTTTGAGTCCCGGTGACAAAGTCATGGGCTTGCCCCTTCCGGAAGGGGGCCATCTGACTCATGGTTGGGCCATCAACTTTTCCGGAACTGACTATCAACGCGTGCCCTATGGACTAGATGAAAAGACACAGCAGATTGACTATGACCGCTTGCGCGAGACAGCCAGCGGGAACGGCCGCGGCTCATTTGGGTCGGCGGAACCGCTTACCCGCGTGTCTTTGATTACTCGGCAATGGCAGAAATTGCCCTGGAAGCGAACTCCTATCTCGTAGCCGACATTGCGCACATCAGCGGCCTGATTGCCGCGGGAGCGCACCCGAATCCCGTGGGCCATTGCGACGTGGTCAGCAGCACGTCCCACAAGTCGATCCGCGGTCCCCGCGGTGGCTTCATTTTGTCAAGGAACGAAGATCGCTATCAGGCCCTGTATCATACAAAGAGCAAATACAATCTCGCCAGACGAATAGACCGGGCGGTCTTCCCTCACCTGCAAGGCGGACCTCACATGAATGCCATCGCTGCGCTAGCGGTTGCCTTGCACGAAGCCGCGAACCCGTCCTTCCGAAGCTCGGCCAACAGACAGTCAAGAATGCCAAGGCTCTGGCACATGCACTGCTTGAGCGAGGTTATGACCTGGTTACCGGGGGGACGGACAATCACATGCTGATCCTTGATCTTCGCGATCGGCCACTATCGGGCAAGGCCTATGCCGAGCGACTAGCAAAGGCAGGAATCATCACAAACTTTAATATGGTGCCTGGCGACCCGCGGCATCCGGCGGTCACAAGCGGAATTCGCCTGGGGGCGCCAGCAGTGACGTCAATGGGCATGCGCGATGTGGAAATGGTGCAAATTGCTGGCTTCATTGACTCCGTCCTCCAGCGGCCAGACGACGAAGATCTCCATGCCTGCGTGCGAAGAGACGTTGCCGACTTGTGCGCTGCGTTCGAGGTCCCGGGCATCTCCGACAATTAAGGTGGGCCAAGCAAAATGCCCATACCACATCCAACATCCGAAGCGAGGTATTCATGGCTAGGCAGTTCGTGTTCTCTTCCGAATCGGTTGGCGCGGGGCACCCGGATAAGTTGGCCGACAACATCTCGGATGCCATCCTCGATGCCATCCTCCGCACAGATCACAAGGCGCGCGTCGCCTGTGAAGCGTTGGTAAAATCAGGGATAGTCGTTCTGGCTGGCGAGATCACCAGCGATGCCCAGGTGGATTACAGCCAAGTTGCGCGCGATACGATTCTCGACATTGGGTACGACGACGAGGCCGTCGGCTTTGACGGCCGGCGTTGCTCCGTCGTTCATGCCCTCACCGAGCAGTCGCCCGACATCAGCCAAGGCGTTGACGAGGGAAGAGGGCAAGACCTCCAGCAGGGAGCGGGAGATCAGGGCCTCATGTTCGGCTACGCATGCCGCGAAACCGATACCCTGATGCCTTTGCCGATCCAGCTCGCTCATCGCTTGACGAAACGGCAGGCGTATGTCCGGAAGGCACAACAGCTTGGCTGGTTGCGTCCTGACATGAAATCCCAAGTCTCAGTGCGCTATGAGGGGTTGCGCCCGGTCGCCCTGGATACCATCGTCGTGTCGACGCAACATGACGAGCAGGTCTCGCAAGAGACTGTCCGCGAGGGCGTCATTGAGGAAATCATAAAGCCTGTCCTGCCGACCCACCTGGAGACGGAAGGCATCAGAATTCTGGTCAACCCGACGGGGCGGTTCGTAGTCGGCGGGCCGCGCGGCGACTGCGGTCTCACTGGACGCAAGATCATCGTCGATTCCTATGGCGGGATGGGTCGTCATGGCGGCGGCGCCTTCTCGGGCAAGGACCCGTCCAAGGTTGACCGCTCGGCTGCCTATGCAGCCCGCTATGTCGCAAAGAACATCGTCGCTAGCGGACTTGCGGACGTGTGCGAGGTGCAGCTTGCTTACGCAATCGGCGTGGCCAGTCCGGTTTCCGTCATGGTCAACACGTTCGGGACAGCCAGGGTTGAGGAAAGCAGGATCGAGCGCCTCATTCTTGAGTTGTTCGATCTCAGACCGAAAGGCATTATCAAGATGCTTGATCTCTTACGCCCTATATATCGCAATACAGCGACCTATGGCCATTTCGGCCGTGAAGAGCCTGATTTCACCTGGGAGAAGACAGACAGGGCGGACGAATTGCGTCGCGAGGCAGGACTCGCCGCCCCGTGAGAGCCGCCGGCGAACGGATTGGCAAGCGGAAAGCCCATTTCCACCGAGCAGACCCGCGCCTGGCAGGCGTGGCGAGAAGCCGGCTCGGTTTTTTTGGCGGAGACATTGATGCCGGATTATGACGTGCTTTGCATCGGCAATGCCATTGTCGACATCATCGCCCAGTGCGACGAGGCATTCCTCGAGATCAACGGCATCATCAAGGGCGCGATGAACCTGATCGACACGCGCCGCGCCGAACTGCTCTACAGCCGCATGGGCCCGGCGATCGAGGCCTCCGGCGGCAGTGCCGGCAACACGGCGGCCGGCCTAGCCAGCTTCGGCGGACGCGCCGCCTTCTTCGGCAAGGTCTCCAACGATGCGCTGGGCGAAATCTATGCGCACGATATCCATGCACAGGGTGTCGCCTTCGACACCAGGCCGCTTGAGGGACAGCCGCCGACGGCGCGCTCTATGATCTTCGTCACGCCCGACGGCGAGCGCTCGATGAACACCTATCTCGGCGCCTGCGTCGAGCTTGGCCCTGAGGATGTCGAGGCCGACAAGGCATCCGGCGCCAAGGTTACCTATTTCGAGGGCTATCTGTGGGATCCGCCGCGCGCCAAGGAGGCGATCCGGCAGACGGCGAAGCTCGCACACGAGGCCGGACGCGAAGTGTCGATGACGTTGTCGGATTCGTTCTGCGTCGACCGCTACCGGGACGAGTTCCTCGAGCTGATGCGCTCGGGCACTGTCGACATCGTCTTTGCCAACAGCCACGAGATCAAGTCGCTCTACCAGACAAAATCCTTCGACGAGGCGCTGGCTCAGATCCGCAAGGACTGCAAGATTGCCGCCGTCACCCGTTCCGAAAAAGGCTCGGTGATCGTGCGCGGCGACGAGACCGTGGTCATCGAGGCGACCGCCATCAAGGAGTTGGTCGACACCACCGGCGCCGGCGACCTCTACGCCGCCGGTTTCCTGCATGGCTACACGCAGGGCCGCAACCTCAAGACCTGCGGCGACCTTGGCTCGCTGGCGGCCGGCCTGGTGATCCAGCAGATCGGCCCAAGGCCAAGGCAGAATTTGCGCCGCGAGGCGGAAGGGGCTGGGTTGCTGTAGATGCGCGGGCAACTAATCAGCCGCCCTACTGACGCGATGACCGCAGTGGCGGAACTGTGTCAAAGCTCGCTGATAGCGACAGCCATTCGCTTCGGAGAACTGACCCATGCTGCTGCCGTGAAGCTCGCTGGAGGAGCGGTGCAAGGCGTGCTTGCCATGACGGCATTCACCGTCATCCAGATCGTCACCAGCATTTTCAGAAGCTCAGCTTGGGGAAGGCCAGTAAGGTTCCTGAGGTAACGGAGAACTCGCGGCGTCCGTCGGACTTGACTTGCGATCACGTCCCACGATGCCGAATGCGGGCAGCAGACTGAATATTTCACAATGCTAGACAAAGGCGTAAAAGCGCGATCACATAACGACATAAACATTTCGTTATGCGTCATTGACAAGAGAGCGAACTGCTGTGATTGTCTGCGTGTCGTGGTTCTCGCGTGCGGCGCTGCCGCAGCGGAGCTAAGAGGGAAGCCGGTGCGATGCCGGCGCTGCCCCCGCAACTGTTAGCGGCGAGCCAACCCCAATCACGTCACTGAGGCGAATACCCTCAGGAAGACGGGTAGAGGCTATGACCCCGCGAGCCAGGAGACCTGCCACGCGAATTACGTCCACGGGCGGGGTGTCTCGGTGGCCGCTGCAACCCGGCGTTGATGCCGGCCTGCTAGCGCCTTCCTTGTCACCGACGCCCCAATCATCGGGGTATGACATGACTGTCTCTCAGCAAATTCCTGTAGCAACGCTCGGCGTGCCGCGCTTCGGTCGTCGGCGAGAACTGAAATTCGCGCTTGAAAGCTACTGGTCCGGAACATCGTCCGCTGGCGACCTTCTCACGACGTCGAAGGCGCTCCGTGCCGCTAGCTGGGAAGAGCAGCGCGATCGCGGCGTGTCGAAAATCCCGTCGAACGACTTCTCGCTTTACGACCATGTGCTCGACACCGCAGCCATGGTCGGGGCCGTTCCATCCCGTTACGGCTGGAATAGCGGCGAGGTCCCACTTGACATCTACTTCGCAATGGCGCGCGGCAACCAGGGTCAGACGGAGGATTGTGGACACGCTGGTTACCAGGAGGAGGCTCATGGACCTGGTGTAACCGCGATGGAAATGACCAAGTGGTTTGACACCAACTACCACTACATTGTGCCGGAACTCGATGATGATCAGACGTTCGCCCTCTCGTCATCGAAGCCGGTCGATTACTTCCTCGAGGCTAAAGCTCTCGGCATTCACACACGCCCAGTCATCCTTGGACCCATCACCTTCCTCAAGCTGGCGAAATCGCCTGCCGAGGGGTTCGGTCCCATCGCGCTCCTACCGCGGCTGCTGCCGGTTTACGAGCAGCTTCTGGAGAGGCTGAAGCTGTCGGGAGCCGACTGGGTGCAGATCGATGAGCCAGCGCTTGTCCTCGATCTGAACCCGAACGAACGAGCTGCGTTCGAATTCGCCTATGGCCAGCTGTCGAAAGCCGCGCCCGAGCTGAAGATCATGCTGGCTACGTATTTCGGGTCGCTGGGAGACAATCTCGAAACCGCGATTTCTCTGCCCCTGGCCGGCCTGCATATTGATCTCGTGCGCGCTCCCGAGCAGCTGGAAACGGTGGCTCGGCTCGCTCCGAAGGATCTGGTGCTCTCGCTTGGCTTGATCGATGGCCGCAACGTCTGGCGTGCGAACCTGCCCGCCATTCTCGACCGCATCAAACCGATCGTCGCCGGCTGGCCCTTGGACCGCGTCGAGATCGCGCCTTCTTGCTCGATGCTGCATGTGCCGATTGATCTGCGCATGGAGACGGAACTCGACGCGGACATCAGGTCGTGGCTCGCCTTCGCGGCCCAGAAGACCGACGAGCTGGTCTTGCTGGCCCGGGCCCTGTCCCAAGGCAGGGATGCGGTGGCAGGCGCGTTGAAAGCGTCTGCCGAGGCTGCCGCCACGCGCGTGACATCCACGAGGATCCATGACCCGCTTGTTCAGGGGCCGATCGCTAGCATTGAGGACAGCGCGAAGCGACGAGAGAGCGCTTTTGGCGAGCGCTCCAGAGTCCAGGCCGGCTCACTCGGGCTGCCGCCGTTCCCGACGACGACCATCGGGTCCTTCCCGCAGACGCCGCAGGTACGCAAGGCGCGGGCCGCTCATGCGAAGGGCCAGCTGAGCTATGTCGACTATGAGACGTTCCTGAAGAAGGAGATCGAGGCTGCAATTCGCTGACAGGAAGAGATCGGGCTGGACGTGCTGGTGCATGGTGAGTTCGAGCGAAACGACATGGTACAGCATTTCGGCGAGCAGTTGTCCGGCTTCGCGCTCACCCAGCATGCCTGGGTACAAAGCTATGGGTCGCGCTACGTGCGTCCCCCCATCATTTTCGGCGACGTATCGAGGCGCAATCCGATGACAGTGCGCTGGTGGCAATTCGCCCAGTCGCTTACGGAAAAGCCCGTGAAGGGAATGCTCACAGGCCCAGTCACCATTCTCAACTGGTCTTTTGTTCGCGACGACGTACCCCGCTCCGAAGCCTGCCGCCAGATCGCGCTCGCCATCCGCGACGAAGTGACGGATCTCGAAAGATCCGGCGCAAGGATGGTCCAGATCGATGAGGCCGCGTTTCGCGAAGGATTGCCACTGCGCCAATCTGACTGGAAAGTCTATCTCGACTGGGCTGTCGAATGTTTCCGGATCGCTTCAACGGGTGTAAAGGACGCGACTCAAATTCATACCCACATGTGCTATTCGGAGTTCAACGAGATCATTCACGCGATCGCTGGAATGGATGCGGATGTCATTTCGATTGAGACGTCGCGCTCGAAGATGGAACTGTTGGACGCCTTCACGAGCTCCAAATATCCGAACGAAATCGGTCCTGGCGTCTATGATATTCACTCACCACGCGTCCCGGAAGTCGGCGAGATTTCGGACTTAGTCATGCTTGCCCGCGAGCGACTGTCCGACGGCCAACTGTGGATAAACCCGGACTGTGGCCTCAAAACACGCAAATGGGAGGAGGTCCGCCCTGCCCTCATTAACATGGTCGCTGCAGCACGCGCGCTCCGGCAGAAAGTGCAGGCGTGAGGCTTCTCTTCCTCACCGTGTGGGGAGTTGCCGGCTGGCGGATGTCGGCCGGGAATATGCCAAACCGATCACACTCCTGGAAATGAGCCACTCGGCGCAAATGTGCAATTTCCCTACGGCACGTGTCTTAATCCCGCAGAAATATAAATGTGGCACTACGCTATAATATCGGTTCCTTGGGGACATACAGGCCCCGCGCCTCGAACAAATCGGACACGCGTCGTTTCTCAAAGTAGACTGCTTGGCGCGTTCGCTCAGGCAGCGACAATATATGGTGCTGCGTCTGTCCGCCCCCAGTTGATCGCGCAGACTACGGGCGAGGTGGCAGGGTTCGGGTATCGCTAGCGTCCCGCCAATTCGGAGATGGACGTCGCAATTCGTGTCGCCAAGTAAAAATCGCCAATCATTTTCGATTGCGAGTCCGCAGCCAGTTGGCCCTTATTTTCCTGAGATCTGCGTTACAGGCCGGGGCGTTGTCGCCGTTTCTGAGGGTAAGATGGGATAGGCGACGTCAGGTGCCTCTCCGGTCAGCGAGTTGAGGAAGGCAACAAGCAGGTCAACTTCTTCGTCCGCCAGTACTACGCCGAGCTGGGTGGTCCCCATAATGGCGACGGCCTGTTTCAGATCCCAAACCTTGCCCGAATGAAAGTATGGCGCGGTGAGTGCAACGTTGCGCAGCGGCGCCACGCGGAAGACATAGGAATCGTCGGCTGCATTGGTGACCTCAAATCGGCCCTTGTCTTTGTCCGGCAGGACTTCGGCGCTGGGCCGTTCCATGAGGCCGAATGGGTAATAGGCTTGCCCACCAACGTTGATGCCGGCATGGCAGGACGAGCAGCCTTTGTCCATGAAAAGCACCAGGCCCTGTTTCTGTTCGGAAGTCATGGCAACCTCATCACCATTCAGGAAGCTGTCGAACGGGGCAGGTGTGACGAGTGTCGCCTCGAAGGCTTCGATCGCCTTGGCGAAGTTGTCGAAGGTGACCCGATCGGCTTCAGCCGGAAAAGCTGCATCGAACCACTCGACATATTGCGGCATGGACTTGAGAGTGGCGATGAGTTGGCCCGGTGTATTGGCCATTTCGATCCCGGCTTGGACCGGTCCCTTCGCCTGAGCCTTCAGGTCTTCGGCACGACCATCCCAGAACTGGGCGATGTTGAAGACAGCGTTCAGTACAGTCGGCGCGTTGCGCTGTCCCTTCTGCCAACCATGGCCAATCGAGGTTTCGTGATTGTCGTCGCCGCCGGTGGCCAGGTTGTGGCATGAATTGCACGACAAGACGCCTGACGCGGAGACGCGTGGATCGAAGAACAGTGCCTTGCCGAGAGCGATCTTTTCCGGGGTGATCGGGTTATTGGCGACTGTCGGCGTGGTGGATGGCAAAGCCGTGAAGGTGGCCAATGCCGTATCTCTGAGGTCGGTGGGGATCCAATCCGCAGCAAAGGCGGTGGGTGCCAGCAAGGTGACAGCCATCGTACTGAATAGGATTTTCATAATTGGTCTTCCTGCGTCGTCCACGCAGCCATTATGCGATCTGCGGCTCATGAACGCCCTGAGCTAGATCAGCTTGAGGGAGAGGACGGGGTCTCACACCTGTTTTCGCAGCTGAGCTGGGACCCTCTTGGAAGTGATCGCTCTTCTCGATTGGACTTCAGGGAGGAGGAGTATCCCTGGTTGGCAACCGGTTTTATGCATCAAAGCACGCCCTGAGGGCGGCTTCGTAGATTCGGTCACTGCGATCTTCCAGCCAAGGTTGAGAAAGTCGACAGCATCCGCAAGACTGGCAATCTCTTGCACGATGTGCGCTGCACGCCTCGCGAAAAGTGAGCTTCTGAAACGTCAGGGTTCATTCGTTCCTCCTGACCTGCTGATTGCGTGAATCGGCCTTGTCGACACCCGCCGACTGCACATTGTGATGTCACCAGCGATGGCGGTTTCAATACCTAAGCAGCGACGGTCTATGCGACAGTATGGAGGTCGTAGCGGAATAGCCGTTCTGCCTTCATCGATCGTCACACCGGCATATAGCTCCGCTTCTACGAACATCCCATCACGCGAGGATGGCGCGGCGCTTGAGCAGGTCCACCCGCTGCAACTGCCTCACACCTTGATCCACAGATCCTAGGCGATGACCATGTTGTCGTCATCATTTGACGGGCGCGGGGCATTGGCTCATAAGCGAGCCACGGCAAACTGTGCGGTTGCCAGTGCGTAATGAAGTGAATTGGAATGATCTTCGGTTTGGGAAACACGCACGTCCGACGCAGCTTGCGTTGACAGAGGCGGTTTTAGGCGCAATAGCACCTCCGCTGGCCTATTTTGTGGAGTTCAATTGTGGTTCGGCCAAAGGCGCGGGGCGCCGGACCGGCCCCTTGTAAACGTAATCAAAGAGAGAGAGACCCTGCATGGAAGAAATCTTACCGCGCATCGCCACTGGTGCCAGCATCGGCCCGGCTGTCGCAGAGAAGGCCGTTGGGTTAATGCTGGGTTTCCTGCGGAGCCACGCGGCCGACGGTCCCGGCGCGCGCATGATCGAGGCCATTCCGGGAGCTTCGGAATTAGTAGCGAAGTATCATGGGGACGACCCAGAGGGTGGCGGCCTTATGGGGCTCGGGCAGCAATTGATGAGTGAGGGTCTCAGCATGGCAAAGATCGCCGCCCTCGCCAACGAGACGATCGCCTGCGCCAAGGAACATGCCGGCGACGAACTCGTGGACGAGGTCCTCAATTCCGTTCCTGGCCTTCCCCAGTTCGTCTGATTAGCGGCAGCCGGGGCGCATGACCTTGTGCGCCCGTGCCGGCCCGTTTGCGCAGCAGGCATTCTCCGCCGGGCGTTCCGCACCGATCTCGTGAGACCACCAACCGCCGGGCACGCGGAGCGAGCGCTGGAGTACTTCATTCGTCTATCGAAAAATCAACTTCAGGCGATTCGATGTGTATAATTTCTGGCGGTAAGGGTTTATCCTGAACGCTTTCGATGAAGCCCGCGAGATAGGCAAACGTATTGTATTTCTCGAGGACTAGCCGCTTCGCCTCTCTTATTGCGCCGCGACGTTCCTTCCAGAGGTCTGAGTTGATAATTTCTTGAATTTTTTGGATTACGTTCTTGTCCTCTGGGTCAATCAGAACCATAGAGTCCGAAGGGAAGAACCTCGTGATTGCCGGGCTGCCGTAATAGATCGGCATTGTTTCAGCGACGAAGCAGTCCATAAGCTTCTCTGTAAAATAGTAATCAGCACGAGTATTCTCGAACGCTATACTGTAGCGATAAGGTGCGAGTGCGTTCCATTTATCTCCAATCAGCCGAAAACCTCGGCCGAACAGGTCAAAATCGAGCTCCTTTCTTAGCCGTTCCAGAAACGCCAGCCGATACCGATGTCCTTTAAGCAGGGCGATGTTACTGGTAATCCATGAGAGCCGAAGTGGCTTATCCATGACTTCGCTGACCAGAAGTTGGTCATATGTCTTGTTTACAGACCAAGACCGAGTGATCGGTGGAGACAAAACGAATCGGCGAGCTGCATTCTGCCGAGCAACCAACTCTGCGTCAGACGTCAGGACGATAGTATTTTTCCCCTGCCCTTCATGAAATGCACGATGAGCTTTCGTCGGCGGTTCGCCGATTGCAAAAATTGTCCTGTTGGGGCTCGCCTCGATATCAACAGGGAGCCCAAAAAGAGAAGCAGAGTTAAAGACAATATGCCAATCGGGCACGAAGGATGTCGTGCGTACAAAAGCGACATTGTTCCAGATTCCACTGCCCTTTGGAGTGAGGTGGTGGATTGCATCATCCAAAACGCCCCAAGAATCTAGACATGTAGCAACAATGGGCGCCGGGCGTTCCGTCAACAATTTGGCCGACAAAGCAGTTCCACTCCCTTCACTCGTGAAGGTACTCAATCGCCATCCAGGATTGCGGTAACATCGGGCAGCATAAACCTTCCGGGACCTGCTGTCGAGGCAATTGTCGCTTTGCACTTGACCAGGTTCTTCCTCGCTTCGTGTGGTGATTAGGCCGGCTGAGTGGCAGCATGCGTGCCTAAGGAGTTCGCAGCCGGCGCTGCCTAATGGTACGTTTGATCGTCTTCAGGCGGTTCATCAGCCCTTCCGCCTCGGCCGTTCTCCACGGCAGTTCAATGGCATCGCGAACGGAGTCAACGTCACGGCGTAGGACCAGACCGAAACGCGTGATGGCGATGAGCCGGGTGACGCCAAGTCGATCGAAGTGCCGAGCTTGCCCAACTCACAGGCCCCGCAAAATGCCGCGGAAGGGCAAGGCAAGCCTGCGCATAGTGGCAAACTCATGTCATCCCTGCTTCAGGACGTCGACCCTTCTGGCCTGGTTGATCGTCAGCACATCCGGAGGCTTGATGCAGAGGGCCTCGGCGACTACCGGCGAGATCACACGGCCGGTCGCGGCATTCTGTATGAGGACGCGTCGCTGGCTGGTTGATGCGTATGATTGATGCAGGCGGCTCACTGTCCTTGCCCGGCCTCTCGGCGCGGCGCCAACTTGCGAGAAGCCGCTCCAGATTCGAGAAGCTGCCGGTCGCCGCGCTGTTTGATATCGTGGAACAGGTGTCATCCGCAGCCATTGCCGCCTCTTCAGGACCGGCTAAGAAACGCCTCGAAATACATTGATGTCCTAGGTTTATCAGCGGCGGTTCCCAGCCCCTTTGCAAGAGTGGCTCACCGGCGATGAACTTACATCACTTTGGCCATTGCCAATGAACGTTTGTTCCATCGTCCCTGACGCCCACCATCAAGCGACCACTATCGCTCGATTTCACAGTCCAAAGAAGCAAAGCGAGACAAAAACAGCGCGCTTAGCCTCGAGGCTACTAGCGACTTCGGCGCTAAGTTAGAGCGGCACGCGCCACGCACCTCGGCAGGGTCGCCAACAACGAGTGGCTCAGCGGTCACGCCGCGAAATATGGCGCATCGATGTCGCTTCTGGACGAGCATTGGCAATAACGCAGTCAGAGACATTGTTGCTTTCAGCGGCAACCGGCCCTATGAAGCGACGCTTCGCTGACTATGTTTCACCGCCTGGAGAGTTTCATGACAGAAGAAGCCGGAAAAAACGTCGACACCCTCATTGAGCTTGCCGCCGATGTCGTGTCGGCCTACGTGTCCAACAATCCGATCCCGGTGGGGGATCTCCCTGCCCTCATCGGCCAAGTGCATGCGGCTCTGAGAGCGACGGCCGGAGGTATCTCTGCACAAGAGCCGGTTGCCCTTACGCCTGCAGTCCCGATCAGGAAGTCGGTGACACCGGACTACATCATCTCCCTTGAAGACGGGAAGAAATTCAAATCTTTAAAGCGCCATCTGTCGACCCACTATGGGCTGACGCCGGGTGAATATCGGGCCAAATGGGGCCTGCCGGTGGATTATCCCATGGTGGCGCCGAACTACGCCGCGAAGCGTTCGTCACTGGCGAAAACGATGGGGCTCGGCCGCAAACCGAAAGCGCCGAGAGAGCCGGAAGCGCCGGTGCCGACGAAGCGAACTCGCAAGAAGGTCGCGGCTTGATTGCGGCAATTGAAATTCCTTCTGCAGCGTTGCAGCCGTCGGCTTAATCTGGCCGTCGCATAAAAAAGGCGGGGCCAACCCCGCCTTCCTTTCCAACAACTTGTTTCATGAGGAATTCGCGACCCATGCAGCAATCTGCTGCCCTCACTTTTTGCTCGTCCCTATCGAGCGGCAGTGAGCACTTCCGGGCCTACACGCCCACTCTTGCGACTTCGCAGGAGAAAATTTCAACCAGCTTTGCTCAGGCTGCCAGCTGAGGACTTGCCAGTGCGGCGGTCCTGCTCGATCTCATAGTTGATCTTCTGGCCGTCAGCGAGGGTCGAGAGGCCCGCGCGTTCGACAGCGGAAATGTGGACGAAAACATCCGGACCGCCATTGTCGGGCTGGATAAATCCAAACCCCTTGGTGCTGTTGAACCACTTTACCGTTCCAGTCGTCATATACTTGTTCCTTCTTCTACAATGCACGTGGGCGGCCATTAGGCCTGTCCGAGTCATAGCCGAGAGTTGGGCGCAGCAAAAAGCGAAAAATTGTTAAGCCCCGATCAGCTGGCGCACTCCATTGTGGGCGTAGCCGCCAGCAAGCAGTGTCCTATACTACCGCTCGAGCGTGGCCGGAAGCGCCCAATTTCCTCCAACGCTCCTCAGCGCCACGTCGATGGCTCGTGTTTGGAGGCGCGGGACGTAAGGCCGACCGCTGCTCGTGCCGCCAGGTCAAAAGGCCGGGTAGTTCACGGAGCTGCCTTCGTGCATAAACCTTGGGAGCGCCTTAAGGAGTTTCGAGTTGGATTGTTTCAAGAGGGTCGAGGGGTTGATCGATGCGACCAGCGTGGAAGCGATCGATAGCGCGCGCGTTTTGCTGGACCAGTTCAAGGGCAAGTCAGAAACAATCGCCCAAGCGATTGACGACTTCCTGCTTGATTTCATGACCTTGCTGTTTGTGGTAGAAGCCACCCGCGAGCAGTTCCACAATCCGGCGAGGCGGTTAGCGCGCATCAGGTTGAGCAGGGTAAGGCTGTTACTCACGCGATGCTCTTGACCTAAGCGACCACTCGCCAGGGTGCATTTGCAGCCGAGCGCACCAGGCGGTATTTTATGCACATGAAATCAATCGCGACCGCTAAATTCTGCTGTTTGGTTCCCATGGACGACGGCAAGCGCGGACAGCTTCCGTGCTGCTGTCCTGCAGCGGCAAATGTGCTGCATGCCCCCATCCAAGGCGAGCTCGACGTTTGTTTCTTACGTTGACCAAGGTCCCGCGAAAACACTCCCCTTTCCGCAGCAACTCATCACTGTTCAACCGCCTCGCGGCAGGCCATCACGCCAGAAGACAGCAACGGCATCGTTTTTCCCGCCCAGTCCTACGACCTCGTTTTCCAGCGCCTCGCGAATGTCGCCACCCGCCGTTTTTTTTCAGGTCCGTCTTCGCGCGCGAGCTGGGTCCGCGCCCACTTAGCTACGCTGCTCACGCCTCTACCCTTCAGCACCGCCCGGTCTGACTGTCGAGGACATCGGTCCGCTGGAGCGACAACATTTCAATTCTGACCGTCGGTGCAGCGGCCTTCGAAGCGCATCCCGTCCCCCTTCCCCAGCAGCGCGCCCAATCGTCTTCCAATGAAGAAGATATTCTCAGCCGTGCTCGCGTCGCCTTCAGCCCTGTTCGATGGCCCACAATGTCGGATGCACAACATGTCAGACTGACTTGTCCACATGCCTCGAATGTTTTCTGATCTGGCACGGTGCATGCGTGGTCGTCCGCAAGGCGTCGCGGATCAAGGAAAATCCCTCCAAATGACCATCCCCCCAAGAACACCGCCGCCGGTCTCCTGGGCTCATCCCAAGATGAGGCTCGAGTGAGCCCTGGCCGCATGATTCATCTGGCTCGGCCTGCCCGCGATCCTCCCACGGGATCGAAGACGCGGCCCGTTCATGAAAATGAGGAACAAATCACTGCCTCGAAACTTGCCTTTCCAACCGGAGCCATCGATCACCCCCTGGCTGCGCAAGCCGTTCACTGCCACCGCCCTGGCCTGGCGACGACCGCTCCGGCTCTGGCCGCCACCGACGGCGGCAAGATTTCCTGCTCGATGATGGCATGGAACGGTCGACATGACCCCGCGCAAATCGTCACTCACATGATCTGGCACAAGGTCCGCAGCGCCGACGAGCCACCGGGCAAAACGGAACTTGCCCCTTCCCTCGAGCGTCTGATCTTCAGGGCGACGCCCAACCGCCCCGACAGCGAGTTCGACGGAGCCGTCTCAGTCAGCGGCTACAATACCGCCCTCATTGCCTATAAATCGCTTTGGGCGAGATGATGGGCTTCGAGGCCGATCGCATGTTCAACCTCATTCTCAACGACGATGATATCGAGACCGACGAAACGTGATCCTGGAGGAGCGCCGTTGGCGCAGAGAGACGGACCCTCAGGTCTGGTGGACGAGGAGGTCAACGCGACGTTGCGGCCGAATCAGCCCTACCGCATTCCGGTGAACGGCTGGACGCAGGAGATGGAGAAGCTGAACGGCACCGATCGGTTCACGATGTGCAACGAATACCGCCGACCGAACAACGCCGTGCTGGTGGTGGCCGGCGACGCAGAGCCTGAGACGGTGAAGGCGCTGGCCGCGAAGACCTATGGCAAGGTTGCGCGCGGGCCGGACCTGCCACCGCGCAACCGACTGGTCGAGCCCGACTAGTAGAACCGCTAGGCGTCTTGTAGCGTATTCTCCCTCCCACTTGGGTACCGTGGTCTGCTAGCTGTATGGCCGAGGCCCTATAAGGAACCTTTACGTCCGGAATACACACCGCACCTGCTATGGACACCTGCCGCGTTGAGGAGGAATCGGATATTGCCCCTGTGCCTGCCGATGATCCGTCACCTGCGATCCCCTGACCTGTTTGGACCCATCGATCGCCTGCCGGCACTTGGCACGCGGATGGGCGAGCGGACATTTGAGGTTCTCAACCCGTCGACCGGCGAAGTGCTGGCAGAACTACCCGATATGGGTGTCGAGGAGACATGCGCTGCGATCGACAAGGCCTATGTCGCGCAGCCTGGATGGGCAGGGTTTACCACACGTGAGCGCAGCGACGTTCTATGGCGATGGCATCAGTTGATCATCGACCACGCCGACGATCTCGCTGCAATTCTCACCGCGGAGATGGGCAAGCCGCTTGCGGAAGCCAAGTCGGAGATATCGCATGCTGCGGCGTATCTGCAATGGTACGCCGAGGAGGCAAATCGCGTCTATGGCGAGACGATCTCCGCACCATCGGCCGACCGCCGAATGCTGGTGATCAAGCAGCCCATCGGGGTCGTGGGCACGATAACACCATGGAATTTCCCGGTGTCGATGGTGGCGCGCAAAATCTCGCCAGCCTTGGCGGCGGGCTGCACGATCGTCCTCAAGCCCGCTGAACAGACGCCGCTGGTGGCTGGAGCAATGTTCGCCCTCGCCCATCAGGCAGGCTTTCCCGAAGGCGTCGTCAACCTGATCTACGCATCCGAAGGTGACGCGGTCGGCCGCGAACTTTGCACAAATCCCAAGGTCCGCAAGATCAGCTTCACCGGGTCTACTGAGATCGGGCGCTTACTCATGCGCCAGTGCTCGGACCAGATCAAAAAAGTCAGCCTAGAGCTCGGCGGCAATGCACCTTTCATCGTCTTCGATGACGCCGATATCGATGCCGCGGTGGATGGTGCCATCCAGGCGAAGTACCGCAATGCCGGCCAGACCTGCGTCTCAGCGAACCGACTTTACCTCCAGTCGGGCGTTCATGACGAGTTCGTCGAGAAATTCGTTGAACGGGCTCGCCAACTTCAAGTTGGTGACGGTTTCGCGCTCGGAGTGGACATAGGACCCCTCATCGACAAGAAGGCTTTGGCCAAGATTGAATCCCATATTGCCGATGCCGTAGCTAAAGGCGGCGCGATTCGATGCGGGGGTAAACGCATCGGCACGAATGGCACGTTTTTCCAACCAACGGTCCTGACCGGTGTCACCAGCGAGATGACCGTCGCGCGCGAAGAGACATTCGGGCCGCTCGCACCGATTATTCACTTCAAAGATGCCGATCAGGTCGTGCGTGATGCCAATGAAACGATCTACGGCCTCGCGGCCTATTTTTATGCGTCCAACCTGAAGCGTGTCTGGCGTGTCGCCGAGGCCTTGGAATATGGAATGGTGGGGGTAAATACCGGCCGGATGTCTTCGGAAGCGGCGCCGTTCGGTGGGATAAAACAGTCCGGAATCGGGCGGGAGGGTTCCCGCCATGGCCTCGAGGACTACCTCGAAATGAAATATCTCTGCATGGGCGGCATCTGAAGCATCGGCTTGCAGGGTCACAGGCCGAGTACCCAGCGAGCGATCCCCAAACATGTAAATTGTAGAATCGCTCCTCGATTAGGGCCGTCATACCGGAGCAAACACGCAATCCTGAGGAGCACCCTAATAATTTAGGCATCTATCTCTCCCGCGACAAGCGTCTGCATTTTCGGCGAAGACCTCGTGAATGTTAAGGAGGATACGCTTGCGATTTGGCAGCCCTCGCCGAATACTTCAGGCAAAGGGCTGTGCGTTGCGCGGGTCTGATTGGAAGCTTGTGCACCATGCCGGATGCTGAACTCTGGTTGTGAGCAATATTCTGTTTCGGACCCGAATTTGAACCTGCTACATTCCGATTGTCAGTAGCTCAGTTGTTCTTCGGCTGAATGCCGCGTTGGTACGGTCTCGGACAGAATAGAAGATAGCATCACGCAGGCATTCGCATTCACATTGGTGATCGGCGCACGTTCCAGGGCGCCAGGTTGACCAAGCGGGTCGAATCGCATGACAGCCTTGACCGGCTGGAGGACGGAATGCCGATGCCGCAGAGGTTGTCAGCGCAGTCGAGCCCACACGGCATTGCGGCACGAACAGCAAGGGCTGGGAAGCGATCGGCCGAGCGGTCCTCGAAGGCGCGGGCCAGGGTTGTCGACGACGCGCTGGTTCAGGGCCGCTAATCTGGTCTCTACCGTTTGATAGCGGCTTCGGTCGCCCCAGTGACAGCATATTTGGCATGGTCGGCTTTGGTTGCCGCGCAAATCTGGTCGAGATTGGGACAGCTCACTGGTGCACCTTCGGGCTCATAGTGCTTCCTCCTCATCGAGATGAGGATTGCCGGACTTGGCGTAGAACACCAACACGGGTCTGAGATCAAAGCGCGTCCCGGGTGCAAGGCGCTGGACGGACCGGGGCCATGTTTCGGTTGAGACGCCATCGATGCCTCGCGCCAGCGTTCTGGCGAACCGGGGCATTAACGGAGCGACTGTCGGTGCCATGATCGCAGCGGCCGTCGTCTGAAGGGCTAGCGAAGTTCGATTGCGGGCGGGATACAAACATCGCGCAGCCGCATAGTCTCGCGCCCGACGGTAGATCACGCAATCGCGCACGAAATCGCAGACCTGAGCGGCCGCGCGCCGGACCGAGAAGCCTTCGTCCGAATATGCCCGCTCCATCGCCGCGCGATAGATCTCTATCCGAGCAAAGAAGGCGCGGTCGGCTGGGCTCCAGTCGCCTGCATCGGGTACACGGCCGGCAAAATCCTGCTTGATTTCCTGGTCCAACGCATCAAGCCAGTTCAGCCAAATCCCTTGGAAGACCTCCTTCTCCGTGCGGCGCAGCCCGTCCAGCGTGAAATCCGTCCGCTCCCCTTCCGGGCGTGTCAGGCCCAAATGGAGGCGCACGACGTCGACTGTCTTTGGGCTCAGAACCTCCTTACCCCAGACCGCATGGCGGCAGCTGGTTGAGAACTTCTTGCCGTCGAGCAGGTAGAACTCGTTGACGTGATAGTGGATGCGCGGCGTCCAGTGGGAGAAGACCTCGGCGTAAAGAGCGGGGTAGAGTAGCGCGTGGTAGAAGGAATTGTCGAAGCCGAAGAAATGGACAATCTGCCAATCGCTGCCGGGCACCTCCGCCTTCCAGTCACGACCCAGCGAGCGGCCGAGCGCCTGGATGTTGTAAAGAAAACCGAAGGCCATCTCCGGCCAGACCCAGATCACTTGACCCGGGAACCCTTCGGCCGGCAGGCCCCAGTCCGAGGGGTGGGTAATGGGCACTGAAAATTCGCCGCGTTGGCGTAGGCGCGCGAAGACATCCAAGATGCGTAGCGGGACGCCTGATGCCCTTAGATGCCGGTCGATATTGTCGTAGCAGCGGTCCAGGGCAAGTTCCGGACGGCGGAGGGAGCCGACCAGCGGCGCTTCGGCAGACTGCCGTGACCGCGCTGCACCCAGGTCGTGGCAAAGGTTTGGGGCGCCGCATTCCTCGCAGATGTTGCCGGCGGCGGAGCCGCCGCAATCGGGGCAGAGGCCTCTGACATCCGGCTCATAAAGATAGTGGCCTGTCACAGCATCGAAAAGCGCAGGGCTCTGGCGCAGATCTACCGCCGTGCTGCTCAGAAGAGTTCGGAAACACGCGGCTTGAAATTCGCGGTAACCGTCATCGCCCATTGTGGCTTGGAAGCTGTGGACGTCACAATCGAGAAGTGCGAGCGTGGCGCGAATCTCTTCGGAATAGTAGCGCGCCACGTTTGCAGGCGTCCATTGATCGGTAGCGGCGCGTGTCGCGACGTAGCTCTGGTAATCGTCGCTTCCGGTCAGGTGATACGCCTCGACTCCTTTCATGCGCAGGAAACGGGTATAGACGTCAGCGCCGAAATAGGGGCCAGAAAGATGCCCCAGATGCAGATCGCCATTTGGCGTTGGCGGCGCGGAGAAGACGAAGGTCGGCCCGCGTGGAGCCGTGGTCTTTGCAGCGGCACCAAGGGCGGCCTCGCCGTCCCGCCAGTAGACATCGACGAAATCCAGGTCTTTGTTCCCGTCATTGCGCAGCACATGCGCTTCAAAAGGATGGAACAGAACGACGTCGCCGGCCCCGACCGAGATTTCCCCAAGGTCGGTGGTGACCTTGCCCGCACCAGACAGGACCACGAAGGCCTCGATTTCGTCGTGCCGATGGGGCTCGGATGTGACCCCGGGTCCAACCTTTCCGAACGAAAACCCCGTGCGAGCGCTGCCCGTTCCAAGCGTGGCCGTGTCGATACCGAACGCTCGCGACAGCTCCGTTCGAGAAAATGTGTATTTGCGCATGACAACGAACCTAAGCTTTTGAAGAGTGGGACGGACCTTTGGCTGCCAACGAACAGCCTCAAGTGCACTTCATGGAGAGAAACGGCAGCCCGACCCGTTGGCGGCCCGGCCAGGATAGTGCAGCTCTGGGCCGGCAGGCGGGCGACCAAGGGGGGCGCTAGTCGGGCTGAAGGCACACAGAAGACCGCCTGCAACCACGTCCACAATCCACGTGCCAAGGCGTCCGATGCTCCGCGAGCCCGGAAATCAGACCGCCATACCGTCCGCGCATCTTTGAGCGGTCGATCAGTTTCGTGTGCTTGCCTCCGCCTGGCTGCGTGAGCTCAATCGCGATAGAAGATGCCATTTGGGGGCTTGAGATTGTCGAGATCGGCCACTTTGCCCTCGGGCGGGTTAAGGGCGCGCTTGAGCACGTTATATTCAGCGCGGGTCGGCCCACCGGTTGAGGCACGCTGGAACACCAAGTAGAGTGTCCGCCGAGAACGATTGCTTTTGTTCGGTCGTGAGTAGTGCGGTGCGTAATCGTCGAAGATGAAGATGTCGCCAGCCTTCCATACTACGGGTTCCCACGAGAACGTTTCGGCGACTTGAGGATAGATCACCCCACCGGCATCCATGGGAAAGACCCCCTTTTTGTGGTTGCCGGGGCTGAAGAAAAGCCCGCCGTTTTCCGGGTCGGAATCGTCGATGCCTATGGCAACCACCGCATGGACCATCCGGTCGGGGAGTTTGTGTGGAATGTGATAAATGTCCTGATGCGGGAGATAGCCGCCGCTGTCGGGGTAGTGGAAAATAAGCAACTCCTTGAGCCTGCGCGCATTTTCGCCAAGCAAATCTTCGACCGCTGACTTTATGCGCTGATCTTCTAATAGCAAACGACGCAATGGATCATGGAAGTCGAGAAAATTCTCGATCTTGGATATGATCTTTCGATTGTCCGTCGTCTTCTCGAACCACATGAGCCATTTATCATCGCTGACATCCCAGCGTGACACATCTTCGACAAAATTAGAGATATCTTCCTGAGCCGCAGGCGCAAAGAAACTTTCGAGCCTGACGTATCCGTCTTTCTGCCACTTGTCTCTTTGTGTATCAGTCAACATGCGAAAAGCCTCCAGTTGGAAAGACTGGTTGGTCGGACCCCAATTAGGGCAGTCGGGCGCTGGCAAGTTGCGGGTCCACGGAGACGGTCCCGCGCATGTGGGACGGCGATGCTAAGTGCGTTCCGCTCCGACGGATTTTGTCCGCAGAAGCTCGGCGCGAGACTGCCTATGTCAGGCTCAGCCGGGTCCAGGGCTTCGGTAAACTGGGCCGGATCATTCGGTTCACCCGGTCCAGCCGCGACACGCGTCGCTAGAGGCCGGCACCATCCGACCGCCGACCCAGCCATGGCCGCCAACACCACGGCGCTCTTTCGAGTGAGCGACCTGGTACGGTCTTGACAACCGTAGGGGAAATGCACGCCCCCAGAATAATGCGATGCGCCGCTTGGTCCAAGAACTTGTTCGGTCACAATTTCGGAGAAGCCTCCGGCCTTCGCCGCAGCGGAGGCGGACATCATTCCTAGGATGCCACCGCCGATGATCAAAAGTCTACGAGTCATATCCCGCTGCCCATTTCTTCGGCTGCGGGGGCGGGCCAGCTCTCGATCGAGGTATGGCTGATGAAGCCAGGATGCTCGGGGTTCGCGCATGGCGCGCGCCCAATAAGGCTACCGAGGATGCGGCGCGCGCGCCAGGCCAGCAGGCTTAGGTTCGGATCGGCCAGGCCGCGCTGCCCGAGGCTCGCATTTTGTACGAAGATGCGTCTGTCACGCGGTCCGTCCCAGCTCACCGAAAAATCCTCGCGAATAGCTAATTCATTGTCGATATGCTCCAGCCGGTGCGCGATAGGTTCGAAGAAGTCTGGGATCGCGTTCTCGTAACCGGTGGCCAGCACGACGATGTCAGCCGCGACTTCTTCGACCTCGACCATGCCGTGCTGCAGGGTCAGCCTGTGACCCGCGCCGGCGTTGATGCAGTGCGAGACGGTGCAGCCCGGCCGCAGTGTGATGTCGGATCGGTTTGGCTCGAAAAATGCGTGGCGGTAGAGCGCCTGATAGATCGCCCGCAACGTGCTTTCTGAAATGCCGTCCGAGGCAAGCACGAAACGCCGCAGGAGCAGCTTACGCTGCGACTCGCTCATGGCCGCGAAACGATCCGAAAAGCAGGGCATGAACAACTCGTTTGTGAACGGGCTGTTGTCCAGAGGCAGATAGTTTTCGCGCTGCGAGACCCAAGTGATCGAGGCAGGCCGCCGTTCTTTCGGCAGGCCGATAAGATGCAACATCACCTCGGCTCCCGATTGTCCTCCGCCGACCACGCAGACATGCTTTCTCCGCACCTCAGGGCGGATGTGCAGTAAAACAGATGAGTGGAACAGGTTGCGTCCAGTCCAGCCCTGGAACTGAGGCGGAATTTGCGCCTGCTTGCCAATGCCGACCACGACGTCTCTGGCGCCGAGAACCGCCTTATCCGTCTGCACCCGAAACTCGCCGTCAAAGCGGATTTCGCGCACTGTCTCGCCGCCACGCACAAGTGGGTTCCTGTGGAAGACCCATTTCAGGTATTGTTCGAACTCCACTCTGAGCACGGCTTCGAACTGTGCGTTCAGGAAGTGATACAGACGCCCGTTCTCGTGCAGGAAGTTTACGAAAGTGTAGGCTGATCGCGGATTCACCAGAGTGACCAGGTCCTTGAAGTGGCTGACCTGGAGCTCCGAGGAATCGAATGCACTGCCTGGGTGCCAGCGGAAGTCGACCTGCCGGTCCAGGAACACGGCCCCTTTCCCAACTTGCTCGTGTAACTGACACGCGAGGCTCAAATTGGACGGGCCAGCACCGATCCCAACGCAAGATAACTCCACTGCTTCCTCCTATAGAGTCTTCTCACTAGGCGGTTTGTTCGCGGCGAATATCGGCCGCAGCCGCTGGCCCCCCTCGCGGACGTTCGGAGCACCGGTCCCGACCGGGTTTGCGAGAATTTGCCCAGCGCGTTCGCGTCGTCGAATGTAGACCGGAGCATTCCAGCGCGGTGGAATCGAGGGGTTAGGCCGGCGACGTGGGGCAACGACGTATGTCTTTCCGTTCGTCTGGATGCCCGCGTCGCCGTCACGCGAGACGCTTTGCAGGCCCATTAAGGTGTTTGAAGCCGGCCCAATCGCCGGCCCGACCATGACGCGCCGGCCTTTCGGCGGCTTGATGGCAGGCGAAAGCGCGGTGTTCACTACGGCGACAGCATTTTCGGTGCGCATGATCATGGACGACGTCTCGCTGGTGCGTTCGCAGAGTCCCATGCATGGGCCGTGCCAGAGAAGGTAAACTTTATCAAACAATGGGTTGGCGGATTTACGATCCTGTCCGAAATCCGACATTGAGGGGGACGCCACACGGCGGCGCCCGATTTGCACGTCGATGTCGCCTTTTTCCGAATAGCTAATCGGGCACTTTCTGCACCAGAATACTTCTCTTATGGAGACTAGCACGACGTCTTCATGAACGGACAGTGCAGAACCTTGTGTCTCTGCCGGGACAGAGTACCCGCACGATCGGCATCTGTTCCCCGCCGACCAGCTGACCGCGTGGCAAAGATTGAGAGCGGCGAAGCTTGCGCTAACGGCCACATTTCTCCGGTATTTCAGCGATGCATTCCTCGAGACGCTTCAGGCGGCACTTCGCATAGCGAAGTTCATGTCCGGCTTCGAAACGCCGATGGCGCCCCTGAGGTGTAATCGCCACGAGATCGCGCTCCAGATCGGCAATGCGCGCACGCAACCTGCCGAGCCTCTTCCTGACGCAAGCATTTATCCATCCACGCCCGCGAATCGGTCTTCCTGGCAACACCCTAAAAGCTGTGCGGGTTATGCCACCGAGGACGTAATTTCCGGCAAGCCCACGCTCTAAACAACCGCTAATGCAATCTAGAGAAAGCGTTCTTCGGGAAGAAGGCTGAGCTGCTTGGGGAAAGCACTAGGAACCCTCGGATCTGACGCGTCGCGTCGGCCGATTGCGGCAGCTCCAAAGCGCAGGGACAGGCCGTCAAGCGCCGGGCAGCGTGCCCTTCATCGACATTGCGAAGACATCGAGCAGGATGGCCAGCCCGACGCCGCACGCGGTCAGGATAAGGCCGGCCATGAAGATGCGGTTGGCGCGTTCGTAGATGGGTCGGCGCAACGAACTCATGTCGAGTAGCAGGGACAGCGCCCGCAACTGCAACGTTATGCCGACCAGGATCGGCACAACGGCGAACAGGTCGTAGAACCGCCATGGCATGGGGTTCGCCGCCCAATGCGTGACGAAGCCGAGCGAAAAGGCAAGCAGAATGCCGACGACGGTGATTGTGCCGTTGCGAAAAATCGTCTCGATCAGCTCTTCCTTCGGATCGTGTTCGTCCAAGCGTCCCTCCTCTCACTCAGCAGTTGCAGGCCTTTGCACGTAGGCTCTCGGGAAATCCCTGTACATCGCCGCCAACTAGTCAAGGGCCGAGGACCGAAGCCGCGAGGCAAACGTTTTTTGGTTTGCGCTGCCCTCATCACTTCCTCAGCCGCCATCGGCCTAGTGCCGCGAAGTGAACGATGGAAGCGCCGCCTGCCACGGGTGCCGCGCTCAGAGCGGCAGGGTCAAGAGCGTCATTTCAGCTGGAGTGTCTACAAGCTGAATGGCACTCTAGGTGTTTGGTCCCGAGCTTTGATGGTGCATTATTTTCTTCCGAATGGAAGGAGGCACTATGGGCCAGGTTCTCCACGGCAGCGCCACGACGACAGAGGCAGTCCGTCGAGCAATACAAAATAGTCATGTCTGGACGGCGCCCGCTGATCAAGGGTTTGTTTTCAGCGATGGGATGGTCGCGGGTGAGGTCATGTCTCCGGCCTGTTGCTGGAGTCTTGTGACTGCTGGCCCTGATGGTATCCGCTGATCCTTTGGCCTGATCAAGAGAGCGAGCTCGAAGCTCCGACTATGCTGCAGACTTTCAGGATGTGTCCTCGTCTGTTCCCATCGTCATTGTCACCCTCGATTCCGGTTCGCGGCCTTTGCCGATGCTGTTGGTACGCCGGTGTGCCGGCATAGTGTGTTGCGTCGCGCATAAGTGCGAAGACGATACGGGCGAGCTTGTTTGCGGTCGCCACGGCGACACAGCTTGAAGGGCTTTGTCTCCATCAAGCGATCCGCCCAGTTTGTCAACGCATCGCCGGGACGCTTGCGATGGAACAGACGGCGTGCCATTGATCAGTCTTGGCGAGGGCCAGAATAGCCTGATCGCTCTGCCTGATCTCGGCATCAAGTCCGCTCAGTTGGCGCACCAAACGGCAACAGTGCCGAACGCACGGTCGCCGGGATCATGTCGTTGCCCTCAATGACGAGGGTAAAGGCAAAGCCCAGACCCGTCCCACCAAACGATCTTTACTCTGTCAGCTCTTTTGGCGCGGTAGACGTAAACCGCGCCGTTGAACGGCTCCGAGCTGGCATCGCGCACCAGTGCCAGAAGGCCGTCGGGACCTTTTCTAAAATCGATCGGATGGCTGGCGACCAACACCTTCACGCCGGCCGGGATCATGCCTGGCGGACCGCGCGAATAATCCTGGCCAAATGATCCTGGCCGACATCGGCGCCAGCCCGAATGACCACATCGCCCAAACAGATCTTTACCGTTGAAGACGCCGCTTGGGTGACCTCGACAAAGCCAATTCGATCCGCATCCCGCTGCGGCGTCACCGCACCGCTCTTGATCGCCTTGGCGCCGCCAGCCGAACAGCTGCGAGGTCGCCACTCCAGCCTCTCGCGCGATCGCCGACACATTCGCGCCCGGCTTCAGCGTCGCCTCGATCAGCGTGCCTTCGCTTGCGCCGACCGCCGCAGACGCTGCGGGCTTGCCTCCGGTTCGGAACCGCCTCAAGAACATGGAAACTTCTATCATCAGACATAGGCGCAGATATAGAAATTGACACCGCAAGGTCCACGCTCCTTCAGTGTCATCATCTCTTTCAGTGTCATCATCTCTCGCCCATCATCTGATGCCGCGCCAGATGTGATGGGCTCCGCGCTTACACTATATCGATCAGGCGCCTACCGTTGCCGTCATTGTCGGAACTACGACGATGTCGGACATAAGACACAGCGCTATCAAAGTGATCGTATTGTTCTGAAAAGATTTTCCTGGTTGGCACGACACATGCAAGTCCTATGCGCAAACGCACTGCCGCGCCGCACCAACTAAGAAGACTCATCCATGATCACGCTCGCCGAGCATGCGGTCGCCGCCGCAAACACTGAGCTTTCCCGAGCGGAAGGAAGCCTTTGCGCTTTCATTCTTCAGGTTGTACGGACATGACCGCGTTCGATTTCCGTCCAACTCTGAATGCTCCCGACGATGATTCCTATCTTTGGCTTGAAGATATAGAAGGCGAACGGGCAGTTGACTGGACCGCCAGCCAGTCGGCCAGGACACAGGGGCAGTTCGGTGGAACGCAGTTCGATCGCGACCGTGAGGCCCTGACAGCGATCTTCGACCGTCCTGACAAGATTCCCTTGATCACCCGCCGCGGCCCGTACCTCTACATTTTCTGGCAAGATGCCGGAAATCCGCGCGGACTGTGGCGCCGGAGCACCCTTGCCGCCTACATGAAAGTTGAGCCCCAGTGGGAGCTACTGCTTGATCTAGACGCCCTCACGGCTAGCGACGGAGAGGACTGGATCTGGGGCGGCGCGTCCCTTGAGCCGGAGAGACGGGAAAGAGCCGTTCTGCGCCTGTCGCGCGGCGGCAGCGAGGCGGTCGTGCATCGCGGATTCGATCTGGAGTCTCTTAGCTTCGTCGTCGACGGCTTCAACCTCGCGGAGGCCAAGGGCGGGGTTAATTGGCTCGACCCTGACACGCTTCTGCTTTCCAGTGCGCTTGGTGATGGCATGGCCACCCGTTGCGGCTATCCCGCCTACTTCTACGAGTCCGACGCAGGGGGCACGTCTCCGGCAAGAACAATCGTGAGCGGGCCGCATTCATTGCCCTGGGCACCAATTTCCTTCGCAGTGCGATCGGCTGGCAAGTCGATGGCGTTCGATAGGTGCACGGAGACAAAGGGCAAAACTGCGCATGAGCGCTTCGTCGGTTCCAGCAGGTTTTTTCATAGTGCACCGCATCATTTCTGAAGAGCAAGGAGAGAATATCATGGCGAGAAAGCGAATGGGCGTGGGGCGGGGCGTAACAGCGGCCATCGTCCTGATGCTGATGGCACAGCAGGCCGTGGCGGCCGAGCTTGCGCAAGCCGCGAGCGTCCCGCAGGCTGGAGCCTCGGTCACGGAAGCGCCAAGCCCTTGGCAGATCCGGCTGCGAGCATTGGGGGTCGTCACTGAGGATTCGGGCTACGTCAATGCAGTGCCCGGCTCTGGTCTTTCTTATTCAAACACGGTTACGCCGGAGCTCGATATCTCCTATTACTTCACGGACAACATCGCCACGGAGCTTATCCTCGGCACCACCTATGCCAACATTGAGGGCCAAGGAGCGATCGGCGCGCTGGGCAATGTCGGCAAGGTTTGGCTGCTGCCGCCCACGCTCACATTGCAGTATCATTTTACCAATTTCGGCGCATTCAAGCCCTACGTCGGTGCCGGCGTGAACTACACGATCTTTTATAACCAGGACGTCGGCAGTGCAGATGCTCTCCATGTTAAGAACACGTTCGGCACCGCGCTGCAGGTCGGGTTCGACTACATGGTGGATCAGCACTGGGGCGTCAACTTCGACGTGAAGAAGGTTTTCCTAAAGCCAGACTTCGACGTCACGGTCGACGGCGCGAAGCTGACGGGGAAGGCCGACCTCGATCCCTGGTTGATAGGCGCAGGTGTCACCTACCGCTTCTAACAACGAAAGGTGAAGGCGGCTGCTGATAGCCGACCGAAATGAAGGGCGCGCCTTGTGCGCCCTTTTTCCGTCGGCCCTGAACGGGCGAATGGACCGGATCATTCGAAAGGTCGCGTTGTTGCCTGGGCGGGGCGGTGTCCGAAATCGGAGCAACGTTCTGATCAACTTTCTAGATAACCATCCGATGCATAGCAGCCATTATGGGGCGAAACTTGAAGAAGCGTTGTCGAGGGGCGGCTCCCCGCTTCCACCGGACAACGAAGAGTACCACTGGCCGACACGGCCTCGACTCACGCCTCAAATGGAAGTGCTTGGACGCACGTTGGAGCAGGAATGGCTTGTCGCTGTTAATGGAAGGTCCCTGCCAGCGATGCTTGCCGACATCAGTCCCGGACGTGATGTCTGAGGTGTAATGTGAAGCGCAACATTACTCGACGATTGGGGACCGGAAAACTCAACGATGACCAGCGGCGCGATCTCCTTGAGATCATCGCTACGAACATCGTTCAACGATCGTCACCAGCCAAGTACTACTGGATCGCTGGTACGAAATTATCGCAAGCCCAACTCTGGCCGATGCCATCCTGGATCACCTCGTTCACAACGCCTATCGCATCGATCTGACCGGCGAGAGCATGCGAAAACAGCGCTCCGCTGTCGCGGCCAAAGATGTCGTCGAGCTGGCGCAGGTGGGGATGGAACGGTCGATGGTTCGTCGATGTCGCCATCGATCAGGACGGCTGCTTCGAGACCTCGCATGCCACCACCCGTGCCGATCCGACCTACGAAGTCGACGGTGTCATCCACTACTGCGTCGCCAACATGCCGGGCGCGGTGCCAGTCACCTCGGCCCATGCCCTCAGCAACGCGAGGCTGCATTACGGCCTGCAGCTTGCCGACAAGGGCCTGAAGGCGCTGATCGACGACCATCACCTGCGCAACGGGCTCAATGTCCACAAGGGCAAGATCACCAACCGCGCGGTTGCCGAAGGGCTCGGCTACGAACTGGTCAAGCCTAAGGCCGTTCTCGCTACCTGATTCCAGTTACAACCGTTTCCTCCCGTCTCGCCCGCCGGTTCGTTCCGACGGGCTTTTTTGCCGACGATCGGCAGAGGCGTCGTCCCTTGTTGTTTCCGTCAATGTCCGCGGTGAAGCTCGTCGGCGCGAAACGCTGGTCGACGATGAAGCTGAACGCCTGTCGGAGCGGCGGACCTGCTCCGTCCTCAGTCGCAAGATGATCCGCTACCAGTCCCGTTGTTAAGCCCCGTCGCCATTCCTGAAAAAACGTCGGGCAACCAACACTTACTGTCGTGTCTGTCGAATCCGCGACACTTTGTTTTCGGCCTGGGTGCCTGCTGCGCTCCAGGTCAAGTCATTGTGCAAAACTCAGAAAATAGTTCTAAGGATCCCTCGGCGCAATTGGCATGACTTTTGATCAGTCCTCTTCGTGAAACGCGACACGCACTGGTGTTCGCCTGGAGGATCCGGATGGTCATTTATAGCCAGAGCTTCTCGGTGCCACGCTACGTCCAGTTGCCGCGAATGACATTCCGAAGACCGGGGAGATTAATGCAGCCGATGATTGGGAACTAATCGCGAAGTGTCCGCAACTAGACCGCAACTTGCTGTATTACGAGCTGCTACTCGCAGTGATTTCGCCGCCACCTGCGTGCTTTCTGGGGGAGATGGTGAGGTGGTTGGCTGGTTGTCGGCCTTCCCGCGGAGCGACCGCTCCACGGTCTGCATTTGGCATTGGCTGTGCAACCTAAGCTACGCAACATGCGCTTGGGGGCAAGGAACTCATCCTCTCAGCCCTGAACGACCCGGCTTCCGAGGGCGTGACGCCCATCAAAGGCACGGTGAACTCCCGAAAGGGCATCTAAATTTCTTCGCAGTTGTGGCTCGGGATTTGGGTGCACCAATCCGGCAAGCTCTGGTTCGACCGCGAGACCAAGGGACAGCGTGAGAGCGAGTACACGATAGCCATCAGTCCATCGAACGCTCCATCAGCCCTGCAGGCATTCCCGCCGATATGCCTAGCCATACCCAAAAAGGAGGCAACGATGACTCACCAAAGTGCACCGGATCGCGAGGAGGAATTCGCGATCTTCAACCATCTCGAGTCTGAAGTTCGCAGCTACGCCCGCAGATTTCCAGTCGTTTTCGCGAGGGCACGTGGGGCTCAGCTGTTTGCGCGAGATGGGACGGCCTATCTCGACTTTCTCATGGGCTGCTCGAGTTTAAACTACGGGCACAATCCCCCCGCCGCGCTCATAGACTACATTGCGGGCGACGGCATCACCCATGGCCTCGATCTGTATAACGAAGCCAAGGAGTCTTTTCTGCGGGAATTCCACGAGACGATCCTTAGGCCGCGACAATTAGACTACGTCGTCCAGTGTCCGGGCCCGACCGGCGCGAACTCGGTCGAGGCAGCCCTCAAGCTAGCGCGCAAGATCACTGGTCGGCCCACCATTATAGCCTTCACCAATGGCTTTCATGGCGCGAGCCTTGGCGCTCTCTCCTGCACCGGCAGTCGATACCACCGCGCTGCCGCCGGCCAGCTGCTCGGCGGCGTGACGCGGCTACCCTATGACGGCTATCTTGGGTCCAGTGTAGACACTGCCGATTACCTTGATCACTTGCTCTCGGATCCCTCGAGCGGCGTAGACGCGCCGGCTGCGGTGATTGTCGAGACGGTTCAAGGCGAAGGCGGCCTCAATGTCGCCGGGATGGCATGGCTGCGCAAGGTAGCAGCCATTGCGCGAAGGCACGGAGCTCTGCTGATCGTCGATGACATTCAGGCCGGCGTTGGCCGAACCGATGCCTTCTTCAGCTTCGAGGCGGCCGGTCTCCGCCCGGACATCGTCACGATGGCGAAATCGATATCGGGCTATGGCCTGCCTATGGCCCTTGTCCTAATTGATCGACAACTCGACAAGTGGGAGCCGGGAGAACACAACGGCACGTTCCGCGGCAATTGTCATGCTTTCGTCACCGCCCGGGCAGCCCTGGAGCACTTCTGGCGGACAGACAGCTTGGCAACGTCTGTCAGGGAGAAAGGCAACCTGCTGAAAAGCCGCCTCGATCAGATCGCGCGCAAGTACGATCCAGGGCGAGTGTCGGCCAAAGGTCGTGGCATGATGCGGGGCATCGATCTGAAGTCTGGCGAGGTTGCCGGGCAGGTCATCAGCACCGCCTTCCAGAGGGGCCTCATTGTCGAGGCCGCCGGCCCCAAAGACGAGGTCGTGAAGTGTCTGCCACCTCTGGTCATTAGGGAGGATCAGCTTAGCCAAGGCCTCGACATCCTCGAGGGCGCTATCGAAAGCGTGATCGGCAGCACAGTGAACACGGCAGCGTAAGAGATGAATCATGATCGTCAGGGATTTCTATGAGGAGAAGCTGACAGCCCGACGTGTCGAAAACGTCGAGCTGGGAAGCGGGCGGTTGCTTCCTCAAGAACCATGGGATGGGCCTATCTTCGAGATCGATCTCGGCAAGCTGGCCCAAGAGGCCCGCTATGACGGGATCTTCGTCTTAAGGACCAACGCCAGGATCACGCCCCAGCAGGCGGTCCTTCGCTGCCCGAACTTCTGCAGGTAGAGGTTTTATTCCGCCGGGCCAAGCGCTGATGCGCACCCGGCCAATCTATCACAGCTCGGATGAGGCGATCCGCAGTCACGTGTTCTGCTCGTTCCTGGCTCTGCTGCTGCAGAAGGAATTGGCGGATCTTGCGCCGCCACAGGTTTCAGCGTCGAATGGAGCGATCTGCTGCGCAACCTGGACCGGCTGCAGGAGGTCATGATCGAGAAGGATGGCAAGCGCATCACCACCCGAACCCACGTGAAAGGCCAAGTCGGGTCCGTCTTCCAGGCCGCCGGCGATGTACCGGTTGATCGGGTCGCGGCCTTGGTGCGCGCGATGCGCGGGACGGCATGATCGTCGCGGGCCAACGATTACCGATCCTGATCGCGACGCGGCCGGTGGACTTCCGCTGTGGCCATCCCAGGCGCTGGCATTGATGGTGCAGACCGAGTTGAAGCTTGATCCGCACTCCGGGATCACTGTGATCTTCCGGTCGAAGCGCGGGGATCGTCTAAAATCCTGGTATGGGATGGCACCGGAATGGTGCTGACCTACAAAATCCTGGAACAGGGCAGCTTTGCCTGGCCCAAAGTGCAGGATGGAACGATGCGGCTGTCGCGGGGGCAGTTCGAAGCCTTGTTCGAAGGTCTTGACTGGCGACGCGTGGTGGCGCAGCGGGTAGCGCCGCCGACTGCGGCAGGGTGACTCACCGGTTCGGTTTTGGCGTTGTTTTATTGGGCTTTTTGCTTCGATTTGCTATGAAGGCGCATGTCTGCGCCTATCGATCTCAGCCGGTTCCCGGACCTTCCTTTAGAGGTGGTGACGGCTTTTGCGGCCGTGCAGTTCGAGCGGTCGGTCGATCGTGCGGCACGCCAGCATGAGCAGGCGGTGGTGGCTGAAAAGGACGCCTTCATCACCGAGTTGAAGGAACTGATCGAGAAGCTGGAGAGCCAGTTCAGGACTACCGCCGCACGAAGTTCGGGCCGAAATCGGAAAAGCTCGATCCGACGCAGATGGAACTGGCGCTGGAGGACCTGGAGACGGCAATTGCCGAAACACAGGCCCAGATCGCCTTCGTCGAGGAAAAGATCGCGGCCAGCACAGCCAATTGCGAAAAGACTGCTTCACGCAGGCAACGCATGGCGCGCGCGCTGCCCCAGAGCCTGCCGCGCGTCGAACAGGTGATCGAGCCTGATAGCCTTGCCTGCCCCTGCGGTTGCGGGAACATGGTCCGAATTGGCGAAGACCGGACGGAGCGGCTCGATCATATCCCGGCGCGCTATCAGGTGATCGTCACGATCCGCCCGAAATACGCTTGCCCCAAGGGGCGCACGAGCGTGGTTCAGGCCAGGGCGCCGGCGCATTTGCTGGAAGCCAGCTGGCCGACCGAGGCATTGTTGGCGCAGATCGCCGTGTCCAAGCATTCAGAACAGATGCCGCTGAACCGGCAGGCGCTCGTCATGGCCCGGCACGGGGTGCCGATCGACCGCTCGGTTTTGGCGGATTGGATGGGCGAACGGGCGCTGTGATCGCGCCGGTGGTGGACCACATGGCCATGGTCCTGAAAACAGGGTGGCTCACGACTATATGTCGACGAGACCACGGCTCCGGTGTTGGATCCCGGGCGCGGCAAGACAAAGACCGGCTATCTCTGGGCTATTCTGCGCGACGACCGCGGCTGGAACGGATCTGCGCCGCCGGGCGTGGTGTTCCATTATCGGCCTGGGCGTAAAGGCGAATATGCCGCAGAAATCCTCGACGGCTTCAACGGCACGATCCAGGTCGATGCCTATGGCGGCTACTCCCACCTCGCCACGCCAAAACGCACGGGCGGCGATCCGTTGAGGCTGGCCTTCTGATGGGCGCATGGCCGCAGAAAACTGATCAAGTCCCAGCCGAAGAAGGGTTCGCCCATCGTCGACGAGGCGTTGTTGCGCATCGCCGCCCTCTACAAGATCGAGGACAGCATCCGAGGTTGTGATCCCGATCATCGCCGGGCTGTCCGCCAGAACCTGTCCCGCCCGCTGGTGGACGAGTTCTTTACCTGGCTGACAGCTCAGGCCGCACGCGTCTCGCGCAAGTCCGATCTCGGCGAGGCCATGGCCTATATGCTGAAACGCCAGGCCGGCTTCCGGCTGTTCCTGGACGACGGCCGCGTCGACATCGATTCCAACCTCGTCGAAACGCGATCAGAAGTCCAGCCATGAACCGCCGCAATGCTCTCTTTGCCGGCCATGATGAAGGCGGCCGTAATTGGGCCCGTTTCGCCAGCCTGATCGGCACATGCAAGATAAACCGCGTTGAACCATACGCCTACCTGCACGATCTCTTCATCAGCCTCGCCAATGGCCACCTCGCCAAAGACATCGAAGCCCTCATGCCCTGGGCCTATGCGCAGGGGATCAGCGCCTCACAATGAGCACGTCCGGGACTCCCCGACGTGCTCATGGGAACATCTGCAAGCGCCAGACCTGACCGTTGCAACCAAAAAATCAATGGGGCGGAGACGCCGCATACCCAATCCCTCGCTGATAGGCATGATTGCAATTCATTCCACACAGCGTAGCCAGCCAGAACGAGACTTTAAAAGCGTGACCGTTGCGGCCGGGCCATCGCTTCCTCGGGCCGCGAAGGCGCGGCGCGTGGGCAATGGGTTCGCCAATCGAGGACCACGTTTTCACGACGCGATGATTTAGGAACTCCCGTCCTTTTTCGAGCACCGTTCGAAACCGTCATCTGGTTCTTATACCCCGATCGAACCGCCGTGGTACGGACCGTATGCCCGATGGTGTGGAGGGGCGGCGTCGCGAGGCGTCCCCCTATCCCGATCAATCCGCAGCTATAGCCTCAAGAAGCCGCTGAAGCCCTTGCCCGGGAAACAAAGTCAAACTAACAAATCCACTTCTGTCCTGCCTTGCGGGTGGAGGAGTTTGACTGACCCTAACCGGGGAAATTTGAAGTGACCCGCGGGAATCAGGTTCGTGGACTTCTAGCCGAGCATGGAGTGGTCATTGCCCGCGACATCCCACGGCTGCGCCAGGCCCTTGCTGATATCACGGGGCAGCGACGGTGGTCTCAATGAATTGGTGCGGTGCTGATACGAGAAGTGCAAACGGAGTTGGCCGAACTGGACAAACGCATAGCAGGACGGGTTCGGGAGCTCTTTCGAAAGAGCGAATTATGTCAGCGGCTTGGAAAGATCGAAGGCATCGGCCCTGTGACCTCAACAGCCTTGATCGCGGCCGTAGGTGATCGAACTCTTCAAGTGTCAAGCGAAGTGAGGATTTGACCCCTCCTATTGCCTCACCGAGGAATGTTACCGAGCGCGATGGGGCCGACATGGCCCCTATCTCCCTCCGTCGCGGCGGAGGAAGATAGCGGCCAGCTCTTCATCCAACCGCCATCGAGGATGATCAGCCCAGCCATTTCCATGCGCCAGGCCTTCACAAGCCGTTGCACCATTCTCAGGTTCTTTTCCTTGAAACGCGACGGGTCGATCTTTGTCAGGCGTTGCAACACACTTGCTGCCGAGAGCGCCGGCTCGTCCTCGAGCCATGCCTTGATCTGCACCTCGAACGGCTCGTACATGCTGGGTCTCTTCGGATAGGGTTTGGTCCGCCGATACGGCCGCCGATGCGTTGGTCGCGTCTCGCCACTCTTCCAGGCCGTCTTCAGATTCGCGGCGAAGCGCGCAGATCGATAACGGCCGGCTCCTCAATCTTCGCATTCAGGCCACGACGATCGACCCGTCGTCCAAGCTCCTCCTGCGCGGCGCGGATACCAGCAAACAGCAGCACGGGATCGGCGGTTTCCATCATTGCCTGTAGCTGCTGCTTGTTGGCCTCGGCCACACCAGGATGTGTAAGGACACGAGCCGCAGGCGGAACTGGTGGATGATAGCGCTTGATCACACGAGCGCCGATCCGCGTCTTCTCCTGAAGCTTGAATGACGGCTGGAACAGATTGCCGTAAAGCCGCACCACAGCATAAAGTTGACCAAGGGTAGCTGTTGCCTCCGCGCCGACAAACCGACCATACCCCGCCAGGCGACGCACGATGGCGCCATTCTTCTGCTCCACATGCGCCTGGTCATTCTTTCGGTAGGCGCGAGAGCGCGTCACTTCCAGTTCCTCACTTCGCACCAGGAGACGACGAACTCGTTCATGAAGGCGCTGTCGTTGTCGAAATCTACGCCCAGCAGGGGGAAGGGAAAGAACGAGCGGGCCTGCTTGATCGCCACGATCACATTGGCGCTGTCGCGCGTGCGGACTGGAACGCATTCGGTCCACCCCGTGGCAATATCGGTCAACACCATCGTCTGCACAAAGCTGCCGGACGAAGATGTGCCTGAATGCCCCACGAAATCGACCTCGACGTAACCGGGCGGCGGATCATTCCAGTCCCCGAAGGTGCGCACCGGCACCGATCGGCGAACCGCTGAACTCATTCGTCGACCGTGAACAATCTTGATCGCTAAGCAGCAAGCTGCTTCGGCCGGTTCAGGAACGCGGCGATCAAGAGCCACAAAAACGTCTTCAGCCACCTGAGCAGGAGGGAGAAGTTGTAGCCGGCTGCGGCCAGGATGGCGTTGATCGCATCGCCTTGGGTGTGAGCGAGGTAATTGCGGCCCATTCTGTGTTCGTCCTTGATGTGGCCGATCACCGGCTCGACGGCCGATCGCCGCCGCATCTGGCGCTTGATGGCCGGTGTCACGCGGCGCTTCTGACCGGCGGTGAAGACCCTGAACTTGTGGCTTTGCGGCGCGTTGTGGCCGCGGTAGCCGGCATCGGCGAGGATGCGCTCGATCTCGGCACCGATGGTGTCTTCCATCGCAGGAATGATCTTTTCGAGCGTGTGCCCGTCGTAAGGGTTCCCGGGAAGTGCCATGGCGTGCATGGCGAACTGACCACCCTTTGAACGCTTCAGCGCGTCATCCCAATGACCGGCTGTTGCTCGGCATGAAGGGCACGATGAGCGAACTTGAGCTTTCGATCCTGCGCGCCCGCTCGCTCGAAGCGCTAAAGAACAAGGCGCGGTGAGCTGTTTCTGGCGGTGGCTGTCGGCTACGTGAAGGCGGGCAATGACCGCATCGAGATGGACCCCGATCTGCGCGTGCGCGAAGCGATCACGCTCGTTTTACGCGTTTTCCCGCCTTGCAGAGCATTCGCCAGGTGCATCTGTCGCTACGCCATGAGGGAATCATGCTGCCGGCCGTCAACTACACCCGCGCGGCCGGGCGGACGATCGTGTGGAAGCTACCCGTCTACAACACCGTGCATCACATTCTTACCAACCCGATTGACGCCGGTGCCTATGCCTTTGGCCGGACCGGCAGCCGGATCACCATCGAAAGTGGCCGCAAACGTATCGTGCGGGGCTTGCGCAAGGAGCGATCGGCCTGGGAGGTCTTGGTCATTGACCATCACGAGGGTTACCTGAGCTGGGCAGACTTCGAAAGGAACCAGCGCCTGATTGCAGACAACGCCAACGGTAAGGGCGTGATGGCACGCGGTGCGCCGCGCCGCGGCGACTTGTTGTTGGGCGGCCTTCTGCGCTGCGGCCATTGCGGCCGCAAACTGCACGTGGCTTATTCTGGCCGAAACGGCAAGATCGGGCGCTATCACTGTCGTGGCGCGTTCCTCAACCATCGCACCGATCCATGCATCAGCTTCGGATCGCTGCGCGTCGATGAAGCCGTCGGCACCGAACTCTTGGAACGGCTTCAACCCTTGGGCATCGAAGCGGCTGTTCAGGCGATCGAGACATCCAAGGCGCAGAGCGCTGAGAAGCAGCATCAGATCGAGCTCGCGCTTGAACAGGCACGCTATGAAGCGGCCCATGCGCAGCGCCAATATGACGCCGTCGATCCCGACAATCGGCTCGTGGCAGGCGAACTTGAGCGGCGCTGGAATGCTGCGCTTGCGGTTGTGCGAGAGCGCGAAGCCGAACTCGACGCCCTCGAAACCAAAAAGCCGGAAGCACTCAGCGAGGCCGAGCGCCAGGAGCTGCTGCATATGGGCGCCGATCTTGAACGAGCGTGGCATCACGCAAATGCCACCAGCGTCACTCGCAAGCGCATCATTCGCACGGTCGTTCGCGAGATCGTCGTCCGTGTCGAGAATGACCGGATCGAGATGGTGGTGCATTGGCAGGGCGGCGATCATACCACGCTCTCCGTCAAGAAGAACAAGCTCGGTCATCACAGGGGCGTGCCGCGCCCGAGATCGAACCGCTGATCCGGGCGCTAGCGCGCCAGCTGCCGGACAAGGCGATTGCGGCCCTTCTCAATCGACTCGGCAGGACCACCGGCTGGCAAAACGGATGGACGCAGTCGCGCGTCTGCACCTTCCGTAGCCAACACAACATTGCCGTCTACAGACACGGCGAGCGCGCGGCGCGCGGCGAGTACACCTTGCAGGAAGCGGCAGAGAAGCTGGGCGTGCGGGCAATGACGGTGCTTCGCACCATCCGCGCCGGTCATCTGCCGGCCGAGCAATACTTCAAGGGCACGCCTTGGGTCATTCGCGGTCAGGATCTCGTGCGTCCCGACATCCAGCACTATGCCAACAGCGGCATGCGACGCCCATTATCGCAAGGGCAAGATCAACAGCCGATGCTTTTTCAATGACATAGCGAGATGTGCATTATGACGCGGGATCGGGTGGGCCGAGGAACAAAAGCGTGTCGCCGTGCGCAATCCAGCGGCAGGTGGCGAGTTCCCTGATCTGCCCCTGATCGAGCGATGGCTGGGCGTTGAAGGCGAAGCGGCAAACGAAGGAATAACAGAGGTCTCACCCCCGGCAATTGCAGCAAAAAGGCAGGAGATGGTGAAACGTATCTCCGAGCTGGAACAGAAAGTCGGCCAGCAGCAACCGGATCTCGGTTTTTTCAAGAAACCTTGCGGCATATCAGGGACGATCACCGGCAGGACACCGCGCCTGGCGGCACGGGGCCTTCGAGGTCATCGAAAAAATGACCGCTGGCTCGTCGCAAGGCATTGAAAGGATGTGCCGGCTGGCAGGGGTCAGCCAGGCCAGTTATTACCGGCATTGGCAAAGTTCGGCGCCACGTAAAGAAGGGACAACCCTGCGTCACCTTATTCAGTAGCTCGCCAAGCGGTCGAAGATGCGCGGGGCGTCAGTATGCCGCAGTTCGCAGCCGTCGATATGGATATAGCCGATCTCGTAGGTCTTGAACCTCCTCCACCAGCAACCGCAAAGTTGTAACAGATCCTTCAAGTAAATTTACAGAACCTTTGCGATTGCAAATCGCTGACGATGGTATCTATCGCAGGTCTGAGTTCAGGCGGGAATAAATACGGAGGGTAAACGCCAATGGCAAGAAGAGCACTCGTCCTGGTTGAAGGCGGTCCATGGGGCTGTGGTCTGCTATACGTCCAGGCGGCCCAGCGTCTTGGTCTTCGTCCGATTATCCTGTCGGCTGATCCA
>NZ_JAMYPY010000028.1:0-55142 GCF_040320605.1 Mesorhizobium sp. M0659
CGCCAAAAACTCCATGCCTTGCGATATCGCTGGCGCGAACCACCACGAAAGCGCAAGTTTCAGTCCATGCCAAAGCTATCTTAGCGCCTATGCCCACAAGGGGGAGGTAGGGGCCTTGAGCTTCAAACCACCTAAAACAGCGCCTTCAGCTCGTCCAGCTTGTCGTTGACCAGCCAGCCGTAATAATTCTCCTCGGGCAGTTTGACCGCCTCACCCGCCGCGCGGCGCTTGTCGTTCTCGGCCTTCAGCGCATAGGCGCGCTGCTCGGGATTGCCGACATTGTAGAGCGTGGCGGTCAGCCCCGGATTGCCTGAGATGTCGAAGCCGGCAATGTTATTGTAGGCGTCGATCGACTTCCTTATCGTCGCTGCGACGTAGGGCAATGTCAGATCCGGATCCATGATGGTCTTGTAGACCCCATTGGGATCGGCGACATCGAGCTCGGGCAGCCCCGACACCTTGTGCACGAGATCGCTCATCTGCAGCGCGGTCAGCGGGTTGAGCTGGCCGAGGCCAAAGGTCTGGCCGGCATAGTAGGGCTGGAAGAAGGTGGCGCCGAAGCGGTCGTTGGGAAAGCTTGTGCCGCCGACGGTCTTGCCGCGGAAGGAGCGGTTCCACACCTGCTCGCGGCATTCCCACAGGTCGTAGCTGTCCGACATCGTGCACTTCTTGAATTCCGGCCGCTGCACGAAATCGGTGATGTCCTCTCCGTCATAGGCGAAGGACAGCTTGCTGGAGAGGTAGGAAATCGCCTTGACGTAGTAGGTCTGCAGCCGGTCGTAGGCGTCGACATTGTAGGTGTGCTCGCCGACGATGGCGCCGACGATGTGCAAAGGATTGATGCCGTAGGCAGCGGCGGCCTTCCTGATCTTGGCGCGCAGTTCGGCGTCGTTCTGAAGCAAGGCGTAGACCTTGCGGTATTTGGCCTGGAAGGTGGTGTTGGTCGCCTGGGTGCGGCGGCTCGAGGCGCCCGGTATGTCAGGTTGCACGGCATTGCGGTTGCCCGCCGGCACCAATGTCGCCGCGTCGGCCGCGAACAGCGTTGCCGCCAGCGTCAAGCCGAGAATGACAAGGATCAGTTTTTTCATGCGCCGCCGCCCAAGCAATTCCAGGAAAAGTGTGAAACGGTTTTCCGTCCGGAATTGCGTCTAGAGAATTGCCGCGCAAACTAGGGAGTGCTCCCGGTCGAGTCGAGAGCGCCCTTGCACCCGGCAAGACGAAAGGTGGCCCGATGATACCATCCGGCCACACATCAACCTGTTAGCCGGATTGTTGCCTAAGCATCGGCCCTAGAGCGACCTTTGCGTGTCCAAAGGACGCGCGGCGCTCTAATACCGGCGCCGGATGAACCGGCGCCCTCGTTTAAAGGATAAATCGCGACAAATCTGTGTTTCGCGAGAGGTCGCCGACATGCTTTTCCACATAGGCGGCATCGATGGCGACGCTGGTGCCGTTGCGGTCCGGCGCGTCGTAGGAGATCTCGTCCAGCACGCGCTCCATCACCGTCTGCAGGCGTCTCGCGCCGATGTTCTCGACACTGGCGTTGAGGTCGACAGCGATGCCGGCCAGCGAATCGATGGCATCGTCGGTGAAGGTGAGGTCGACGCCTTCGGTCTTCATCAGTGCGATATACTGCTTGATCAGGCTCGCCTCGGTCTCGGTGAGGATGCGAATGAAATCGTCCTTCTCCAGCGCCCGCAACTCGACACGGATCGGCAGGCGGCCCTGCAATTCCGGCAACAGGTCGGAGGGCTTCGAGACATGGAATGCGCCCGAGGCGATGAACAGTATGTGGTCGGTCTTCAACGGTCCGTATTTGGTCGCCACCGTCGTGCCCTCGATCAGCGGCAGCAGGTCGCGCTGCACGCCTTCGCGCGAGACGCCGGCGCCCATGCCGCCTTCGCGCGAGGCGATCTTGTCGATCTCGTCGAGGAAGACGATGCCGTCATTTTCGGTCGCGTCGAGCGCCCGGCGCACCACCTCGTCCTGGTCGAGCAGCTTGTCGGACTCGTCGTTGACCAGCAGCGCGTAGGATTCCTTGACCGTCGTCTTGCGCGCCTTGGTCTTCTTGCCACCCATCGCTTTCGACAGCATGTCGTTGATGTTGAGCACGCCGATATTGGCGCCCGGCATGCCGGGGATCTCGAAGCCGGGCATGCCGCCGGTGCCGGTGTCGGCAACCTCGATCTCGATCTCCTTGTCGTCGAGCTCGCCGTCGCGCAGCTTCTTGCGGAAGGAATCGCGGGTCGCCGGGCTCGCCGTCTTGCCGACCAGGGCTTCCAGCACGCGCTCCTCGGCATTGAGGTGCGCGCGCGCCTTCACGTCCTCGCGCATCTTCTCGCGCACCAGGCCGATGGCGATCTCGACCAGGTCGCGGATGATCTGCTCGACATCGCGGCCGACATAGCCGACTTCGGTGAACTTGGTGGCCTCGACCTTGACGAAAGGCGCACCGGCGAGCCGCGCCAGGCGGCGCGAGATCTCGGTCTTGCCGACGCCGGTCGGGCCGATCATCAGGATGTTCTTCGGCATCACCTCTTCGCGCATCTGGCCTTCCAGCTGCTGGCGGCGCCAGCGGTTGCGCAAGGCAATGGCCACGGCGCGCTTGGCGTCCTTCTGGCCGATGATGAAGCGGTCGAGTTCCGAAACGATTTCACGGGGAGAGAAGGTGGTCATATCACTAGATTCCACTTTGCCACTGCTTGATGGACTCGAACGGATGCAGCAGCATGATCACGTTGAGCGTCAGATTGTCCCGGATGAGATAGCCGACACCCAGTTCGAAGATGAGGGCGAGGCCGACGATGCTCCATATAGGTAGCTCTCGCGCCATCACAAATCCCAGCACCATGGCCAGTGTGTCGGACACCGAATTGATGATCGAGTCGCCATAGTAATCCAGCGAAATGGTGCCGGCGCGGTAGCGCTCGATGATGAACGGGCTGTTTTCCAGGAGTTCCCAGCCGCCCTCGATGACGACGGCGAATGCCAGGCGCAGACCGATTGGCGAGCGTGGGAACAGGAACCAGGCCGAGGCGTAGAACAGGAAGCCGTGGATGATGTGCGAGAACGTGTACCAGTCGGAAATATGCTGGGAATTCTCCGAACTGTTCACCACACCGTGCCAGAGTTTGACGTAACCGCAGGTGCAGATCGGCGTGCGGCCCATGCCGTAAAGCGCGCCGGCCTGGAAGATGAGCAGAGCGAGCACGAGCAGAAGCCCCATCCGCCAGCTGTCTTCGTAGGCCGAGTAATTTTTGGCAGTGCCCGGTGTCGCCATCAACTCATTCCCCTTCTTCCGCGTCGCTGGTCGCTCTCTTCGGCATCGACGGCCATCAGCACGACTTCCCCATATCTAGAGTGTCTGCGATCGATAGCCCTGAAGCCCGCTTTTTCATAGGCGCGGATGGCGCGGCCATTGTCGGGATGCGGATCGATGATGACGCGCGGCGCACCTTCCTCGAACAGTTGCTCGACGAATTGCCTGACGATAGCCGAGCCATGACCTTTGCCAACCAGGTCCGGCACGCCGATCGACAGGTCGATGCCGAGCGTGCCGAACGGCTGGTCGGCATAGGGATGGCCATCTTCCAGATGCGGATCGTAGCTCTGCAGATAGGCGATCGGCCTGCCGTCGAGCTCGACGATCAGCGGCTCTACAGAAATTGAGTCAATATGCTCCCGGATTTCGGCGATTTCCGTCTCCGGATCGTCCCACCATTCGGCGACATGCGGCTCGGCCAGCCAGCCGGCGATCATCGGCAGGTCTTTTTCGGTAACCGGTCGAAAATCATAGAGCACCGGAGGGTTAGCCGGCATCGAGCGTTTCGACAACAAAGTTGTTGTTGGTGTAGACGCAAATGTCGGAGGCGATCTGCATCGCCTTGCGGGCGATCTCCTCGGCATCCTTGTCGCTGTCCATCAGCGCGCGGGCAGCGGCCAGCGCATAGTTGCCGCCGGAACCGATGGCCATGACGCCGAATTCGGGCTCCAGCACGTCGCCGGTGCCGGTGAGCGCCAGCGAAACCGACTTGTCGGCCACCAGCATCATCGCTTCCAGCCGGCGCAGATAACGGTCGGTGCGCCAGTCCTTGGCGAGCTCGACGCAGGCGCGCGTCAACTGGTCGGGATATTGTTCGAGCTTGGCTTCGAGCCGCTCCAGAAGGGTGAAAGCATCCGCCGTGGCGCCGGCGAAACCGGCAATGACATTGCCGCCCTTGCCGATGCGGCGCACCTTTTTGGCGTTGCCTTTCATGATGGTCTGGCCAAGGCTGACCTGGCCGTCGCCGGCGATCACCACCTTGTTGCCCTTGCGCACCGTCACGATGGTCGTGGCGTGCATGCTCAGTTCATTCGACATTTTTAGCTCCGATTCGCGCGATCCCGATAAGGCGATTGGCGCGCGGTACGAGTGATTTCGATCGGCCATATGTATGCATGGGGCGGGTGAATGCAAACGGCGTCCGCCATGGCCGGTGGCTGTCCGCATCGCAACTGGCAATCGCCGGATCATGCTGCTAGAAGGCTTTCGTTTTCAAGCAAATGACAGCTTGGAACCCCGTCTTGAGTTTCGAACCCCTCAGCCAAGGACAAGGTCATGGCGTCCCGTTCCGCCGAAGTCAGCCGCAAGACCAAGGAAACCGAGATCAGTGTCTCGGTCCATGTCGACGGCACCGGAAAATCCGACATGTCGAGCGGCGTCGGCTTCTTCGACCATATGCTGGACCAGCTGTCGCGCCACTCGCTGATCGACATCACGGTGAAGGCCAAGGGCGACCTGCACATTGACGACCACCACACGGTCGAGGACACCGGCATTGCGATCGGCCAGGCGCTGGCCAAGGCGCTGGGCGAGCGGCGCGGCATTATGCGCTACGCCTCTGTCGACCTTGCCATGGACGAGACGCTGACGCGGGCCGCGATCGACGTGTCGGGCCGTCCGTTCCTGGTCTGGAATGTCGCCTTCTCGTCGCCCAAGATCGGCACGTTCGACACCGAACTGGTGCGTGAATTCTTCCAGGCGCTGGCGCAGAATGCCGGCATCACGCTGCATGTCACCAACCATTACGGCGCCAACAATCACCATATTGCCGAGACCTGCTTCAAGGCGGTGGCGCGCGCGCTGCGTTTCGCACTGGAGCGCGACCCGCGCCAGCCGGAAGCGGTTCCCTCCACCAAGGGATCTCTGAAAGGGTAGGCTGATGGCCATCTATGTCGTGATGGAACCGCCAGGCCGCACCGAGGCGGCCGACGCACCCATTTTTGTCCGCGACGGTTTTTCCTGGCTGGCTTTCCTGGTGGCGCCGCTGTGGCTCGCCTGGCACCGGCTTTGGATCGAGGCCGCGCTCGCCTTCGTCGCCATGGGGCTTATCTCGGTGCTCGGCCAATGGCTGGGACTGGACTGGGCCGGCTCCGCACTGTCTTTACTGGTCTCGCTCTATATCGGGCTGGAAGGCCAAGGGTTGCGGCTCGCAGCCCTTCGCCGCCGCGGCTGGCATGAATGGGGCGTCATCGAAGCCGACAATCCTGACGATGCCGACATTCGCCTGACGCTGGATGCCGAGGCGCTTGCCGATGAGCCGGCGCCGCTGCCGCGCATCGTGCCGGACGCCAGCCTTGCCCGGCCGGCTCAGATCGGGCTGACGCTGGGCCTGAGCCATACGCCGGGAAAAGCCTGAGATGCGGGTCGCCATCATCGATTACGGGTCGGGCAATCTGCGCTCGGCCACCAAGGCCTTCGAGCGCGCCGCGCATGAAGCCGGCATTGCCGCTGCCATCGAGCTGACCGCCGATGCCGAGCGTGTGCGCAGCGCCGACCGCATCGTTTTGCCCGGCGTCGGCGCCTATGCCGATTGCGCGGCGGGCCTGCGCGGCGTCGCCGGCATGTGGGAAGCGGTGGAAGAGGTAGCGATCGCCAAGGCGCGGCCGTTCCTCGGCATCTGCGTCGGCATGCAGCTGATGTCGGAGCGCGGCCTGGAAAAGACCGTGACCAAGGGCTTCGGCTGGATTGCCGGCGACGTCAAGGAGATCACGCCCGCCGATCCGGCGCTGAAGATCCCGCAAATCGGCTGGAACACCATCGATCTGGAGCGCAAGCACCCGCTGTTTTCGGGTATTGCGACCGGGCCCAAGGGTCTGCACGCCTATTTCGTTCATTCCTACCATCTCGACGCGACAAGGCCGGACGAAGTGCTGGCCGTCGCCGATTATGGCGGCCCGGTAACGGCGGCGGTCGCGCACGGTAACCTTGCCGGCACGCAATTCCATCCGGAAAAGAGCCAGGCGCTCGGCCTGGCACTGATCACCAACTTCCTGCGCTGGAGGCCTTGAGATGAGCAAGAAGGGCTACTGGATGGCGATGGTCGATGTGACCGATCCGGAAAACTATCCGAAATACATCACCGCCAACAAAGCGGCGTTCGACAAATACGGCGCGAAATTCCTGACGCGAGGCGGTCAGTCGTCAAGCCCGGAAGGGCCATCCGGCAATCGCCATGTGATCGTCGAGTTCGAAAGCTACGAGGTCGCGCTGGCTTGCTTCCATTCCCCCGAATACCAGGCAGCGCTGAAATTCCGGCGCGCTTATTCGACCTCGCATTTCGCCATTGTGGAAGGGGTCTGAACGGTGATCCTGTTTCCGGCCATCGACCTCAAGGACGGCAAGTGCGTGCGGCTGAAGCACGGCGATATGGCGACCGCGACCATCTACAATGACGACCCTGCGGCCCAGGCCAAGGCCTTCGAAGAGCAAGGGTTTGAATGGCTGCATGTCGTCGACCTCAACGGCGCCTTCAAGGGCCAGAGCGTCAACAGCGCGGCGGTCGGCGCCATCCTCAAGGCGACGAAAAACCCGGTGCAGCTCGGCGGCGGCATCCGCACGCTGGCGCAGATCGAGGACTGGCTCGACCGCGGGCTGGCCCGCGTCATCCTCGGCACAGTGGCGGTGCGCGATCCCGACCTGGTCCGGGAAGCCTGCAAGGAATTTCCTGGAAAAATCGCCGTGGGCATCGACGCCAAGGGCGGCAAGGTGGCAGTCGAAGGCTGGGCCGAGGCCTCCAGCCTCGGCGTCATCGAACTGGCGCAGAAATTCGAAGGCGCCGGCGTTGCCGCCATCATCTACACCGACATCGACCGCGACGGCGTTCTGACCGGCATCAACTGGGATGCCACCATCGACCTTGCCAATGCGGTGTCGATCCCGGTCATCGCCTCGGGCGGGCTGGCCTCGATCGCCGACATCGTGCGCATGACCATGCCCGACGCAAAGAAACTCGAAGGCGCCATCTCCGGTCGCGCGCTCTATGACGGGCGCATCGACCCGGCCGAGGCGCTGGCGGTGCTGCAGGGCAAGGCGATGGAGACCCGGCCGTGAAAATCTCCATCATCCTGGCCTCCTATGACAGCGGCCACTATCACGGCGGCATGGGCCGAGGCCCGGATGCACTCGTCGCCGGCGGGCTTGTCGACGCGCTGACGCTCTCCGGGCATGACGTCGTCGTCACCGATATCGGCAGGGTTGGCGACGAACAACAGCGCGAGATCGCCACCGGCTTTGCCGTGTGCGGTGCCGTCTCCGGCGAGGTCCGCATCGCCATAGACCGCGGCCGGTTTCCCATCGTGCTGGCCGGCAATTGCCTGACATCGGCCGGTGCGGTTGCCGGCGAGGATGCCGATGCGATCATCTGGGCCGACCAGCATGGCGATCTCAACACGCCGGAGACGTCCATCTTCGGCTTTCTCGACGGCATGGCGCTGGCCACGGTTCTCGGCCTGTGCTGGAAGCCGATGGCCTCGGCCATCCCCGGCTTCAGGCCGATCGATCCGGCGCGCTGCGTGCTGGTCAACGCGCGCGATCTCGATCCGGCCGAAACGGAGCTGTTGAAGACGTTGCCGGTCATCCGCACCGAATGCCCGGACTGGGCGACGGCGAGCGGCAGGCTGAAGGCGCCGGATGCGAAGCGGGTGCACCTGCATCTCGATCTCGACGTGCACGACCCCGGGGCGCTGCAGGTCAACCGCTACACCACGCCCGGCGGCCCGGAGCCGAAACAGCTGCGCCAGGCTGTCTGCGGCATGGCCGGCCTGCTGCCGATTTCCGGCATCACCATTTCCGCCTACGATCCGGCGTTCGATGCGCAGGCCGAGGTTCCGCCGCTGGTCGGCGAACTGCTCAGCGAGTTGCTGGCGACGATGGAGAAGGGCTGATGCTGAAGGCCCGAGTCATCCCTTGCCTCGACGTCAAGAACGGCCGCGTCGTCAAGGGCGTCAATTTCGTCGACCTCATCGATGCCGGTGATCCGGTCGAGGCGGCCAAAGCCTATGACGCGGCCGGCGCTGACGAGCTTTGCTTTCTCGATATCACCGCGTCGTCCGACAACCGTGAAACCATCTTCGACGTCGTCGCCCGCACCGCCGAACAATGCTTCATGCCGCTGACCGTCGGCGGCGGCGTGCGCCAGGTGGCCGATATTCGCAAACTGTTGCTGGCCGGCGCCGACAAGGTGTCGATCAACACTGCGGCGGTGAAGAACCCCGATTTCGTCGCGGAAGCCGCCGACAAGTTCGGCAACCAGTGCATTGTCGTCGCCATCGACGCCAAGAAGGTGTCGGCACCCAATGAAGCCGACCGCTGGGAGATCTTCACCCATGGCGGCCGTGAAAAGACCGGCATCGATGCGGTCGAGTTTGCGCGAAAGATGGTCGATCGCGGCGCCGGCGAGATTCTTTTGACCTCGATGGACCGTGACGGCACCAAGGCCGGTTACGACATTGCGCTGACCCGCGCGATAGCGGATGCGGTGCGCGCGCCGGTGATCGCGTCGGGCGGCGTCGGCACGCTCGATCATCTGGTCGAGGGCATTCGCGACGGCCATGCCGGCGCCGTGCTCGCCGCCTCGATCTTCCATTTCGGCACTTACACGATTACGGAAGCCAAGGCGCATATGGCCGAGGCCGGGCTGCCGATGCGGCTGGACTATCCGGTTCAATCCACTCCACAAAGGCTGTAGACTGCGCCATGGCTGAATTTTCGCTGTCCGATCTGGAAACGATCATTGGCGAACGCGCCCGTTCCGGCGACCCGGACTCGTGGACGGCAAAACTGTTCGCCAAAGGCATCGACAAGGCGGCGCAGAAGCTTGGTGAAGAGGCAGTCGAGACCGTCATTGCCGCCGTCAAGGGCGACGAGAAAGCCCTCGTTTCCGAAAGTGCCGATCTCATATATCATTGGCTCGTCGTGCTTGGCATCGCCGGCGTTTCGCTGGGCGAGGTGCTGAAGGAGCTTGAGGGCCGCACCGGCCGTTCGGGCGTCACTGAAAAGGCATCCCGGCCGAAAGGCTGACCGCTAGAGCCGGATGATTTCGGGCCGAGGCCTGAAATCTGAATCCGTCTCTAAATTGATAGAGGGAGCATGATGTCGCCCGAAAACCGCTTCACACTTTTCGGCATCATGCTCTAGAGGGCAGGAAACTCGATGGACCAGCTCGCTCCGACCGAGAAATATTCCCCCTATCGTTTCTTCTCGGCCGAGCAATGGTCGAACTTCCGCGCCGACACGCCGATGACGCTGGGCGAAGACGAGATCAACCGTCTGCGCTCGTTGAACGATCCGGTCGACCTGGAAGAAGTCAAGCGCATCTATCTGTCGCTCTCGCGGCTGCTTTCGGCGCATGTCGAGGCCAGCCAGCTGCTGTTTCGCCAGCGCCAGGCCTTCTTCAACGCGCTGGATGTGGTCAAGACACCGTTCATCATCGGCATTGCCGGTTCGGTTGCGGTCGGCAAATCGACCACGGCGCGCGTGCTGAAGGAGCTTCTGGCGCGCTGGCCGTCGAGCCCCAAGGTCGATCTCATCACTACCGACGGGTTCCTGCTGCCCAACAAGGTGTTGCGACGCGACAATCTGATGGAGCGCAAGGGCTTTCCCGACAGCTACGATGTCGGTGCGCTGCTGCGTTTCCTCTCGGGCATCAAGTCGGCGCAGCGCAATGTCCGCGCGCCCGTCTATTCGCATTTGACCTATGACGTCATTCCCGGCGAGTTCGTCACCATCGACCGGCCCGACATTCTGATCTTCGAAGGCATCAACGTTCTGCAACCCGGCAAATTGCCGAAGGACGGCAAGATCGTGCCGTTCCTGTCGGATTTCTTCGATTTCGCCATTTATATAGATGCCGACGAGAAGCTGATCCACCAATGGTACATCGCCCGCTTCATGCGCCTGCGCGAGACGGCGTTCCGCAATCCGGACTCCTTCTTCCACCGCTATTCGCAACTTTCGGAAGACGCCGCGCGCGCCATTGCGGAAGGCTTGTGGGCCAACATCAACCTGAAAAACCTGCGCGAGAACATCGTGCCGACACGGGCGCGGGCCGACCTCATCCTGCGCAAGGGCGCCAATCATCTGGTCGAGGAAGTGGCGCTCAGGAAACTGTGACGGCCGCCTCCGGGCGGCTGCCGCCAGCCGCCGATTGCCGGGCCGGGCCTGGCATCAGGATTTCGCCGTCGGGTACCAGCTTGCGGACGGCCGCACATAGGGCGATCGTGAGCGCGACCGCCGCATAACCATCGATCGCATAGTGCCAACCAAGATAGACCGAACTCGCGACTATGAAGGCGACATACAGAAATGCGATGGCGCCCAACCGCTGGTCGTACTCCCAGGTATACACCGCATTCAGGGTGATCAAGGCGACATGAACGCTTGGAAATGCCGATATTCCCGACGCGAGTCCAGTCACACCCTCGGTCTGGAGCGTCCACAGATACTGCTGGTACACGGCGGCGGAACTCGGCGACGGGCTTTGCGCAAGAAACGAAAGCTGTTCACCGAAGCGTGGCACATCGCCGGTGACATAGCCGTAGAACGCCGGTCCGGCCGACATGAACAGCCCGGCCAGGATGTTTCCGACGACCACCCACACCACCATGAAGGACAGCACATAGCGTCTCTTCAGATGCGTGGTGCGTGGTGACGTGACCATGAAAAACAGCATGCTGTAGCAAATGATGAACCACAGCATGTCGTAGTTCCATCCGACGGATTCCCGTACCCAGTCATGCTTGCCGATAACGTAGAGCCATCGCCACGGATCAGTGCCGAAATGCAGATAGGCATCGATATCCGCCAAGGCGCGATCATAGGGGAAACCTTGCCACAGGACGGACATGCCGTTCTTGACCGAGGTGAAGGTGCTTTGGAAAATCATGATGCCCATCAACAGACATATGCCGGAAAAGAGAACCGCCATCCGCTCGGCTGAGAACATCTTGCCCGCAGCAAATTTCCGCCGACGCTCAAATCGATGCAAAAGCCAGCCGGTTTCCAGGAGAAGCGATACCGCCGGCAGCACGAAACCGAAAACCATAAGCCATATCGGCACGTAGGTCTGGTATGCGGTGCGATGGAGCGCGCCGACCCAAGCCAGAAACCCCAGCCCCGTTGCAGTGTAGATGCCAATGAACAGGTAGAGCGATGCATCCGAGCGGGCGATCGAAACCGTGCGCCATGCGGCATTTCGAATGTAGCGCCAAATCACTTCGGATTCGATTTCGAGCATGGTATCCACACCGGGAATGATGACGTTTTGGCGCAGACTAGCGGCCGAAACCTTAAATTCCGTTAGGGACTTTTCATTCGCAAGGTCAGTGGTTCAGTAAGTGCAAGAATGCACTCTCACCTCTTCAAGGCAAGGTCACCCGCCGCAGCGTCAGATTGATCCTGCCGCCATTTTTCAGCAGCGCCGAGGTCGACGGATAGATGCGGTCGACGCCGTGGAAGCAGAGCCGGCCTTCGCCGCCGAGCACGACGACGTCGCCGCTTTTCAGGCGGAACGATTTGGTACCGCCGTCGCGTGTGGCCCCCCTGCCCGTCACTTGGCCGACCCGGAACAGGCAATCGTCGCCAAGTGACACCGAGACCACTGGGGCCGAGAAATCGGCTTCGTCGCGATCCTGGTGCAGACCCATTTTGGCGTCCTGCGTATAGAAATTGACCAGGCAGGCCTCCGGCGGATTCGGATAGGCGGCGACCTCCCGCCACAATTGCAGCAGCGCGTCCGGGATCGGCGGCCATGGCTCTCCGGTGAGTGGGTGCGTTGGCTGGTAGCGATAGCCCAGCTCCTTGTCGGTGACCCAGCCCAGCGTGCCGCAATTGGTCATGCGCACGCTCATCTCCTTGCCGGTCCGCGGCATCGCCGGCACGTACAGCGGCGCCCGCTGTACTATGGTCCTCACCTCTTCGACCAGCGCTTCCTGCGCCGCGCGGGACAGATAACCAGGCATGTGGCGGACGCCTTTGGGCAGAACGAGCATGACTTCGCCTCCGGTTGATACTGAAACCATGCCACCGCCAATCAGAAACGGCGACCCGAAAGCCACCGTTGTCGGCCTCCCTTGCTGTGGCAATGGTGAAACCTTGCGGCTGCGGCAGGGGAGGCCGCTTTATGCACGCAGTCGGCGCGGTCCTTAGTCGTTCTCTACCCGGCCGCGCAGCTTTTTGATCGTGCCGCGCCCTGCCTTGCTTTGCAGCCGCCGCTCTACCGAGCCTTTCGACGGCCTGGTCTTCTTGCGCGGCGGCGGCGGCGGTTCCGCGGCCTTGGCGACCAGCGCCGTCAGCCTTGCCCGGGCATCGGCCCGGTTCTGCTCCTGGGTGCGGAAGCGGCCGGCCTCGATGACGATGACGCCGTCCTTAGTGGCGCGCTGGCCGGCGAGCTTGATCGTGCGCGCGCGCACGCGTTCGGACAGGCCAGCCGCATTGGCGGCGTCGAAGCGCAATTGGACGGCGGTCGCCACCTTGTTGACGTTCTGGCCGCCGGGACCCGACGAGCGGATGAAATCCTCGTGCAGGTCGCCCGGATGGATTACGGCTTCGTCTGATATGATGATGTCGTCGATAGGCATGCCGCAGTCATGGCGCGGCGGACCAAAAAAGAAAAGGCCCGATCGAGATCGCGCCTTTCAAGGATGCTTCGGTGAAGACGCCTCGCCTATTCCGCAGCTTCCTGCAGGCGGGGTGCTGCGCCGAGCACGACGGCATCGACATGGCTCTCGAATTTCTCGAAGTTGACGGCGAACATGCCGACCAATCGCGCTGCCTGCCGGTCATAGGCTGCCTTGTCGGCCCAGGTCGAACGCGGGTCGAGAATGGCGCTGTCGACGCCAGGCACAGCAACCGGCACCTCGAAGCCGAAATTGGCGTCGGTGCGGAAACCGGACGCCTTCAACGAACCGTCAAGCGCTGCGGCCAGCAAGGCGCGCGTCGCCTTGATCGGCATGCGCTTGCCGGTGCCGTAGGCGCCGCCGGTCCAGCCGGTGTTGACCAGCCAGCAATCGGCGCCGTGGCGGGCGATCAGCTCGCGCAGCAGATTGCCGTATTCCTTGGGGTGGCGCGGCATGAACGGGGCACCGAAGCAGGTCGAGAAAGTCGCTTCCGGCTCGGTAACGCCCTTCTCGGTGCCGGCCACCTTGGCGGTGTAGCCGGAGAGGAAGTGGTACATCGCCTGCGCCGGGGTCAGCCGGGCGATCGGCGGCATGATGCCGAAGGCATCGGCGGTCAGCATGATGATGTTTTTCGGGTGGCTGGCCCGTCCGCTCTTCGAGGCATTGGGGATGAAATCCAGCGGATAGGCGCAGCGCGTGTTTTCGGTGAGCCGGCCGTCGTTGAAGTCCGGCACGCGGTCGGCGTCGAGCACGACATTTTCCAGCACCGTGCCGAAACGCTGCGTGGTGGCGAAAATCTCCGGCTCGGCCTCGGCCGACAGCCGGATCGTCTTGGCGTAGCAGCCGCCTTCGAAGTTGAAGATGCCGTGCGGTCCCCAGCCGTGCTCGTCGTCGCCGATGAGCGTACGTGACGGATCGGCCGACAGCGTCGTCTTGCCCGTCCCGGAAAGCCCGAAGAAGATCGCTGCGTCGCCGCCCGGGCCCTCATTGGCCGAGCAGTGCATCGGCATGACGCCCTTTTCCGGCAGCAGATAGTTGAGCATGGTGAACACCGATTTCTTCATCTCGCCGGCATAGGAAGTGCCGCCGATGAGCACGATCTTGCGGGTGAGATCGACCGCAATCACCGTTTCGGTGCGGCTGCCGTGGCGGGCCGGATCGGCGCGGAAGGACGGCAGGTCGATGATCGTCATCTCCGGCACGAAATCCTCGAGCTCGGCGGCCTGCGGGCGGATCAAAAGATTGCGGATGAACAGCGAGTGCCAGGCGAATTCGGTGATGACCCGCGTCGGCAGCTTCAGCTCGGCATCGGCGCCGCCGACGAGGTCCTGCACATAGAGATCGCTATTCGCGGCGTGGACAAGGAAATCGGCGAGCAGCATTTCGAACTGGCCCGCCGAAATCGCCTTGTTGTTGTCCCACCAGACATGGGGCTCGGTGGCGCCATCGCGGACGACAAACTTGTCCTTGGGCGAGCGGCCAGTGTGCTGGCCGGTCTCGGCAAGCAGCGCGCCGCCGGCGGTCAACCGGGCCTCGCCACGACGGATCGCTGCCTCATAAAGGGCGGCCGCACCAAAATTATAATGCACCGTGCCGGTGGTTTTCAGGCCGATACGATCGATCGCGCAAGCAGAATTGCGTTTGCCGACTTCCGACATCAAGGGTCCCTTCTTCTGGATTCGCCGCACTTTGCCGGCGCGTTTCCGGCGAGCCCGCGTTAGGGGCTGAGACGGTGAGAACCAGAAAACTCGAATGATATCAAATCATTAATCGATTTAAAAATTTTGAAAGTTGTTTAAATCGTTTATATGTGCAAAAAATCACGGTGGTTGCCCAAAGGATTGGCACACAGTGTTCGTCCAACCCGTGTAGAGGTTCCGATGGGGCCGCCGGCAAGCCGTCCGCGACAGCGGGTGGAGCCTGTGCCACATTTTGTACCTAATTTGTCCTGCAAAAGCCCCTTCTCTAAGACAGAAGGGACAGCTCATGAGGGAGCCGCTTGAAATGGCAACAATCGCGCTTGTCGATGACGACCGCAACATTCTGACATCGGTGTCGATCGCCCTCGAGTCCGAGGGGTATCGCGTCGAGACCTACACGGATGGTGCGTCGGCGCTGGAAGGCCTGGCGGCGCGGCCGCCGAATCTCGCCATCCTCGACATCAAGATGCCGCGCATGGACGGCATGGAGCTGTTGCGCCGGATGCGGCAGAAGTCCGACCTACCGGTGATCTTCCTGACCTCGAAGGACGATGAGATCGATGAGCTTTTCGGCCTCAAGATGGGCGCCGACGATTTCATCCGCAAACCGTTCTCGCAGCGCCTGCTGGTCGAGCGGGTGCGCGCCGTGCTGCGCCGCGCCAGCGCCCGCGAAGCTGCGGCAAAGGCGCCCAGCCAGCAGGCCCGTTCGCTGGAACGCGGCCAGCTGGTCATGGACCAGGAACGCCATACCTGCACCTGGAAGGGCGAGCCGGTGACGCTGACGGTCACCGAATTTCTCATCCTGCACTCGCTGGCGCAGCGCCCCGGCGTGGTAAAAAGCCGTGATGCGCTGATGGATTCGGCCTATGATGAGCAGGTCTATGTCGACGACCGCACCATCGATAGCCACATCAAGCGGCTGCGCAAGAAGTTCAAGGCCGTCGATGACGACTTCGAAATGATCGAAACCCTTTACGGAGTCGGATACCGGTTCCGCGAAGCTTGAGTTGATGCATGTCGCCCAAAAGTGGTCGCGTTTTTGGGACGACGACATGCATAAAACCAAAGACTAGGCGGGAGCTGCTATTCGATGGCAGTGGATGTACAGCGGAGCAGACGAACGAGCGCTGTCAGGCGGTCGCGGATTCTGCCCGCATTCCTGTCGAGGTTGACGGTGCCGATGCGCCGCTTCCTCGGCCACCACATCTTTTCCAGCCTGACCCGGCGCATCCTGTTCCTCAACCTGGCCGGCCTCGCCGTGCTGGTCACCGGCATCCTCTATCTCAACACCTTCCGCGACGGGCTGATCGACGCCCGCGTCGAAAGCCTGATGACGCAGGGCGAGATCATCGCCGGCGCCATTGCCGCGTCGGCAACGGTCGAGACCGATTCGATCAGCATCGATCCGGAAAAACTGCTCGAACTGCAGGCCGGTGAAAGCCTGGGGCCGGGCTCAGACCAGCTCGACAATCTGGATTTCCCGATCAATCCCGAGCGCGTCGCGCCGGTGCTGCGGCGGCTGATTTCGCCGACGCGCACCCGGGCCCGCATCTATGACCGCGACGCCAATCTGCTGCTCGATTCGCGCCATCTCTATTCGCGCGGCCAGATCCTGCGCTACGACCTGCCGCCGGTCGAGGACGAGCAGCCGGATATGCTGGAGCGCGTGCAGAAATTCGTCTTCGACTTCTTCCGCAACAAGGACCTGCCCGTCTACCATGAGCAGCCCGGCGGCAACGGTGCGGCCTTCCCGGAAGTGGTCAAGGCGCTGACCGGCAGTCCATCGACGATCGTGCGGGTGAGCGAACAAGGCGAGCAGATCGTTTCGGTGGCGGTGCCGATCCAGCGCTTCCGCGCCGTTCTCGGCGTGCTGATGCTGTCGACGGAAGGCGGCGACATCGACAAGATCGTCGCCGCCGAGCGCAAGGCTATTTTGCGCGTGTTCGGCATCGCCGCCCTGGTCACCGCCATCCTGTCGATGCTGCTCGCATCCACCATCGCCAATCCGCTGCGCCGGCTATCGGCGGCGGCAGTGCGGGTGCGGCGCGGCGTCAAGAGCCGCGAGGAGATCCCCGACTTTTCCGACCGCCAGGACGAGATCGGCAATTTGTCGGTCGCGGTGCGCGACATGACCAATGCGCTCTATGCCCGCATCGAGGCGATCGAAAGCTTCGCCGCCGATGTCTCGCACGAGCTGAAGAACCCGCTGACCTCGCTGCGCAGCGCGGTGGAGACCTTGCCGCTGGCCAAGAACGACAATTCACGCGGCAGGCTGATGGAGATCATCCAGCACGATGTCCGGCGTCTCGACCGGCTGATCACCGACATTTCCGATGCCTCGCGCCTCGACGCCGAACTGGCGCGTGAGGATGCCGCCACGGTCGATTTGAAGAAATTCATTACCGATCTCGTCGCCGTGTCGCGCGAAGCGACGCGCAACAAAAAGGCTGTCGAGATCGAATTCAAGGCCGCCAAGCTGCCGCAAGGCGTCAAAGGCTATTTCGTCACCGGCCATGATCTGAGGATCGGCCAGGTCATCACCAATCTGATCGAGAATGCCCGCTCCTTCGTGCCGGAGGACCACGGCCATATCGCCATTTCCCTGGCACGCTCGGGCAAGGTCAACATCGTCACCGTCGACGACAACGGCCCCGGAATCCGCGCCGACGCCATCGACCGCATCTTCGAGCGCTTCTACACCGACCGCCCGGCGGGCGAGGCGTTCGGCCAGAATTCGGGGCTTGGCCTGTCGATATCCAGGCAGATCGTCGAAGCCCATGGCGGCACGCTGACCGCCGAGAACATCCCCGGCACCAAGCCCGGCGACATCAAGGGCGCGCGCTTCGTCGTTACGCTGCCGGCCGAAGGCTGATCGCGGCTGCGCATGCCCGATCCCACCGCGGAACCCGAGAACATCCATGCCACCGCAGTCCTGATTGGCGAGCGGGGCGTCCTGATCACCGGGCCGTCCGGCTCGGGCAAGACAACGCTGGCGCTGGCGCTCATCGACCATTTCAGCCGGCTCGGGCTGTTTGCGCGGCTGATCGGCGACGACCAGCTGTTTGTCGCGGCGCGTTTCGGGCGGCTGGTCTGCCATGCGCCCGCCAGCATTGCCGGCCTCGCAGAGGTGCCCGGACTTGGTCCGAAGCCGCTTTTGTTCCAACCTGTGGGAGTCATCGACCTTACGATCCAGCTGGTTGCCGCTAACGCTGTGGAGCGTTTCCAGGAAGAGTCGAGCGCGACCATTGCCGGCTGTGTGGTGCCGCGCATCGACCTCGTTCAGCGCAACGTCACTGCGGCTTTGCCGGCGGTAATGGCGCGGCTGGCGATTGCGCCTTTCGTATGATCCGCCGCCGGTTTTTTGCTGCAATGCGTCAAATTGGCCATGGCCGACGCAATTTTGGGCTTGTCAACGCGCCGCGCGTCGACAAGATAGCGCTCCCGCCGCCTGGGATGGCCGGCGAGCATAAAAAGCGCCTGTGAAGCGGCGATGACGGGAGCCACCATAGAATGATCGGACTCGTGCTTGTAACGCACGGTCAACTGGCCGCCGAGTTCCGCCATGCCGTGGAACATGTCGTGGGGCCACAAGACAATTTCGAAACCGTGGCAATCGGCGCCGATGACGATATGGAGCAGCGTCGGCGCGATATCGTCGACGCCGTCGGCCGCGTCGACACCGGGACCGGGGTCATCGTTCTGACCGATATGTTCGGCGGCACGCCTTCCAACCTCGCCATTTCGGTGATGGAATCCGGTCGCACCGAGGTCATCGCCGGCATGAACCTGCCGATGCTGATCAAGCTGTCGTCGATCCGCAAGGGCGACAACATGGCGACCGCGCTCGACGAGGCGCAGGCCGCGGGGCGCAAATACATCAATGTCGCAAGTCAGCTGCTGAGCAGCAAATGAACGCGCTGTCGCCCGGTGAGATCGTGCGCGAGTTCCCGATCGTCAACCAGCGCGGCCTGCATGCGCGCGCCTCGGCGAAGTTCGTCCAGGTCGCCAGCGGCTTCGACGCCACCGTCCATGTCGAGAAGGATGGTCTCAAGGTCGGCGGCACCTCGATCATGGGGCTGATGATGCTGGCGGCGAGCCCCGGTTATTCGATCCGCGTCACCGCCAGCGGCGCTGAAGCCGCAGCGGCGATGGACGCGCTGGAGCAGCTGGTCGCCTCGCGCTTCGGCGAAGAGTGCTGAAGTTTTTGCTTTGAACGCCGTTGTCCCAAAACCGCGGGATACTTTTGGGCGGCATGCATCCCCGTAAAACACATACGCGCATAAAGATTTCTTTATATCCCATTGTCGTCTTGGCGGCGATCTGCTAGTCAGGCCGGCATTCCGCGCCCTTCGACGCGCCGTGTGGCGCAGGCGCATTCTGAAGACAAATCACACCGGAGCACTGCCATGACAGGTAGCAAGGACTATGTGGTCGCCGACATCTCGCTTGCCGGCTGGGGCCGCAAGGAACTCGATATCGCCGAAACCGAAATGCCGGGCCTGATGGCCTGCCGCGAGGAATTCGGCGACAAGAAGCCGTTGAAAGGTGCGCGCATCACCGGCTCGCTGCACATGACCATCCAGACTGCGGTGCTGATCGAGACGCTGAAGGCGCTTGGCGCCGATATCCGCTGGGCCTCGTGCAACATCTTCTCGACCCAGGACCATGCGGCCGCAGCCATCGCCGAGGCCGGCATCCCGGTGTTCGCCGTCAAGGGCGAGTCGCTCGAGGAGTATTGGGACTACACCGACAGGATCTTCCAGTGGGCCGATGGCGGCCTCTCCAACATGATCCTCGACGATGGCGGCGACGCCACGATGTACATACTGATCGGCGCCCGCGCCGAGGCCGGCGAGGACGTGCTGTCCAACCCGCAGAGCGAGGAAGAGGAATACTTCTACGCCCAGGTCAAGAAGCGCCTGAAGGCCTCGCCCGGCTTCTTCACCAAGCAGAAGGAAGCCATTCGCGGCGTCACCGAAGAGACGACGACGGGCGTCAACCGGCTCTACCAGCTGCAGAAGAAGGGCCTGCTGCCGTTCCCCGCGATCAACGTCAACGACTCGGTCACCAAGTCGAAGTTCGACAACAAATATGGCTGCAAGGAATCGCTGGTCGACGGCATCCGCCGCGGCACCGACACCATGATGGCCGGCAAGGTTGCGGTCGTCTGCGGCTATGGCGACGTCGGCAAGGGCTCGTCGGCTTCGCTCAAGGGCGCCGGCGCCCGCGTCAAGGTCACCGAAGTCGATCCGATCTGCGCGCTGCAAGCGGCGATGGACGGCTTTGAAGTCGTCACGCTGGAAGATGCCGCACCGACCGCCGACATCGTCATCACCACCACCGGCAACAAGGATGTCGTCACCCTCGACCACATGCGCTCGATGAAGGACATGGTGATCGTCGGCAATATCGGCCACTTCGACAATGAGATCCAGGTCGCGTCCCTGCGCAACCTGCAATGGACCAACGTCAAGCCGCAGGTCGACATGATAACCTTCCCGGACGGCAAGCGGATGATCCTGCTGTCCGAGGGGCGCCTGCTCAACCTCGGCAACGCGACCGGTCATCCGAGCTTCGTGATGTCGGCTTCGTTCACCAATCAGGTGCTGGCGCAGATCGAGCTCTACACCAAGCCCGGCCAGTACCAGAACCAGGTCTATGTGCTGCCCAAGCACCTCGACGAGAAGGTGGCGCGTCTGCATCTCGACAAGCTTGGAGCCCGCTTGACCGAACTTTCCGGCGAACAGGCCGCCTATATCGGCGTGACCCCGCAGGGTCCGTTCAAGCCGGAACACTACCGCTATTAGCCAAAGCGGCGTTTACCACTAGATATTGAAGCCGGGCGATTGACTTTTCGCCCGGCTTCTTTTTTGCGCGGATGATTCTTCACGCCGATTCCAGCACGCGCTATTGTGCTGATTCGTGGGCCGGGGACGAGGCCGGCGTACGCATCGAGAGCATGATTCGAACCGAAGGACCGCGTCAGCGAAAAGTGGGAAGCGGTTTTCGGAAAAGATCATGCCCTTTAGAAAAGAGTTAGGTCAGAAGGGCGTTTCCATCAAACGTGATCCTGATCTAGGCGGTCTTGCATTCAGGCGGCGAAGAGGACCAAGGCATGCCGGGGGAAAACCCGCCTCGCGCGGGATCGGCCGTTTCCGGCGGCCATGACGATTCCGATAGCAATGGCTCCGTCACGACAGGCGGTGGCCTGAAGAGGCGCGTTGGCGCCCGCACCGCCGGCTTTCTTGCCACCTCAGCTCTTGCCGGCCCGCTCACCTCGTTTGCCGCCCATGCCGAGCCGGCCATTGCGCAGAAGGCCGGACTGTCGGTCAGCGCGGTCGAAGTCATCCAGCTCGCCATGTTCGTCGGCGTCATGGGCGCGGCACTGGTCTCGGCCATCTTCCTGATCCGCGAAAGAGCCCGCACCTCGGCGCAGAATGTCGAACTCAGAGCCCGCATTGCCGACATCAATGCGGCGCTGCAGCGCTCCGAGGCGCTGCTCAATCTGCGTGACCAGCGCGTCATCGTCTGGGCGTCGGAGAACAAGAAGCCGGAGCTGATCGGCACGCTGCCGCTGGAAAGCGGTGCGCCGGACGACCGTGCAGCCTTCCTCGCCTTCGGCCGCTGGCTGATGCCGCGCTCGGCGGCGGCGCTCGAAAATGCCGTCGCTGGTCTGCGCGAGAAAGCGAAACCCTTTGATCTCGTGATCGAATCGCAGGCCGGGGCGCCGCTTGAAGTGCATGGCCGCAAGAGCGCCGCGCATGTGCTGGTGCGCTTCGTCTCGCTGTCGGAAACTCAGAGGAGCCAAGCCAGGCTGAAGATCGAGAACCAGCGGCTGGCCGCCGACTACGAGACCATGATCGGCCTGCTCGACGCCTTGCCGATGCCGGCCTGGCTGCGCGCCACCGACGGGCGGCTGAAATGGGTCAACCGTGCCTATGCCGGAGCGGTCGAGGCACCGAACGCCGAGACCGCGGTGCGCGAAGCCAAGGAATTCCTCGGCGCCCAGGCGCGCGAACAGATCGCCGCGCAGCACAAATCGCGCCCGATCTTCGAACAGACGCTGTCGACGGTGATCGAGGGCGACCGCCGGGTGTTCGCCGTCACCGACTTCGCCGGTGCCGACGGCTCGGCCGGTCTTGCCTGCGACACCAGCGCCACCGAAACCATTCGCGGCGAATATGAGCGCACGGTGCGCAGCCATGCCGACACGCTCGACCAGCTCAACACGGCGGTGGCGATCTTCGATGCCAACGAGAAGTTGCGCTTCTTCAACCAGGCGTTCCAGAAACTGTGGGGGCTGGACCCGGGCTTCCTGCACAGCGCGCCCGACAATGCGCTGCTGCTCGACCGGCTGCGCAGCGAAGGCAAGATCGCCGAGCAGCCGGAATGGCGGCGCTGGAAAGAAGGCCTGCTTGGCGCCTACCGCGCGGTGGAATCGCAAGAGCATTGGTGGCATCTGCCCGACGGCAAGACCATCCGCGTGGTGGCCAACCCGCAGCCGAAGGGCGGCGTGACCTGGGTGTTCGAGAACCTGACCGAGAAGATGGACCTCGAAAGCCGCTACCAGACGGCGGTGCGGGTCCAGGGCGAAACGCTCGACAATTTGGCCGAAGGCGTCGCCGTGTTCGGTCCCGATGGGCGGCTGCGCCTGTCGAACCCGGCCTTTGTCGCGCTGTGGGGACTGAGCCAGGATGTGATCAAGCCCAACGTCCATGTCTCGGCGATCCGCGATCTCAGCGACCAGCGCGCCGTCGACAGCCCGTGGGGCGGGTTCGTCGCCGCCATCACCGGTTTCGACGACGAGCGCCGCGACCGCCATGGCCAGACCGAACTGAAGAACGGCACAGTGCTCAGCTACGCCGTCATCCCGCTGCCCAACGGCCAGGTGATGATGACCTTTGTGGACGTCACCGACAGCGTCAATGTCGAGCGCGCGCTGAAGGACAAGAACGAAGCGCTGCAGAAATCCGACCAGCTGAAGAACGAGTTCGTGCAGCATGTCTCCTACGAGCTGCGCTCGCCGCTGACCAACATCATCGGCTTCACCGAGCTTCTGTCGCTGCCGGCGACCGGGCCGCTCAGCCCAAAGCAGCGCGAATATGTCGAGCATGTCGGCTCGTCATCCTCGGTGCTGCTCACCATCGTCAACGACATACTCGACCTCGCCACCGTCGACGCCGGCATCATGCAGCTCGACATTTCGGAAGTAAGCGTCGAGCGCACCATCGAGGCCGCGGCCGAACTGGTCGCCGACCGGCTGCAAGAGCATTCGATCAAGCTCCGGATCGACGCCGCTGCGGCGCCGAAGAGTTTTCACGGCGACGAGACCCGGGTTCGCCAGATCCTCTACAATCTGCTCAGCAACGCCGCCAATTACGCGCCGGAGGCGAGCACTATCACGCTTGCCTGCCGGCATTTGGAGCAAGGTGTGGAATTCTCCGTCCATGACAACGGCCCCGGCATGCCGCCGGACCTGCTCGATTCGGTGTTCCGCCGCTTCGAGCCGCGCACCAATGGCGGGCGCCGGCGCGGTGCGGGCTTAGGCCTGTCGATCGTCAAGAGCTTTGTCGAGCTGCACGGCGGCAGCGTGCGCATCGAGACCGGCAAGGACAAGGGCACCACCGTCATCTGCACCTTCCCCGATGCACCGTCGGGCATCCGCGCCGCGGCCGAGTAGCGCGCTCGATGACCGTTGTTGTGCTGGAGCGTTTTCTCGCCGACGAGGCTGCGACCGCAAGGCTCGGCGAAGACCTGGCCATGGCGCTGCGGCCGGGCGACGTGCTGGCGCTCAAGGGCGATCTCGGCGCCGGCAAGTCGACGCTGGCGCGGGCCCTGATCAGGGCGCTGGCCGATGATGCCGGCCTCGATGTGCCGAGCCCTACCTTCACCTTGGTGCAAAGCTACGACACGCGCATCCCCGTGCACCATTTCGATCTCTATCGCCTGTCCTCGGCCGGCGAGATGGACGAGCTGGGTTTCGACGAGGCGCTGCTGCAGGGCGCTGCCCTTGTCGAGTGGCCGGAACGGGCGGAGGCCGCTCTTCCGAGAACGTCGATCTGGATCGAACTCGTCCATCAGGACGAAGGACGATTGGCGAAACTATCGGGCCAAGGCGTTGCCTTCGAACGCGTGGCCCGATCGCTGGCGATGCGCGATTTCCTCAAAACGGCCGGTTGGGGCGACGCCGCGCGGCGCCATTTCGTCGGCGACGCCTCGGCGCGCTCTTACGAGATTGTTTCGCTCGCCGGCCTTGCGCCGCGCGTGCTGATGAATTCGCCAAGGCTGGTGCTGGGGCCGCCGGTGCGCGACGGCAAGCCCTATGCCGTGATCGCCCACACGGCGCAGTCGGTCACCGCTTTCGTCGCCATCGACAAGGCGCTGCTGGCGCAAGGTGTCAGTGTCCCAAAAATCCATGCCGAGGATCTCGAACGGGGCTTTCTGCTGCTGGAGCATCTGGGCTCGGAAGGTTTTCTCGACGGCAATGATGAGCCGGTGGCCGAGCGCTACGCGGCAGCGGCCGAATTGCTGGCGATGATGCATGGGAAGACCTGGCCGCAGCGCATGGAGGCCGTGCCGGGCGTCTTCCACGAGGTGCCGCCCTTCGATCGCGCCGCCATGCTGATCGAAGCCGATCTCTTGGTCGATTGGTATGTGCCGATGGTGACCGGCAGCCCGGCAAGCGAGGCTTTACGCGCCGGCTATCACAGGGAATGGAACGCGGTTCTCGATCGGCTGGACACACAGGAATACACGCTGATGCTGCGCGACTTCCATTCGCCCAACATCATCTGGCGCGGTGACCGCAAAGGCCACGACCGGCTGGGCATCGTCGATGTCCAGGACGCGCTGATGGGTCCGGCGGCCTATGACGTTGCGTCGCTGGCCATGGATGCCCGCGTCACCGTTTCGCCCGATATCGAGCAGCGGACCGTGGACGCCTATGTCGCTGCGCGCCACGCCGCCGGCGGCTTCGATGAGGACGCCTTCCGCGCGGCCTATGCGATCATGGCGGCGCAGCGCAATTCGAAGATCCTCGGCATTTTCGTGCGGCTCGAAAAGCGCGACGGCAAGCCCTATTATCTCCGACACCTGCCGCGCATCCGCGATTATCTCAGGCGGGCGCTGGCGCACCCGGCGCTGGCTCAGTTGAAGGAGTTTTACATGGCACATGGCCTGCTGGAGGAACGGCTCCCGTGACCTTGACCACAGCGATGGTGCTGGCGGCTGGTCTTGGCAAGCGCATGCGGCCGATCACCGACACCATGCCGAAGCCGCTGGTGCGGATCGCCGGCAGGACCTTGCTCGACTGGGGGCTGGACAGTCTCGAAGCGGCCGGCGTCGAGAAAGCCATCGTCAACGTGCACTATCTGCCGGACCAGATCGTCGCCCATATCGCCCACAGGCGGGCGCCAAAGATCGTCATTTCCGACGAGCGCGACGCACTGCTGAATTCGGCGGGTGGCATCGTCAAGGCATTGCCGCTGCTGGGCAGCGACCCCTTCTACATCATCAACGCCGATACGTTCTGGATCGACAGCGGCCAGCCCAGCCTCGAGCGCCTTGCCCTTGCATGGGACGGCGCGAAAATGGATATTCTGCTGATGCTTACCGATCTCGACTCGGCCACCGGACACGGTGTCGGCACGGATTTCCTGATGGCGCCGGATGGCGGCCTGCGGCGCTCGAAAGGCGATCCGGCCGGGTTGATCTATGCCGGAGCGGCAATCGTCAATCCCGCCATCTTCAGGGATGCGCCGGCCGGGGCGCATTCGCTCAACACCCATTTCGACAAGGCAATCGCCTCTGGCCGTCTGTTCGGCATGCAGATGCGCGGAAGCTGGATCACCGTCGGCACTCCCGACGCCATTCCGCAGGCGGAAGCGGCCGCCGCCGAAGCTCTCGCGAAGGTGGTATGAGCGGCGCGCGCCGCGTTCTTTCGATCCCGCCCGGAGCGCCATTCCTGCCGACTCTGGCCGAGGCCTTGCTGGCCGGACGGCTGGTGCCCGGCTTCCGGTTCGACGGCGATCCGCTGGCGCTGGCTGATGTCACCATCTATGTGCCGACACGGCGCGCGGCCCGTGCGCTGCGCGGCGCTTTTGTCGACGCGCTTTCGGGACCGGGGGGGAGCCGCCGTTCGGCGATCCTGCCGGTCATCCGCCCGCTCGGAGAGTTCGACGAGGACGAAGCCGCCTTCGACGCCGGCACGCCGACCGAGCTTGAAATGGCGCCGCCGATCGCAGCCATCGAACGCCTGCTGCTACTGGCGCCGCTGGTGCGGGCCTGGAAGCGCACCTTGCCGGCGCATGTCCTTGATATGTTCAACGAAGAGATCGTCGTGCCGGCCTCCGCCGCCGATGCGATCTGGCTGGCGCGCGACCTCGCCCGGCTGATGGACGAGATCGAAACCGAAGGCACGGACTGGACCAGGCTTGCCGATCTGGTCACCGGCAATCTTGCCGGATGGTGGCTTGTGACGCTCGATTTCCTCCGTATCGTCACCGAGGCCTGGCCGAAATTGCTGGAGGAGCGCGACCGCTCCAACCCGGCCGCGCACCGCAATGCGCTGATCCGGCGCGAGGCGAAGCGGCTGGAACGCAACCCGCCCAAAGGCCCGGTGATCGCCGCCGGCTCGACGGGCTCTATTCCCGCCACGGCCGAACTGCTTGCCACGGTCGCCAGCCTGCCCAACGGCGCCGTGGTGCTGCCCGGGCTCGATGGGATGCTGGACGAACCGTCTTTTGCCGCGATTGGGGCGCCCGGTGCGCGGCCGGCACTGCTTGGCCACCCGCAATACGGCATGGCCAAGCTGATCGGCAAGATTGGCGTGCTGCGTGGCGATGTCGAGGAAGTGGTCTCCGCCGAGCCCGCACTGGCGCTCCGCGCGGCCCTTGTCGGCGAGGCGCTGCGGCCGGCCGAGACCACGGAATTATGGGCCGAGACCCGCATATGCTTCAACGCCGTAGACATCGCCGAGGCCTTCGCCGACGTGACGCTGGTCGAAGCCGCCAGCGAACGCGACGAGGCGGCGGCGATCGCCATCGCGCTGAAAACCGCCGTGGAACAGCCGGGGCACAGGGCAGCGCTCGTTACCGGCGACCGCGGGCTGGCGCGGCGCGTCTCGGCCGAGCTGTTGCGCTTCGGCGTGATCGCCGACGATTCCGGCGGCACGCCGCTCGCCAACACGCCTGCAGCCAGCCTGCTGCGGCTCACACTTCACGCGGTATTCCGGCCGGGCGATCCCGTCGGCCTTTTGTCGCTGCTCAAGCATCCGCTGCTCGGGCTCGGACTTGAGCGCACCGGCGTGCGCCATGCCGCCGAGCTCATCGAACTCGTGGCGCTGCGCGGCGGCACCGGACGCCCCGACATCGCCGCCTTGCCAGCACTGTTCGAGGAGCGTCTCGCCGGGCTGAGCGGGGACAAGCGCCAGCCCTTCTGGTTTTCGCGCCTGAGCGTGCGCGGCATCGACGATGCCCGCGAGCTGCTGAGCCGGCTTGTGGCGGCGCTGGCGCCGCTGACCGCCTTTCGCGGTGAAGAGAATGCCGATCTCGTCGCGTTGACCAGAGCGAGCGTCGCCGCGCTGGAAAATCTCGGCCGCACGGCGGAGGGCAGCCTGGCTGAATTTTATGCCGGCGACGCCGGCGAGAAACTCGCCGAGCTGCTGCGCGGTGTGGTCGCCGCGTCTGCATCGTTCGACTTCCCGGCCGACGAATGGCCTGATGTGATGGACGCGCTGGTAGCACCGGAAACGGTCAAGCCGGGGCAAGGCACAGACCGCAACATCGCGATATGGGGCGCGCTGGAGGCACGGCTGCAGAATGTCGACACGCTTGTCATTGGCGGGCTGAACGAAGGCGTGTGGCCACGCAAGCCGGAAAGCGATCGCTTCATGTCGCGGTTGATGAAGACCGGCATCGATCTCGAGCCGCCAGAGCGCCGTATCGGCCTTGCCGCTCACGACTTCCAGATGGCGATGGGGGCGAAAAAGGTGGTGCTGACGCGCTCCGCCCGCGCCGGCGACGCACCGGCGGTGCCTTCGCGCTGGCTGCAGCGCATCCTCACCTTCATCGGCAAGGATCCTGCAGCCGCACTGCGCGGACGCGGCGACGAATTGCTTGCCTGGGCGCGCGCGCTCGATGCCGGCGAGCGGCAGCATTTCGCGCCGCGACCGCAGCCGAAACCGCCGCTGAGCATGCGGCCCACCCACTTCTCGGTGACCGAGATCGAGACGTTGCGACGCGACCCCTATGCGGTCTATGCAAGGCGTATTCTGAGCCTTCTGCCGCTCGAGCCGGTGATCCGCGATCCCGGCGCGGCCGAGCGCGGCACGCTGTTTCATGACATCCTGCATCTGTTCTCGACAGAGGTTGCGGACCCGCGCGCGCCGGAAGCCCTGGAGCGCCTTATCGCCGCCGGCCGGACCTGCTTTGCCGAGATCGCCCTGCCCGCCGATGTCGAGGCTGTGTGGTGGCCGCGCTTCGAAAAGCTTGCCGCCAACATCATCGAATGGGAGCGCGGCCGCGCTCCCGCCGTCGCCCGGCGGCATGCCGAGGAGCGCGCCGAAAAGACCGCTGTCGGCCGCACCGGCGTGACGCTGTCCGGCTATGCCGACCGCGTCGACCTTTTGGCCGGTGGCATGGCCGACATTCTCGACTACAAGACCGGCTCGTCCCCGTCCAAGGCGCAGGCCCACACGCTGCTGGCGCCACAGCTGGCGCTCGAAGGGGCGCTGCTCCGGCGCGGCGCCTTCAAGGGGCTTGGCGCGCGCGAGCCCTCCCAGCTCGCATTCGTGCGGCTGAAGCCGAATGGCGAAGTGTTCGAGGAATCCATCCTCGACTACAACCGCCAGCCTCGGACCGCCGAAGACCTCGCCGAGGAGGCTTGGGCGCGGTTGGAAAAGCTGCTGGTCCACTATGCCGATCCGACGACCGGCTATCTGTCGCGGGCGCTGCCTTTTCGCGAGGGCGAGAGCGATGGCGATTACGACCATCTGGCGCGCGTGCTCGAATGGTCGGCCGGCGGCGACAGCGATGACGAGGCGGGGGAGGCATGAAAAAAGCCTATCCCATCCCCAGCGAAACCGCCGCCAGCCAGGCGCGCGCCTCCGACCCGAAGAACTCGGCCTGGGTGTCCGCCAATGCCGGCTCGGGCAAGACGCATGTGCTGGCCCAGCGCGTCATCCGGCTGCTGCTCAACGGCACCGATCCGTCGAAGATCCTGTGCCTGACCTATACGCGGGCGGCCGCCGCCAACATGTCGAACCGCGTGTTCTCGACCCTGTCGGAATGGACGGCGCTCGGCGATGCCGAGCTTGCCACAAAGATTGAGGCGGTGGACGGCCGCCGACCCGACCGCGACACGATGCGGCGGGCGCGCCGGCTGTTTGCCGAAGCGCTGGAAACGCCGGGCGGGCTGAAGATCCAGACCATCCACGCCTTCTGCGAATCGGTGCTGCACCAGTTTCCGCTGGAGGCCAACATCCCGGCGCATTTCGAAATGCTCGATCCGCAGATGGAGGCCTCGCTGTTTGCTGGCGCCCGCCGGGACATGATTTCGGGCACGTCAGCCGGAGACACCGGACTGGCCGAGGCCTTTGCCACCGTGCTGGAGCGCGGCGGCGAACACGGACTCGATGCGCTGCTCGCCGAAATCGTGCGCAAGCGCGACGGCTTACGCGGCTTCATCGGTGCGGTCCGGCGCGACGGCGGCGGCTTTCAGGCCCTGTTCGACGAATTCCATTTTCGCCCCGGGCGGAGCGCCGAAGACATAGCGGCATCGGTATGGCCGCTGCCGGGTTTCCTGCCGGACTTCTTTGCAGTGTTCGCCAGTGCCGCCGAGGCCGCCGACGCCCGCACCGTGCTCAACAATCTCTTGCCCTATGCCCGCTTGGCCTTTGCCGAGACGGACCCGACCCGCCGGCTGCAGATGCTCGGCAAAGCCTTTCTCAAGGCCGATGGCGACCCCTATGATCCCTCAAAGTTGTTCAAGAAGGCGCTGCTCGGCCGGCTGCCCGACCTTCCCGAGCGCTATCTGGCGGCCGTCAAGTCGATAACAGACGTCTCCGACCGGCTGGCGCTGTTCCGGATGCTGGAAGGCACGGTCGCGGCGTTGACCATAGCCGACTGGCTGATCGTGCGGTACGAGCGCCTGAAGCGCAGCCGCGGCTTTCTCGATTTCAACGACCTCATCACCCGCACCGTCAACCTTCTGGCGCGGCCCGATGCCGGCCCCTGGGTGCAGTACAAGCTCGACCAGGGTATCGACCACATCCTGCTGGACGAGGCGCAGGACACCAGCCCCGACCAATGGGAGGTGGTGAAGCGGCTGGCGGAGGAGTTCTTTGCCGGCCACGGCCAGCGCGGCACGACCAATCGCACGGTGTTCGCCGTCGGCGACGAAAAGCAGTCGATCTATTCCTTCCAGGGTGCCGCGCCGGATTCCTTCGCCGACAGCCGGCTCTTGTTTTCCGGACGCGTGAACGCCGCCAATGCTTCGTTTGCCGACCTGAAACTGACCTGGTCGTTCCGGTCGACCGACGACGTGCTTGCCGCCGTCGACCGCGTCTTTGCCGATCCGGGCGTGCGGCGCGGCATCAGCCATGACCCCGATCCGCTCGACCACAAGGCGATCCGCAACGACGCGCCTGGCTATGTCGAGGTCTGGCCGTCGCTCGGCGCTGACGCCGTCGAGGAGCCCGACGACTGGACGTTGCCGGTCAATCATGCCAGCGCGCCGGCTGTGCGGGTGGCCGAGCACGTGGCTGCGACCATCCAGACCTGGCTCAAGGACCGCGAGATCATCGAGGGCAAGGGACGCAGGCTGAGGGCCGGCGACATTCTTGTGCTGGTGCGCAAGCGCGACCGCTTCGTCCATGCGCTGTCGCGCGCGCTGAAGGACCGCGATATTCCCGTCGCCGGCGCCGACCGGCTGAGCCTGCCCGGCCACATCGCGGTCAAGGACCTGATCGCACTCGGCCATTTCCTCATCCAGCCGCAGGATGACCTGTCGCTCGCCGCCGTGCTGCGCAGCCCGGTTTTCGACGTGTCGGAGGAGACGCTTTTTACGCTTGGCGCCGGACGGCCAGCCGGAACATCGCTGATCGCCTCACTACGCCAGCATGCTGGCGACAATACCGCGCTGACCGATGTCGTTGCCCGGCTCGACGGCTGGGCCAACGAGGCGGCGTTCCGGCCGGTGTTCGAATCCTACGCCGGGGTGCTGGCGCGCGACGGCCTGCGCAAGAAGATGATCGCCCGGCTTGGACCGGAAGCCGGCGACATCCTCGACGAATTCCTGAGTTTCTGCCTGGCCGAGGAACGCACCGGACTGCCGGGGCTGGAGGCCTTCCTGGCGACGCTGGAAAACACCGGCCCGGAGATCAAGCGCGAGATGGACCAGACGCGCGACGAGGTCCGCGTCATGACCGTGCACGCCGCCAAGGGCCTGGAAGCGCCTGTTGTCTTCCTGGTCGATGGCGGGTCGGCGCCGTTCAGCGACCAGCATCTGCCGCGGCTGATGCCGTTCGACGCTTCGGGCCGCAATTTCGACGGCAAGGGCTATCTCTGGCGCTCGGCCGCCGATGTCGCGAACGGCTTCTCCAAGGCGGCCTCGGCCAGGGCGCGGGAGCTTGCCGACGACGAATACCGCCGGCTGCTCTATGTCGGCATGACGCGCGCCGAGGACCGGCTGATCGTCTGCGGCTATCACGGCAAGCGTTCGCCGAGCACCGGCACCTGGCATTCGATTGTCAGCCGCGCGCTGCTTGCCGCGCCGGAAAGCACGGAGCGCCATCATCCCGCCAGCGGCGAGCCGGTGCATCGCTTCGTCATCACCAAGCTGCCGCCGGTGGCGCTGGCAGCCGCCGACGAGGCGCGGCTGCCGCAACCGCTTTTGCCGTTCTTGCCGGCAAACCTGTTTCGCCCTTTGCCGCCTTATGAAGAACTGCCGCGCCCGCTATCGCCCTCTGGCGCTTCGGCGCTGATCGACGAGGGCAAGGAGGCGGTCGTCGATACGCGTTCGCCGGTGCTGGACAGCGAAGCGGAGCCCGGTTTTGCCGTGATGCGCGGGCTGGCGCTGCACAAGCTGCTGCAGATGCTGCCCGGTTTTGCCGAAGACGAACGGCAAGGCGCGGCGGCGCAGTATCTCATTCGAGCCGGCGCCGACTGGCCGGAGGCCGAGCGCAACAAGGCGCTGGCTTCGGTGATGGCGATCCTCAGAGATTCGCGTTTTGCCGGGCTGTTTTCGCCGTCGTCCCGCGCCGAAGTTGCTGTGATGGGCAGCCTTGAGGTCAAGGGCAGACTGCGCTCGATCTCCGGCAAGATCGACCGGCTGGCGGTGACGCCCGGGCGCGTATCGATCGTCGACTACAAGACCAACCGGCCGGCGCCCGCAGGCCTGGCCCAGGTGCCGCCGGCCTATATACTACAGCTGGCGCTCTACCGCGCGCTGCTCCAGCCGCTTTACCCCGGCCGCGCGGTGACGGCAGCACTGCTGTTCACCGAGGCACCGAGGCTTATCGAACTGCCGGCGCAGGCGATGGATGACGCCCTTGCCCGACTCACGGGAGCGTGACACAAGTTCTGCTTGAAGAAGGGCTGCTGAACCACCACATTTGGTGCGAGATAAATTTCGAAAGGATTTTCGTATGGCCACCGTCAAGGTCGACAAGAGCAATTTCCAGGCCGATGTGCTCAACGCCTCGCAGCCCGTCGTCGTGGATTTCTGGGCCGAATGGTGCGGCCCCTGCAAGATGATCGGTCCGTCGCTGGAAGAGATCGCCAACGAACTCGGCGACAAGATCAAGATCGCCAAGCTGAACATCGACGAGAACCCCGAGCTTGCCGCCCAATTCGGCGTGCGCTCGATCCCGACGCTGATGATCTTCAAGGGCGGCGAAGTCGCCGACATGAAGGTCGGCGCCGCGCCGAAGACCGCGCTGTCGCATTGGATCAATGGCAGCCTCGCCTGATCCTGTAGGAGTTTCTGAAGTTAAGCCCGGCCCTCGCGCCGGGCTTTTTCTTTGGCGTCATCGCCCGACCGCCTCTGGCCCTCGCATCGGCGCACTCCATGTCATCTGCTTGTTGCAGGACAGGAGAGACAGAATGACCGGATCCGCCAAGGCCACCGTCTTCATCGACAATGAGCGCGTCATCGTCACCGAGTATCGGTTCCAGCCCGGCGACAACACCGGCTGGCATCGCCACGGCCACGACTATGTCGTGGTGCCGCTGATGGACGGCAAGGTGAAGCTGGTGACCAAGGAGGGCGAGAGTTTTGCCGAGATGAAGAAGGGTGCGCCCTATTTCCGAAAGGAGGGCGTCGAACACGACGTCGTCAGCGCCAATGACGGCGAATACGCCTTCATCGAGATCGAGCTAAGGTGATGGCTTGCCATCCTCTGCCATCTTGATGGCTCGTCCTAAATGGGGGATATATTTTCTCGAAGGTATTTTGAAATGGCCGAACCCCGGCTTTCCGTCCGCGCGCAAAAGCACGAGATCTTGCGCATCGTCTTGCTCATCGCGAAAACCGCTCGATAGCGGATATCGTCGAACGCGCGCTTGAATCCTATGAGATTCGGGAGGCGGGGCGAGAACCGCGTCCACCTTCTACTCCCGCCTGACGGCAAGCAGTGGCGCGGATATCGATCTGGAAGAAATCATCCGGAAGAGCCGCAAGGTCCATACAGGGCCGGAGCTTTGATCCTCGTCGACACCAACACAGCTCACCAGTCGGCGATGCGGTCGCCGCCGGCGAATTGCGCGCTTTTGGCGGTGTATTCGAACAGCTCGATCTTCACGCCGTTGGGATCTCGGATCCAGGCCTGAAAAGTGTCTTCGCAGGCATGCTTCTTGGCGGTAACATCGATGCTCTTCGATTTGATATGGGCGATCGCCGCGTCGAGATCTTCGACTTCCAGGCAGAAATGGTTGATCTGGTTCTGCTCGCTGTATGCAGTGCCGTCCTTCTGGAACACCTCGACATGGCTGCGGCCGCCGCAATTGAGGTAGAAGCCGAAGACCTTGTCGTCGCGCAGGAAATTGAACTGCGTGTCGAGGCCAAGCACGTCGCGGTAGAAGCTTCGCGTCGCCTATGCGCGAAGATGCAGACATGGGCGAGTTGCTTGACCTTGATCATGATGGGCTCCTCGCAGTGAAATGGCTTCAGGTTGGCGGCGTGCCGTTTTCGGCCAGCACCGCGCCGGCGAGATATAACGACCCGCCGATCAGGATGCGTGGCGCCGGCCCGTCCCAGGTGTCGCGCAGCAGCATCAGCGCACTGGCGACGGAACTGACCGGTTCGGCCGTGAGGCCGGCTTCGGTCGCCCGCACCGCCAGCTCGTCATTCGGCACGCCGGCATCGCTCATGCTCACCGGCACGGTGTAGACATGCCGTGCCAGGCCCTTGAAGGCGTGGAAGTAGCCGCTCTGGTCCTTGGTGTTGATCATGCCGGCAATCAAAAACAGCGGCCGCGGGTTCTTTTCCTCCTGCTCGGCCAAGGCTTCCGCCACCACCACGCCGGCGCCCGGATTGTGACCGCCATCGAGCCAGATGTCGGCGCCCTTGGGAGCGAGGTCCGCCAGCCGGCCCTGTGCCAATTTCTGCATGCGGCCCGGCCATGCGACTTTTGCCATCGCCTTTTCAGCGGCGCGATAGCTGATCTCGAAGCCGGCGGCCTTGACCGCGGCAATCGCCGCCGCCGCATTGGCGAACTGGTGGCGCCCGGGCAGGCGCGGCGGCGGCAGGTCCATCAGGCCGTCCTCGTCCTGATAGACCATGCGGCCGTTCTCCTCGAAGGCGAGAAAATCCTGGCCGTAGACGAAGGTCGGGCAATCCAGCCGCTCGGCGGTTTCGATCAGCACTTGCAGCGCCGTCTCGCTCTCCTGCGCGCCGATGACCACCGGGCAGCCGCGCTTCATGATGCCGGCCTTTTCGGCGGCGATCAGTTCGACCCGGTCGCCGAGATAGGCTTCGTGATCCATCGACACCGGCATGATCACCGACACCGCCGGCCGGGCAACGACATTGGTGGCGTCGAAGCGGCCGCCAAGGCCGACCTCGATGATGGCAGCGGCGGCCGGATGCTCGGAAAACAGCACGAAGGTGACAGCGGTGAGGATCTCGAAGACGGTGATCTTCTGGCCGGCATTGGCCCGGGCGACGCGGGCAATAGCCTCGGCGAAGGTCTCGTCGTCGACCAGCCGGCCGCCGCCCTCGGCCGCCAGTCGGTAGCGCTCGGCCCAGTTCACCAGATGCGGCGAAGTGTGGACATGGACAAGGTGGCCGCCGGCTTCGAGCAGCGCGCGCGAAAAGGCCGCGCACGAGCCCTTACCGTTGGTGCCGGCGATATGGATGACCGGCGGCAGCCGCTCCTGCGGATTGCCGAGGCGTTCGAGCAGCCTTGTGATGCGGTCGAGCGAAAGGTCGAAGCCTTTCGGATGCAGCGCCATCAGGGCTTCGATTTCACGATCTGCGGCAAGCGTTGTCATGAGCGAATCCTACGCATGCGCGCAGGTGCACGCAATCGCGGTTTGCGGCCAGAAATGTCGCGTCAGGCCTGCGGGCGGGCTTCCGTCGGGATGACCGACGGCGGCAGGATTTCCGGCTCCAGCGGCTTTTGCTCCTGCGGCAGTTTGAGCAGGATTTTCAACAGCCGTGAAATCGTCTCGCGCAGTTCCAGCCGCGACACCACCATGTCGACCATGCCGTGCTCCATCAGATATTCGGAGCGCTGGAAACCGTCCGGCAGTTTCTCCCGGATAGTCTGCTCGATGACGCGCGGGCCGGCGAAGCCGATCAGCGCGCCGGGCTCGGCGATATGCACGTCGCCCAGCATGGCGTAGGAGGCGGTGACGCCGCCGGTGGTCGGGTTGGTCAAGACGACGATGTATGGCAGGCCGGCTTCCTTCAGCCGATCGACGCCGATCGTGGTGCGCGGCAACTGCATCAGCGACAAGATGCCTTCCTGCATACGCGCGCCGCCGGAGGCGGCAAACAGGATCAGCGGCCGCTTGCGCTGCAAGGCGACCTCGAAACCGTGCACAATGGCGTCACCCGCGGCCATGCCGAGCGAGCCGCCCATGAAGGCGAAATCCTGCACCGTCACTACAACCGGCAGGCCCTCGACCGTGCCCAGCGCATTGATGATGGCGTCTTCCAGGCCGGTCTTGGCCTTGGCGTCCTTCAAGCGGTCGGTGTAGCGCTTCTCGTCGCGGAACTTGAGCGGGTCCTGCATGACCTTGGGGTTCTCAAGCTGCTCGTATTTGCCGTCGTCGAGGAAGAATTTCAGCCGTTCCTTGGCCGAAATCTTCATGTGATGGCCCGATGACGGGATGACGAACTGGTTGGATTCCAGGTCCTTGTGAAACACCATCTCGCCGGTCTCGGGATCCTTGATCCAGAGATTCTCGGGCATGTCGGTGCGCCGACCGAGCATCGAATTGATCCTCGGGCGAACGTAATTGGTGATCCAGTTCATCGCTTCGGCTCCTGTCCTGACGAAGAGTTGGCTCGTGCATGTCGCCCAAAAGTGGGAACCGGTTTTGGGATAACGACTTGCACAAGGCCTAAGTAGGGAAACTATTCGGCAGCAGCAAGGCGGGCCGAACGCACGCCCTGAGACAGTCCGCTGACCAGGGTGGCGACCGCCTCGGCCGGGTCGGCGGTCTTCTCGCCCTTCGGTCCCAACACATTGGCGACCGCGTTGACGATCGCGGTGCCGACGACGACGCCATCGGCATTGGCGCCGATAATGCGCGCCTGCTCGGCGGTCTTGACGCCGAAGCCGACGCAGACCGGCAGATTGGTGTGGCCCTTGATGCGCTTGACCGCGGCGGCAACCTTGCCGGTGTCGGCCAAAGCCGAGCCGGTGATGCCGGTCATCGACACGTAATAGACGAAGCCCGACGTATTCTGCAGCACCTTGGGCAGGCGCTTGTCGTCGGTGGTCGGCGTTGCCAAGCGGATGAAGTTGATGCCGGCCTTCAGCGCCGGAATGCAGAGTTCTTCGTCCATCTCCGGTGGCAGGTCGACGACGATCAGCCCGTCAATGCCGCTGGCGATGGCGTCCTTGAGGAAGCGATCGACACCGTAGATGTAGATCGGGTTGTAGTAGCCCATCAGCACGATCGGCGTTTCATTGTCGGTGGCGCGGAAATCAGCCGCCGTCTTCAGCGTCTTGACCAGGGTCTGGCCACCTTTCAGCGCCCGCAGGCCAGCGGCCTGGATCGCCGGTCCATCGGCCATCGGATCGGAAAACGGCATGCCCATTTCAATGATGTCGGCGCCGGCCTTGGGCAGCGCCTTCATGATCGACAAAGCGGTGTCATAGTCGGGGTCGCCGCTCATGAAATAGGTGACGAGCGCCGGGCGGCCCTCGGCTTTCAGTTTTGCCATGCGGCGGTCGATGCGGGTCACCATGATCAGATCTCCATGCCCAGCATCGAGGCCACTGTGTGCACATCCTTGTCGCCGCGTCCCGACAGGTTGACGATGACGATCTGGTCCTTGTCCATATCAGGCACGATCTTCACCGCATGCGCGATGGCGTGGGCGGATTCCAGCGCCGGGATGATGCCTTCGACGCGCGTCGTCAGCTTGAAGGCTTCCAGCGCCTCGTCGTCGAGGATCGGCACATATTCGACGCGGCCGGAATCGCGCAGCCAGGAATGTTCGGGGCCGACGCCGGGATAGTCGAGGCCGGCTGAGATCGAATGGCCGTCGAGGATCTGGCCGTCGGCGTTCTGCAAGAGATAGGTGCGGTTGCCGTGCAGCACGCCGGGCGCGCCGGCATTCATCGAGGCGCAATGCTCGATGCCGTCAAGGCCGCGGCCGCCGGCTTCGATGCCGATGATGCGGACTTCTTTGTCATCCAGGAACGGATGGAACAGGCCGATGGCGTTCGAGCCGCCGCCGACAGCCGCGATGATGGTGTCGGGTAGCCGGCCTTCCTGTTCGAGGATCTGGGCGCGCGCCTCGATGCCGATCACCGACTGGAAGTCGCGCACCAGCTCCGGATAGGGATGCGGGCCGGCGGCAGTGCCGATCAGGTAATAAGTGTCCTCGACATTGGTGACCCAGTCGCGCAACGCTTCGTTCATGGCGTCCTTCAGCGTGCCGTGACCGGCGGTCACCGGCCGCACTTCGGCGCCGAGCAGCTTCATGCGGAAGACGTTGGGGCTTTGGCGGGCGACATCGGTGGCGCCCATATAAACGACGCAGGGAAAGCCGAAGCGCGCCGCGACCGTGGCCGCGGCAACGCCGTGCTGACCAGCGCCCGTCTCGGCGATGATGCGCTTCTTGCCCATGCGCTTGGCCAGCAGGATCTGGCCGAGGCAGTTGTTGATCTTGTGCGAACCGGTGTGGTTCAAATCCTCGCGCTTGAAGTAGACTTTGGCGCCGCCCCCGAGGCCCTTCGCCGAGGAAACCTCACGAAGGTGTTTTGTGAGCCCTTCGGCGAAATACAGCTTTGATGGCCGACCGGCATAATGGGTCGACAGGTCGGTCAGTTCGGCCTTGAAGTCCGGATCGTTCTTGACCTCGTTCCAGTGCCGTTCGAGGTCGAGGATCAGCGGCATCAGCGTCTCGGCCACGAAGCGGCCCCCGAAGATGCCGAACATGCCCTGTTCGTCGGGTCCCGTGCGGAAGGAATTGGGTGTCGCCGGCTTGTTCATCGCCGATCTCCTGGTCTTGGTTCTGAGCATGTCTTATCGGAAAACCGGTTCCCACTTCTCCGGAACATGCTCGGGTTCGAAAGAAGTGCCTCAGGCAGCGCGATCGTCGCGCGCGGCCCTGACGGCCCGGAAGAACTGCTCGATCAGCGCCGGATCCTTGACGCCCGGGCCGCTTTCCACCCCCGACGAAATGTCTATCGCGGGCGGATTGGCTGATATCAGGGCGTCGCCGATATTGGCGGCGTTGAGCCCACCGGAAAGCATGTAATCGAGCCCGGCGTCAAGGCCGGCCAGGATGCGCCAGTCAAAGGCGACGCCATTGCCGCCCGGAAGTTGCGAGCCCTTTGGTGGCTTGGCATCGAACATGAAGCGATCGGCAACGCCGATGAACGGCTTTAGCCGCTCGAGATCGGCTACCTCACTGACGGAGAACACCTTCATGACAGGCAGGCCGTAGCGAGCTTTCACCTCGGCCACCCGCTCGGGCGTCTCCGTGCCGTGCAACTGCAGCATGTCGGGGCGCATCTTTGCGACGATCTCATCCAGGAACGCGTCATCGGCATCGACCGTCACGGCGACCGCCCTGGCCTTGCCGATTGCCGCCTCGCGCAGGCGGCCGGCTGCCGCAGGCTCGACATAGCGCGGGCTTTTAGCAAAGAAGATGAAGCCGACATGGCTGGCGCCGCCGGCCAGGGCCGCGGCCATTGCCTCATCGGTCTTCAATCCACAGATCTTGATATCGAGCGCCATGGCGCGGGGCTTGGCACGAAACCGGCCAAGAGTCGAGAAAAAGCATGCTGTTTGCCGGCAACGCCAAAGGCGCTACCTATTGATGGGAGAAGCAAGGCGGAGCAGACGAATGGCCGACCAGAGCATAGCCGAACTCAGGCAGAAGATCGCGCAAGCGCGCGACGTCATCGCCCATCTGATGCAAAAGGCCGCCTTCGACGGGGCGGAAGCGCACCGGGTCCTGGATTATTTCGGCAGCGATGCGTTCGAGCAGAATTTCCTGCCATGGCCGCGCCATGGCGACGAAGGGCTGCGGCCTGAAGAGCTTAATGCGGCCAATGATGACTAAGCGCGGCGCCGGCGAAGGCTAATCGAACACGATCGCCTGCAACGCCCCACCATTCCTCTTCAGCCAGTCCTTGCAGCGGTCGGTGTCGGGGCAGAGCTGCTCGCACAGTTTCCAGAATTTCGGGCCGTGGTTCATCTCCTTGAGATGCGCCACTTCATGCGCGACCAAGTAGTTTATCACCGGCGTCGGCGCCATCATGATGCGCCATGAGAAGGACAAATTGCCGTCGGAAGTGCAGGAGCCCCAGCGGCTCGACGTGTCCTTGAAGCGGATAGCCTTGGCGCGCTTGCCGATGGCCTCGGTATGCTTGACCACCAGCTTCTCGATGTCCTTCTTGGCCTCGCGCCTGAGGAAATCGGCGATGCGGCGCGGCAAATGTATGCGCTCGCCATGGACGATCAGCAGCGGACCGCGCTCGTCGCGCGACACGGTGACGGTGCCGCGTTTCGACGGTTCGTGGACGATGCGATGCGCGACGCCGCGTATCGGGATCTTGATGCCGGGGCGCACTTGCGGCCGTGTCGGTACCTTGGCCAGACGCTGCTCCAGCCAGCCCTGATGGCGGTGAAGGAATTTCTCCACCTCGCCGCGGCGCAGGCCCGGCGGCACGGTGATGCGCAGCCCCTGGCCGCCCGAATCGATGCGCAGCGTCAGCCGCCGTGCGCGGGCGCTCTCGACGATCCTGAGCGGCAGTGTGCGGCCGGCAACGACGTGCTCTCGCTCTTCGACAGGCGAGGGTTTTGGTTTGGTCAGGTTGCGGAAAAAGCCGAAGGACATGGCTGAACGATACGCGATTCGAGGAAAACGACCAGAACAAAAAAGAAACGGCGCCGCTCGCGCGACGCCGTCCATCATGCCAAGGCCTGTCTTAGAGCGCCGCGCGTCTCTGACGCGCAAAGGACGCTGTAGCACTCTAATTCAACGCATGAACCTTTCCGAAAATCGGTTTCGATTTTCGGGGTCATGCGCGCAGCCTCAGTCGTCAAGCAGGTTCGGGCCCTTGCGCTTGGGCGTCGCGGGCTTGGCCGTTTCGGCCGAGCCTGTCTTCGCAGGCGCTGTCGACTTGTTGCGGTTGGCCATGAAGCGGTCGAACTCGTCCTGGTCCTTGGCGCGGCGCAATTCGCGGGCGTACTCGTCGAACTCGCTCAGCATCTCATCGAGCTTGCGACGCTCTTCGGCGAGGCGTTCGAGTTCCTTCTCGCGCCAGTCGTCGAAAGCGACATTGCCGGTGCGGGCCGAACCGTGGCCCCAGCGCGCGGCCTTGTCGGAACCGCGACGGCAGCCGGCGAAGATGCCGTCGGTGGCCCGGTTGACGTCGCGCTTGAAGCCGTCAAGCCGGTCGCCCCAGATGATGTAGGCGAGCATGGCGAAGCCAAGCGGCCAGAACACCATGAAGCCGATCACCATCAGCGCGATGGTCGCCGGCGTCCAGGCCGGGCGGATCAATGCGGATGTGTTCATTTTCTCCCATTCCTTCGGTTGGAGACAGCCAAGAGCGGCTGCGTGGATTCGAAATGGGATGAGAAAAACGGCGATTCAAGACAACGTCCGCCAAAACCGGACAAGGTCCTGAATTGATTATCGCTTTTTGACCGCTTCGAGGAAAAGCACGACCAGGCCGGCGACCAAGCCCCAGAAGGCGGCGCCAACGCCGAACAAAGTCAGCCCCGACGCGGTGACAACGAAGGTGACAGTAGCCGCCATGCGCTGGTCCTCGTCCTTGAGCGCGATCGCCAGCGCGTTGGCCAGCGACCCCATCAACGCCAGGCCGGCCACCAGCACGATCAGGCTTTGCGGCAGCACTGCGAAGATCGCCACCAGCGAGGCGCCGAAAACCGCGAAGATCAGATAGGCAAGTGCATAGAAGGGTCCGGTCTTCCAGCGCTCGGCCGGGTCGGGATGGACGTCCGGCCCGGTGCAGATCGCCGCAGAGATCGCGGCCAGATTGGTGGTCGAGCCGCCAAACGGCGCCGACAGCAGCGAGAACAGGCCGGTGACGCCGATCAGCGGGCCGGGTTCGGGGTGATAGCCGGCGGCGCGCAAGACGGCGAGACCCGACAGGTTCTGCGACGCCATGGTGACGAGGTAGAGCGGCAGCGCCAGGCCGATGACAGCTGCGGCGCTGAAATGCGGGGCAATCAGCGTCAGCGTCGACAGTTCCGGCGCCGGCAGTCCGCCGACGCGGCCTGTCAGGAAGGCGGCGATGCCGCCGCCGATCAGCACCGCCAGCACCGACAGCGCCGGGTTGAACAGGCGAATGACGAAGAAGGCCGCGATCAGCGGCAGGATCAACCAGGGGTCGACCGGAATGGTCTTGACGGCATTGAGCGCGAAGGTGACGACGATGCCGGCCAGCATGCCGGACGCGACCGACGTCGGTATCCTTGATATAAGCTGGGTCAGCGGCTTGAACAGGCCGGTGGCGATCAACATTAGGCCGGTGACGATGAAGGCGCCGACCGCATCGGCCATGGTAAAGCCGCTCGATGCCGCCATCAGCGCCAGGCCTGGTGTCGACCAGGCGGTGATGATGGGCATTTTCGTGCGCCAGGACAGCCACAAGCATTCGATCGCCATCGCCACGCACACTGCCGTCACCCAGCTCGCGGTTTCGGCTTGCGTGGCGCCAACCGCCTTGGCGGCGGCAATGACGACGGCCAGCGTGCCGCCGAAGCCGACGATTGCCGCGACAAAGGCGGATATCGGGATGGAAATGCGCATTCTTGCCTACCCCGCCCGCTGAACCATGTCGCCCACCGCCCTCAGCAGCAGGTCGAGATCCTGCGGCCGCGACAGCCGGTGGTCGCCGTCGGGAATGAGCGACAAGGTGACGTCGTCGGCCGGCAGCAGCGAGACCAGCTTCAGCGCATGGCTTGCCGGCACATCGGCATCGGCCAGGCCCTGCAGGATGTGGACGGGGCAATGGGTATCGATCGGCCCGGTCATGACCCGGTTCGCCCTGCCGTCCTCGATCAGCGCGCTTGTGTAGATGTAAGGCTCGGCGGAATAGTCCGAAGGTTCTTCGAAAAAGCCTTTCTCCCGAAGTTCGCGCCTCTGTGCCTCCGTCAGAGCCGGCTCGACCAGCTCGGCGGTGAAATCCGGCGCCGGCGCGAGCAGCACCAGGCCAACCACATTGCTGTCGCCCGCCTTGCGCAGCTCCTGCACCATGCGCAGCGCGATCCAGGCGCCCATCGACGAGCCGACCAGGATTTGCTTGCCCTCGGTGAAATGCCGGAAGACGGCGAGGCTCTCGCCAAGCCATTTCGAGATGGTGCCGTCGGCAAAGGCGCCGCCGGATTCGCCATGGCCGGAATAGTCGTGGCGGAGATATGCGCGGCCTTCCCTTGCCGCCCAATCCGACAGCGTCTGCGCCTTCGTGCCGAGCATGTCGGATTTGTAGCCGCCGAGCCAGACGACGCCGGGCGTTGCGCCCGCCGCATGGCGCACAGCGATATCAATGCCGTCGACATCCAGCAGGGTTGGGGTGGTCGCGGTCATGGCTGTGGATCAATCCTGGTTCTGGGGGCCTGATTGTGGGAGCCTGATTTTACTCGCCGGTCTTTTGACACAGGCACAGGCGAGGCGGAAAGTGCTCGCGACATCCTTTGTTTGGTGCAGGCCTGCGATCAGGGTGATTTTCTGTCAGCGCTGTGCTATTGACTCCGCCCGCGCGCTCACCACATTGGCGCGTCCTGAACATTTCTAGATTGAAACCCTGAACGTCTAGATTGAAACCCTGAACGAAACGGCCAAGGAGACCACGACCATTCGCAGACCTTTCAAAGCAGCGGCGCCCACCAAGGATGGCCCGCGCTCCAACCGTGATATCCGGGTTCCCCGGGTCCAGCTGATCGACGCCGATGGCCAGAACCGCGGCGATATTTCCATCAACGACGCATTGCTGCTCGCCGAAGAGGCAGGCCTCGATCTGGTCGAGATCTCGCCCAATGCGGTGCCGCCTGTCGTCAAAATTCTCGATCTCGGCAAATTGAAATACGCCAACCAGAAGAAGGCGGCCGAGGCGCGCAAGAACCAGAAGGTCATCGAGATCAAGGAGATCAAGATGCGCCCGAACATCGACAGCCATGACTACGAAACCAAGATGAAGGCCGTGCGGCGCTTCTTCGAGGAAGGTGACAAGGTCAAGCTGACGCTGCGCTTCCGCGGCCGCGAGATGGCGCATATGGAACTCGGCATGCAGCTCCTGAACAAGGTGCGCGAGGAGACGGCTACCATCGCCAAGGTCGAAGCCGAGCCGAAGCTGGAAGGCCGCCAGATGATGATGGTGCTGGCCCCGCGCTAGATCAGTTCGGGCTTTGCGCTCTAAATCCGCCTGAATCCTGTCTCATGGCGTCCCGGCGATCGGCGGGACGCCGATTCTCCTGTCCAGACGCCGCGATCGCCGGCAAAGCTTCTCGACGATCGGATTCCCGACATGGCCAATGAAATCAACCCTGCGCCCATCAAGGAGCTGGGCGGCTACCAGCACATGCGCCGCATGGTGCTTGCGGTGCTGGTGGTGGTGCTGTTTGCGGCACTGCTGTTCGGCCAGTCGACCTTCCCGCCCGATACCCCGGTGCATGAAACGATCGAGATGGTCGGCGTGCTGCTGATCTTCCTTGGCGTCGTCGGCCGCTTGTGGTCGACACTCTATATCGGCGGGCGCAAATCCTCCGAAGTGGTCACCGGCGGCCCCTATTCGATCACCCGCAATCCTCTCTACGTGTTCTCGACCGTTGCCGCCGCCGGCGTCGGGGCGCAGATCGGCTCGTTCTCCGGCATCGTCCTGTTTGCGCTTTTGTGCGCCGGCGCCTTCCACATCGTCATCCTGCGCGAGGAACGGTATCTCAAGGAGGTTCTCGGCGCGCCCTATACAGCCTATCTGGCGCGGGTGCCGCGTTTCTTCCCCCAGCTGTCGCTCTACCAGGAAGGCGACACCGGCAGCTTCAAGCCGCGCCTCTTGCTGACCACCTTGCTCGACGGGCTGGTGTTTCTGGTGGCGTTGCCGGTGTTCGAGACCATCGATGGCGCCCAGCAATCGGGCATTCTGCCGGTGCTGTTTAGGCTGCCCTGATCGCGGAGAGAGCGTCGCAGCCGCTCGGGTGTTGCGCGCCAGCCCGCTTTGACGTATAGGACCGCCGTTCCAAGAAAACCGCCCGGCAGGGCATGCCGTGGCGGTTTCATTTGCTTTTCGGGCTTTGGTCCGCCCGAAGCGAACAAGAAGCGCGATTGTGCGCCACCAATACGGAGTAGCAAAATGCCCAAGATGAAGACCAAATCGGCCGCCAAGAAGCGGTTCAAGATCACAGGTACGGGTAAAGTCCTGTCGGCTGCGGCCGGCAAGCGTCACGGCATGATCAAGCGTTCCAACAAGTTCATTCGAAATGCCCGCGGCACGATGGTTCTGGCTGAACCGGATGGCAAGAAGGTCATCAAGAATTTTCTGCCGAACGGCCTCTGAGCATTCGGTTTCAGGAACAGCGTTTAAGGAGATCATGACATGGCACGCGTAAAAAGAGGCGTCACCTCGCACGCCAAGCACAAGAAGGTCCTGAAAGCCGCGAAAGGCTTCTACGGCCGCCGCAAGAACACCATTCGCATCGCCAAGCAGGCGGTCGAAAAGTCGATGCAGTATGCGTATCGCGACCGCAAGAACCGCAAGCGCTCGTTCCGCGCGCTGTGGATCCAGCGCATCAACGCCGCGACGCACGAGCATGGCCTGACCTATGGCCGCTTCATCGACGGCCTCAACAAGTCCGGTATCGAGATCGATCGCAAGATCCTGTCCGACATGGCCATCCATGAACCGCAGGCGTTCGCCGCACTCGTGGCCAAGGCCAAGGTCGCGCTCGAATATCTGAAGAACACCACCCCGAATGCTTTTGAAAGCGCTGTCGCCTAGAGCATGATGCCAAAAAGTTGCTGACTTTTTGGACAACATCATGCTCAGGGAAATTTAGCGAGGAGCGCGATCTTTCCGAAAAGTCTGCAACTTTTCGGGATCGGGCTCCGAGCCCAGCGCTTCCCAGCATTCGCAATTCTGATTGGGGAACCCGCGCTGGCACGGCTGGCGCGGGTTTTTCTTATGGCTGAACTTTCAACTTGAAAGTGACTTTCACCTCAAAGTTGACTCCCAACACAGCGAGTTTGACCGTGAACGACATAGCTACCGGCTTGGATACTCTCGAAAACGCCCTGCTTGCCGACGTCGCGTCGGCCGCCGATGAGGCTGCTATCGAAGCCGTGCGCGTCGCGGCTCTCGGCAAGAAGGGGTCGATCTCGGAATTGCTGAAGACACTGGGCGCGATGAGCGCCGAGGAGCGCCAGGTCAAGGGCCCCGCGATCAACGGCCTGAAGAACCGCGTCACCGAAGCGCTGACGACACGCAAGGCCGAGCTGAAGGATGTGGCGGTCACGGCGCGCCTTGCCGCCGAGACGGTCGACGTGACGCTGCCGGTGCGGCAATCGCCGGCCGAGCGCGGCCGCATCCATCCGATCAGCCAGGTCATCGACGAGATCGCGGCGATCTTCGGCGATCTCGGCTTTGCCATCGCAGAAGGTCCCGATGTCGAGAGCGACTATTACAATTTCACCGCGCTGAATTTCCCCGAAGGGCATCCGGCGCGCGAGATGCACGATACCTTCTTTTTCCAGCCGGACGAAAAGGGCGAGCGCAAGCTGTTGCGCACGCACACCTCGCCGGTACAGATCCGCACCATGGAGAAGCAGAAGCCGCCGATCCGCATCGTCATTCCCGGCAAGACCTACCGGCAGGATTCCGACGCTACCCACTCGCCGATGTTCCATCAGGTCGAGGGGCTGGTGATCGACAAATCGGCCAATGTCGCCAACATGAAGTGGGTGCTGGAAGAATTCTGCAAGGCTTTCTTCGAGGTGCCGCAGGTCAAGATGCGCTTCCGGCCGTCCTTCTTCCCGTTCACCGAGCCGAGCCTCGAGGTCGACATCCAGTGCGACCGCTCGCGGCCCGGCGAAGTGCGATTCGGCGAAGGCTCCGACTGGATGGAGATCCTCGGCTGCGGCATGGTCCACCCCAATGTGCTGCGCGCCGGCGGGCTCGATCCCGACGAATATCAGGGCTTTGCCTGGGGCATGGGCATCGACCGCATCGCCATGCTGAAATACGGCATGCCGGACCTGCGCGCCTTCTTCGACGCCGATGTGCGCTGGCTGTCGCATTACGGTTTCAGGCCGCTCGACATGCCGACGCTGTTCGGAGGTCTTTCCGCATGACGGCGCCGCACGCCGGTGGCTGCCGCTGCGGCGCGGTACGGTTCGAGGCATCAGTCGAACCGCACCATATCAGCTATTGCCATTGCGGCGATTGCCGGCGCGCCAGCGGTGCGCCGGTGTCGGCCTTTGTCGGCTTTCTGACCGAGCAGGTGGCTTTCACCGGCAAGGCACTGAAGATGTACGAGAACGGCCCGGTTACACGCTCGTTCTGCGGCATTTGCGGCTCGCCTATCGCCTATGTCGACGAGCGGCTGGAAGACCACATCTATTTCATGCTGGGCGCCATGGACATGCCGGCCTATTTCCGGCCGACGCACCATGCCTATGTGCGCGAGCAGCTGCCCTTCGTGCATATGCCCGACGACTTGCCGCGCCATTTGAAGACAAGCGTACCCAGACCCGATGGACAAGGTCCGGGCGGGTACAGACAAAACGGAACATAGTGATGAAACTCACCCTTTCCTGGCTCAAGGATCATCTCGACACCGACGCCACGCTCGACGAGATCGTCGAGAGGCTGACCTCGATCGGCCTCGAAGTCGAGCATGTCGACGACAAGGCCGGCCTGAAGCCGTTCGTCATCGCCAAGGTGCTGACGGCGGTGCAGCATCCCGACGCCGACCGGCTGCGGGTGCTGACCGTCGACACCGGCAATGGCGCAGCCCCTGTCCAGGTGGTGTGCGGTGCGCCGAATGCCCGCGCCGGCTTGATCGGCGCCTTCGCCGCGCCCGGCGCCTATGTGCCCGGTATCGACGTGACGCTGACCGTCGGCAAGATCCGGGGCGTCGAGAGCCATGGCATGATGTGTTCCGAGCGCGAGCTGGAGCTGTCGGATGAGCACAATGGCATTATCGACCTGCCGGCCGATGCGCCTGTCGGCACCAGCTTCGCGGCTTACGCGCATCTCGACGATCCGGTGATCGAGATCAATCTGACGCCGAACCGGCCGGATGCGACCAGCATTTACGGCGTCGCCCGGGACCTGGCGGCAAGCGGGCTTGGCCGGCTCAAGACCGCGCCGGTCGAAGCGGTCCTTGGCAAAGGTGAAACGCCGGTCAAGGTGACCATCGAGGCGCCGGAGCTCTGCCCCGGTTTCGCGCTGCGCCTGGTGAAAGGCGTGAAGAACGGGCCGTCGCCGAAATGGCTGCAGCAAAGGCTGATCGCCATCGGCTTGCGCCCGATCAGCGCGCTGGTCGACATCACCAACTACGTCACCTTCGACCGTGGCCGGCCGCTGCATGTGTTCGATGCCAAGAAGGTCGCCGGCAATCTCGTCGTGCGCCGCGCACGCGACGGCGAGAAGGTGCTGGCGCTTGACGGGCGCGAATACACGCTGACGCCGCAGATGTGCGTGATCGCCGACGACAATGGCGTCGAATCGATCGCCGGTGTCATGGGCGGCGAGCATTCCGGCTGCGACGAGAACACCACGGACGTGCTGATCGAATCCGCTCTTTGGGATCCGATCACCACGGCCCGCACCGGCCGTACGCTCGGCATCATCACCGATGCCCGTTACCGTTTCGAGCGTGGCGTCGACCCGGAATTCATTGTGCCCGGCGTCGAGCTGGCGACAAAGCTGGTGCTGGAGTTCTGCGGCGGAGAGCCGACCGAGACGGAGGTGGTCGGCTATGCCGGCTACAAGCCGAAGATCGTTTCCTTCCCGATCTCGGAAGTGAAGCGGCTGACCGGCATCGAGGTGCCGAAGGCGGAAAGCCTCGACATCCTGACCCGCCTCGGCTTCAAGCCGTCAGGCTCGGGCGACGTCGTCGATGTCGCTGTGCCGTCCTGGCGTCCTGACGTCGACGGCAAGGCCGACCTGGTCGAGGAAGTGATGCGCATCCACGGCGTCGACAACATCGCGCCGCAGCCGCTCGGCGCGCATGACGCGGTCAACTCCAAGATACTGACGACGCTGCAGGTTCGCACCCGCACTGCCAAGCGCTCGCTCGCCGTGCGGGGCATGCTGGAGGTTCTCACCTGGTCGTTCATCCCGGCCAAACACGCCGAACTGTTCGGCGGCGGCCAGACGGCGCTGAAGCTCGCTAATCCGATTGCAGCCGACATGTCCGATATGCGGCCCTCGTTGTTGCCCGGCCTGATCGTCGCCGCGCAGCGCAATGCCGACAAGGGCATCGGCGATGTCGCGCTGTTCGAGGTCTCCGGTACCTATGAGGGCGACGGCCCCGACCAGCAGCGGCGCGTTGCCGCCGGTGTGCGCCGCGGCACCGCCAAGCTCGACGGTTCCGGCCGCAGTTGGGCCGGCAATTCCGGTCCGGTCGGCGTGTTCGACGCCAAAGCCGACGCGATTGCAGCGCTGGAAGCCTGCGGCGCGCCGGTCGACAGGCTGCAGATCGAGCCAGGCGGTCCGGCCTGGTATCATCCCGGCCGCTCCGGCACGATCAAGCTCGGCCCGAAGACAGTGCTCGGCACCTTCGGCGAGTTCCACCCGAAGACGCTGGAGGGGTTGGACGTTTCCGGACCGATCTGCGGTTTCGAGGTCTATATCGACGCCGTGCCCGAGCCGAAGGCCAAGCCGACGAAAACCAAGCCAAAGCTGGAGCTGTCCGCCTTCCAGGCGGTGAAGCGCGACTTTGCTTTCGTCGTCGACAAGACGGTGGAGGCCGGCGCGCTGGTGCGCGCGGCGCTCGCCGCCGACAAGAAGCTGGTCACCGGCGTTTCGGTGTTCGATGTGTTCGAGGGGGCATCTCTCGGGACCGCCAAGAAGTCGATTGCCATCGAAGTATCTATCCAGCCGGTTGAAAAGACGCTCACCGACGAGGATTTCGAGGCGCTGGCCAAGCGCATCGTCGACAATGTCGGCAAGCAAACGGGCGGCATGCTGAGAACGTAGAGCGGCTAACGCCGCCCTACGTATTTCGACTTCACGCAATTCTTAGGGAAAGCGCGTCTTAGGGAAAGCGCGGCGCGCTTTCCCAGTAAAACCGCTACACACTTTTCCTGGAATTGCTTCTGAGGATTGCCGGCAGTTGCGAATCGCTCTCCAAAGGGCGATGGACCATCTGCGCTATTCCGGTCTGCCGTTCGAAGCCCAGCGCGAAGCGTTTCTCGCCATGGTGTTGGCGGATGCGCTCGTCAGCGACGCGCTGGAGCGGGCCCGCACGCTGGCGTTGCCGGACTGGCTGGTGGTGTCCGGCGCGCTCTACAACAGCGTCTGGAACCACCTGACCGGCAAGGCGCCGGGCTACGGCATCAAGGATGTCGATCTCTTCTACTTCGATGACAGCGACCTGTCCTACGAGGCCGAGGACGCGGTCATCCGTCGAGCCGCGCAGCATTTCGAGGGGCTGGCTCTGCCGGCCGAGGTGCGCAACCAGGCACGGGTGCATCTGTGGTATCCGCAGAAATTCGGCCAGCCCTGCCCGCGCTATACGAGTTCCAGCGAGTCGGTGAGCTATTTTGCTTCGAAGACGCATGCGGTCGGGGTGCGATACGATGCCGATGGGCAGCTTGAGGTCGTGGCGCCGTTCGGGCTGGATGACCTCTTCGCGTTTCGCATCACGCCCAACCGGCTGATGGATAACAGGCGCACGCATGAGGCCAAGGGGGCGAGGGCGAAGGCGTGCTGGCCGGAGATTACGGTGGTGCCGTGGTGAGACTTACCCTCCCCGTTGTGGGGAGGGTCGGCTCGCTGTCGCAGCGAGGCGGAGACAGAGAGACGGGGTGGGGGTGCGCCTCACGAGGAGGCCCCCCCCCCCACCCGGGGGGGGGACGCACCCCCCCCCGCGGGGGGGGGGGGGCGGGGGGGCGCGGGGGCGCCCGGGGGGTCCCCCCGCCGCGGGGGGGGGCGCCCGCGCCTCACGAGGACCCCCACCCCGATCCGCTTCGCGGATCGACCCTCCCCACAAGGGGGAGGGTAAAGGCACTCACCCATTCACCAGCGCCAACAGCTCCTCCGTATAGCGCTTGCCAACCACCTTGTCCGGCGACAGCGCATCGCCGATCGCCGCGACCTCAGCCGCGCTCAGCTCGATCCCGACCGCCGCCGTGTTCTGCTCGAGATGGCGTATCTTTCTTGCGCCGGGGATCGGCACGATGAAGTCGCCCTGGTGCAGCACCCAGGCCAGCGCCAGCTGGGCCGAGGTGACGCCTTTTTCCACCGCCAGCTTTTCCAGCGTCGCAACGACCTTGGCATTAGCGGCCATGGCGTCGGCCTGGAAACGCGGCAAGGTCCGGCGCCAGTCGTCGTCGCTGAGGGCCTCGGGCTTGGCGATGGTGCCGGTGAGCAGGCCGCGACCGAGCGGGCTGTAGGGGACGAAGCCGATGCCGAGTTCGCGGCAGACATCGAACACTTCGTCTTCGGGGTCGCGGCTCCAGAGCGAATATTCACTCTGCACGGCAGCGATCGGATGCACGGCGTGCGCCCGGCGGATGGTGGTGGCACTGACCTCCGACAGGCCCAGCGCCCGCACCTTGCCGTCGCGCACCAGTTCCGCCATGGCGCCGACCGTGTCCTCTATCGGCACGCCGGGATCGACGCGGTGCTGGTAGTAGAGGTCGATGACATCGGTATCGAGCCGTTTCAGCGAGGCTTCCGCCACTGCCTTGACGTGCTCCGGGCGGCTATCGACGCCAACCATACGTTCGAGGCCTGAGCCTTCCTCGGAAATCTTGAAGCCGAATTTGGTGGCGATCGTCACCCTGTCGCGCACCGGCTTCAACGCCTTGCCGAGAAGGATCTCGTTCTCAAAGGGACCATAGACTTCGGCGGTGTCGAAAAACGTCACGCCGATTTCGACAGCGCGGCGCAGCGTGGCGATTGCGTCCGCCTCGGCCTGACCGCCATAGGCGAAGCTCATGCCCATGCAGCCGAGGCCGACGGGGAAGACTTCGAGTTCAGTACCAAGTTTGCGGGTTTTCATGGCGCGTCTCCTTGTTGCGATGAAAGAGAGATAGCGCTTGGCTTTACGTTCGATAATTGGCTGTCATTCGCACGGGCTGTTCTATAAAATAGAGCAATGAACCGAGGGCATCTTTCTCAACTCGCTGTACTGGCAACAGTCGCCCAATGCGGCAGTTTTCGTGGCGCGGCGCGCGAACTGGCCATAGCGCCCTCGGCAGTGAGCCATGCCGTGTCCAGCCTGGAGGCGCGGCTCGGCGTGCGGCTTTTGGCGCGCAGCACCCGCAGCGTAGCGCCAACGGAGGAGGGCGCGCAGTTGCTCGAACGGCTGCGACCAGCGCTGTCCGAGATCGATCTGGCGCTGGAAACGGCGATCGAGGCGCGCGACCGGCCGGCCGGCAACCTGCGGCTGACCGTGCCGCGCACCGCGGCCCACCTGGCATTGACGCCCAGGCTCGGCGGCTTTGCCGCGGCCTATCCCGACATCGTGCTGGAAATCGTCATCGAGGATCGCTTCACCGACGTCGTCGAAGGCGGCTTCGATGCCGGCGTGCGGCTCGGTGAGAGCCTGCAGCGCGACATGATCGCGGTGCGCATCGGACCGGACCTTCGCGGCGCCGTGGTCGGCGCGCCATCCTATTTCGCGACCATGCCAAGACCCCGTCATCCGCGCGATCTTGCCGACCACCGCTGCATCCGCTTCCGTTTTTCCAGCGGCATTCTTTACCGCTGGGAATTAGAGAAGGATGGCGAAGAGATCGAGATCGCGGCGCAAGGGCCGCTGATCCTCGACGAAGACCATCTGATCGCCCAGGCGGCGGTCGACGGCGCAGGGCTCGCCTTCGTCTTCGACGATTATGTGCGCGCACCGCTCGCCGACGGCCGCTTGATCCGCGTGCTGGAAGACTGGTGTCCGCCCTTCGACGGTTTCTTCGCCTACTACCCCAGCCGCCGCCAGATGCGCCCGGCGCTGCGGGCGTTTGTGGATTTCTTCAAGGCCGGTGCTTAGCCACCCTCCCCCTTGTGGGGAGGGTGGCGCGAAGCGACGGGGGCTGCGCCCTACGAGGACCCCCACCCCGATCCGCTACGCGGATCGACCCTCCCCACAAGGGGGAGGGTAAGGGCGCGCCGGAAGAAAGCCCATCCGGCATTCGTTCTTCTCCCATGCAGTCCATCACCAACAACTCAACCCGCTACGGCTGGGCGGCGATCGTCCTCCACTGGCTGATCGGCATCCTGTTCATCGGCCAGTTCATGCTTGGCTTCATCATGGTGCGGTTGACCAGCCAGCGCACCGCCTTCGAGCTGATCCAGCTGCACAAATCCTTCGGCTTCCTGCTGCTCGGCCTCCTCATCCTGCGCATTGCCTGGCGGCTCGGCAATGCGGCCCCGGCCTTGCCGGCCTCGGTCGGAGGCCTGGAGCGTCGGACGGCGCCGCTGGCGCATCTGGCACTTTATGGCTTCCAGCTCGCGGTGCCGCTGTCCGGCTGGGCACTGGTTTCGGTGTCGATGCTGGAGATCCCCAGCATGCCGTTCAACCTTTTCGTGATGCCGAACCTGCCGCTCGGCGTGTCCGATGCGGCGGAAAACTTCTGGGCGGCAGCACACTGGTATCTCGCCTATGCCGGCATTGCCTTGGTTGCGCTGCATGCGCTGGCGGCGCTGCGGCATCATTTCTGGCTGCGCGACAGCGTGCTCACGCGCATGATCACGCCTTCGTCAGATCAGGACATGGAATAGCGCGCGCCGCGCATTCGTTCATTGGAGTGAGGGCGCAACACTTCGCCTGCCCCAGAAGGACAAAACCCATGTATGCGCGCATCTTCGGATTGGCGGCTGTTGCCGCTTGCCTTGCCACGCCTGTCTCCGCCGCTGTGGACCTCGGCGACGCTGCCGGCAGCTACACGGTCAACCCGGCCAGCTCCAGCATTCGCTTCTCCATCGGCAAGGTCGGTGGCGGCGGCCTCGACGGCGCCTTTGGCCGCTTCAAGGGCTCCATCCGCATCGACAACAGCGATGTCGGCCGTTCCGCGGTCAACTTCACCATCTATCCCGAAAGCGTCGGCACCGGCCAGGGCCGCATCGACGCCTTCCTGCGCTCCGATGCGGTGTTCGACGTGGCCAACAGCCCCGAAATCCAGTTCCGCTCGACCAGCGTAACCCGAACCAGCGACACCACGGCGCTGGTCAGCGGCCGGCTGACGGCGCGCGGCAAGACGTTTGCGGAAAAGTTCACTGCCGAGCTCGGCGGGCTGAAGGGTGGCGTCATTAAATTCCACGTCACCGGCAAGGTGCTGCGCTCCCGGTACGGCATGGATGTCGGCACGCCGATCTATTCGAATATCGTCAATTTCGACATGACGCTGACGGGCAAGCGAGGCTAGCAGGACCAGCGATCCGCATTGGCTTTTCCCGCAATTTCGGGCAAACCTCCTCGCCTGTAAATCGATAGGAGAAGCCTGATGTTCCGATGGGGTGTTTTGTCGACGGCCAAGATCGGCCGCGAGCAATTGTTGCCGGCAATCGTCGAGGCCGAGAATGGCGTTTTGTCCGCGATCGCCAGCCGCGACCTGTCGAAGGCCGAGGCCCTGGGCGAGCGGTTCGGCGCCAGGCATGCCTTTGGTTCGTATGAGGAGCTGCTCGCTTCGAAAGACGTCGACGGCGTCTACATCCCGCTGCCGACCTCGCAGCATGTCGAATGGACGGCCAAGGCCATCGAAGCGGGAAAACATGTGCTGGTGGAGAAGCCGCTGGCGCTCGACGCCAAGGACATCGCGCCGCTGATCAAGCTGCGCGACCAGAAGAAGGTGCTGGTCTGCGAGGCCTTCATGGTCATCTACCACCCGCAATGGATCAAGGTGCGCGATCTCATCGCCGATGGCGCCATCGGCCGGCTGCGCCATGTGCAGGGCGCCTTCTCCTACTACAATGTCGATCCCACCAACATGCGCAACCAGCTCGATCTCGGCGGCGGCGCGCTGCCTGATATCGGCGTCTATCCGACGGTGTCGACGCGGTTTTCGAGCGGCAAGGAGCCGCTGCGCGTGCAGGCGACGATCGAGCGCGACAAGAAATTCGGCACCGACATCTATTCCTCGATCCGCGCCGATTTCGGCGATTTCGAACTGTCCTTCTATCTGTCGACGCAGATGGCGGCGCGGCAGGTGATGGTGTTCCACGGCGAGAAGGGTTTCATCGAGGTGTTCTCGCCGTTCAATGCCGGGCTCTACGACCATCACCGCATCGAACTGCACAACCAGAACCATACGGAGGCGCAGGTGTTCCGCTTTCCCGGCACCCAGCAATACCGGCGCGAGGTAGAGACGTTTGCCAGGGCGGCACAGGGCGGCAAGGAGCGTGTCTTCACGCTGGAGGAGTCCGTGCTCAACCAGAATGTCATCGACGCCATCTTCCGCGCCGGTGGCAAGGAAGGCTGGGAGGCCGTCTGATACAGCAATCTTAGCCGGTAATTTCATGGGAGAAGGGGGGGGGGGGGCGGGGGGCGCGGGGCGGGGGCGGGGGGGGGGGGGGGGGGGGGGGGGGGGGCGCGGGGGGGGGGGGGGGGGGGGGGGGGGGGGGGGGGGGGGGGGGGGGGGGGGGGGGGGGGGGGGGGGGGGGGGGGGGGGGGGGGGGGGGGGGGGGGG
>NZ_JAMYPY010000029.1:0-55075 GCF_040320605.1 Mesorhizobium sp. M0659
GGTTTGTTTTTTTTTAAACTATATTTGTTTATTCACGCCCGGGGGTGACCCCCTGTTCGGCTGGGTGTGCCGTCCCCCCCCAGGGCTGGGGGTGTTGGGGCCGCTCCGCCGCCTAGCTCACCTCCGAAGTCCGCCTGCGCACAACCACACCCAGCTCATCGCTCTCGCGTGCAACTCGAAGCCTCTCTTCGGCTTCCGTCGCCTCGCGCTGGCGATCCCACATCGAGGCGTAGAGGCCATGTTGGCGCATCAGCTCGGCATGGGTGCCGCGTTCGGCGATCTCGCCGTCCTTGAGTACGATGATCTCGTCGGCGGTGATCACCGTCGACAGGCGGTGGGCAATGACGATGGTGGTGCGGCCCTTGCTGACCAGGTCGAGGGCGGCTTGGATCTCCTGTTCGGTGTGGCTGTCCAGCGCCGAGGTCGCCTCGTCGAGCATCAGGATCGGCGGCGCCTTCAAAATCGTGCGGGCAATCGCCACGCGCTGCTTTTCGCCGCCCGATAGCTTTAGCCCGCGCTCACCGACCATCGAGCGATAACCTTCCGGCAGCCGTTCGATAAACGGGCCGATCTGGGCAAGCTCGGCGGCTTTCTGCATATCCTCTTCGCTGGCACCGATGCGACCGTAACGGATGTTGTAGGCGATGGTGTCGTTGAACAGCACGGTGTCCTGCGGCACCATGCCGATCGCGCCGCGCAGGCTCGCCTGCGTCACATCACGGACATCTTGGCCGTCGATCAGCACCTGACCACCCTGGACGTCGTAGAAGCGGAATAGCAGCCGCGAAATCGTCGACTTGCCGGCGCCGGACGGTCCGACAATGGCCACCGTCTTGCCGGCCGGTACCTCGAAGGAGACACCTTTCAGGATCTTGCGGTTGGGATCGTAGGCAAAATGCACGTCGCGGAACTCGACCTTGCCGGCTGTAACGGCGAGTGGCTTGGCATCGGGCTTGTCGGTGATCTCCTGCGGCACATCGAGCAGGTCGAACATTTGCTCGATGTCGGTCAGCCCCTGGCGGATTTCGCGGTAGATGAAGCCGATGAAATTGAGCGGCACCGAAAGCTGCATCAGCATGGCGTTGATGAAGACGAAGTCGCCGACCGTCTGCGTGCCGGCCTGCACCTCCAGCGCCGACATGCACATGACGATGACGGTGCCGAGACCGAAGATGATGCCCTGGCCGAAATTCAGCCAACCGAGCGAGGTCCATATCCTGGTCGCCGCCATTTCATAGCGCGCCATCGAACGGTCGAAGCGCTCGGCCTCCATACCCTCGTTGTTGAAGTATTTGACGGTCTCGTAGTTGAGCAGGGAGTCGATCGCCTTGGTATTGGCGTCGGTGTCGCTGTCGTTCATGTCGCGGCGGATCGAGATGCGCCAGTCGCTGGCGCGCACCGTGAACCAGACGTAGAGCCACACCGTGGCCGCCACCACGACCACATATTTCCAGCCATAGGTGTAGGCGAAGATGCCGGTGGTCAGCGCGAATTCGAGGATGGTCGGCGCCGTGTTCAGCATGATGAAGCGCACGATCGTCTCGATGCCCTTGGTGCCGCGCTCTATGATGCGCGACAGGCCGCCGGTGCGGCGCTCGAGGTGAAAGCGCAGCGACAGCTGGTGCATGTGAACGAAGGTGCGGAACGCAAGCTGACGCACCGCATACTGGCCGACGCGGGCAAACAGCGCGTCGCGCAGCTGGTTGAAGCCGAGTTGCACCAGCCGCACGACATTGTAGGCGACGACCAGCATCACCGGCGCCAGCAGGAAGGATGGCAGCGGCGGCGGCGATTTGGCGTCACCGGCCAGAGAATCGGTCGCCCATTTGAAGAAGTACGGCCCGGCAACCAGTGTCAGCTTGGCAACGACTAGAAGCAGCGTCGCCCAGGTGACGCGTGCCCTGAGATCGGCGCGGTCGGCCGGCCACATATAGGGCCACAGATTGCGCAAGGTGCTGAAGGTCGAGCTATCGGAAACGGTTTTTTCTGCCACTTGTCTTGCCTTTTGGGTGAGAAATCAGCGGCCGGAGCAGCAGGAATTGACGAGTGCGGTCAGCGATGCGGAAACGTCGGCGAGCGCGGCGCGGTCGAGTTGATAGCGCGAGCGCTGGCGGTCGGGCTCGAAGCGGACCAAGCCTGCTTCGACCAGGATTTTCAGATGCTGGGAGACCGTCGACTGCGCGAGGTCGAGATGGTCGACAACCTCACGGCAGCAGCAGGAGCGGCTGGCCGACAGATGTCTAAGGATCTCAATGCGCGCCGGGTGTGAGAGGGCTGCGAAGCGAGCGGCAACGGCGCGGCTTTGGGGCGGTGCGCAGTTTGCGTGGTCTGGTTCAGCGAGCGAGTCTGCCATCGTTCATCGGCGATAGACGATGAACGGGTGCGTGGCAAGCTAACCCGATGGGTAGAGCGACCTAATCTCCCCACTCGAGGGGGAGATGTCGCCGAAGGCGACAGAGGGGGTCGGTACGTCCTGACGCAACGTCGTTTGCAGCAAAGAGAAGGTCGGCGTTCCATGCGCGGCGACCCCCTCTGGCCTGCCGGCCATCTCCCCTCAAGGGGGGAGATCAAGCGCTCGGCCGCTACTGCGTCTTCACCGGCGCCGTTGTCACCTGCTCGCCCATCGCCTTGAGGTCGGCGGCTTCGCCTTCCTTGGACTTTTCCGGAACCTTGAACACCTGCCCGGGCCAGATGCGGTCGGGATCGCTGATCTGGTCCTGGTTGGCGAGATAGATGGTCGAGAAGCGCACGCCGTGACCGTAGACGCGCCGCGAGATCCGCCACAGGGTGTCGTGTCGGCGGATGATGACCGCGCCGTCTGCATGTTCGAGCTTTGGCGCCACCGTCTCGGGCACGTCGGGCGTTGCCGCCGCGACGACGGCTGGAGCCTCAGCGGCGGGCGCTGCCGGTGCCGCAGGTGCCCCGGCAACCGCCGGGGCAGCCGGAGCCGGCGCTTCAGCCGCCGGTGCGGCTGGTGCGGGCTTCGCAGGGGCAGCCGCGACAGTGGCTGGCGCCGCAGGCTCCGGAGCGGCCGGTGCTTCGGCAGCAGCCGGTACGGCCGGCTCAGCAGGCTTTGCTTCGGCGGGCTTGGTCTCGGCGGGCTTGGCCTCCGCGGGCGCTACAGCGGCGATCGCCTCGCCGGGTTCGCGCTCGAACGGCACGGCGGCACGCGCTACCACCTTCACGCCGTCGGCATCGAGACCGTCGACATGGATGCTGTAGTTGCCGACCGGGATATCGCGCGTTGCCTCGACCAGGAAATGACCGTCGGGCGAGGTCACCGCATCGCCAAGCAGGATATCGTTGGCATAGGCGCGCACCTTGCGGCCGGCGTCAGCCAGACCGGCAACGAAGATCTTGTTGCCGTCGATCTCGACCGCTTCGACGACGATCTTGGGTTCAGCCACGGCGGCAGCCCGCGGCGTTGCAGGTACTGCTGGCGCTGCCGGGGCAGTTGCGGCTTCCACAGCCGGAGCAGCAGGTGCTGTTTCAGCGGGAGCGGCAGGCGCCGCCGCGGCCACGGCAGGCGCTGCCGTAGCAGGCGCCTCAGCGGCTGGGGCAGCAGCCTGATCGCCGGCGGCCGGTGCCGCGGGCTTGGTCTCAGGCGCCGGGACGCTAAGCAGCTCGGCCGGCTTGCCGGGTTCCTCGACCATCGCCAGCACCTGGCCGGCGGCGTCCTTGGGAACCGAAACGACGGCGGTCTGCACCGAAGGCGTAACCACTTCGCCGGTCGTCGAGCGCAGCGCAATCGTATAGTCGCCGGGCTTCAGTGGATCGTCGAGGACGATGACGAAGGCGCCGTCCGGACCGGCGACCGTCGAGCCGAGCACCGTCGAGCCGTTGAGAATCTCCACCTTCGCATTCGGGGCCGCATTGCCGGCAATGACGATCGAGCCATTGCCTTCGACGCGCACGACGTCGAAGCTCGGCGCAACCGGGCCGGCCGTGGCCGGCGCGGGAGTTGCTGGGGCTGCAGCCGGCGCGGCAGGTGCCGCCGGAGCCGCAGCTTCGGTCGCGGGAGCGGTTGCGTCCGCAGGTGCAGCCGGAGCCTTGACATCGGCGGGCGCGGCAGGCGCCGGCGGCAGCCTTCCGTCGGTCCCGGAATCGGCCGGCTTCTCAGCCGGCGGCGTCAGCGCTGCAATCTCCGCTGGCGGCTTGGGGTTGAGATACGGGTCGAGTGCGCCCGATACATAGGCGGTTCCGACGATCGCGACGGTCCCACCCGCCGCGAACAGAAACGCCTTCAAAGGATTAATTGCCATATTTCCCTGCCCCTTAGCCACCTAAAGCCGGTCTAGCGTGTTTTATCTGGACCGACAAGAAAAAGCCCGGGCTTGTCAGCCTCAGGGGCTTGACCCCGCATTCAGACCCAATCACCAATCACGCATGAACACGATTCGATCCGTCTGCGTCTACTGCGGCTCGTCGCCGGGCCGCGATGAAATCTATGCCAAGGCCGGGCACCTGCTTGGCCGCTCGCTCGCCAAAGCCGGCCTGCGGCTGGTCTATGGCGGCGGCACCAAAGGCATTATGGGCGCAGTCGCCGAAGGCGCGCTCAAGGCCGGCGGCAAGGTAACGGGCATCATTCCGCGCTTCCTCATCAACAAGGAGGCGACCGAAACCGCGCTTGACCGGCTCGACGAGTTGCTGATCACCGACAACATGCACGAGCGCAAGCACAAGATGTTCGAGAAATCCGACGCCTTTGTGGCGCTGCCCGGCGGCATCGGCACGGTCGAGGAAATCGTCGAGATCATGACCTGGGGCCAGCTCGGCCATCACCGCAAGCCGATCGTCTTCGCCAACGTTCAAGGGTTCTGGGATCCGATGCTGGCGCTGCTCGACCATATGGCCAGCGAAGGCTTCATCCACACCGCACAGCGGGTCAGGCCGCTGGTGGTCGAAGACCCCGAGGCAATCGTCGCCGCCATCATGGTGGCGGGGTCGTCGGTCGATGCCCCGACGGAAGGCGTGCAGTCGGTGATTGATAAGATGTGATAGTGAATAGTGAGAGAGGCCCCGCTGCCCATCACGTCGTAGCGCGAAGATCCTCGACGATGGTGCCGGCGGCAGCGACCTCCGCCTCATGGTCCGGCTCCCGCCAGGTTTCGGCGAGACCCGCCGCATACCATTCCTGCATGGCCGGCAGGCCAAGCAATTGCGGGGGATAGGCTGCAGCTGCCCCTTCGAAAGACAGCCCATAGGATAGCACACGGAACGCCACCGGAGCAAAGAAGGCGTCGACGGCGGTAAAATGGCCGCCGGCAAGGAACGGCCCGCCGAACAGGGCAAGGCCATCGTTCCAGAGATCGCCCAAACGGAACAGATCCTGCTTCAGCGCGTCCGACATCGGCAACGGTTTCACCCGCAAGCCGCAATTCATCGGGCATGCGCCGCGCAAGGCCGTGAAACCAGAATGCATTTCGGCGGCGGCCGAGCGCGCCCAGGCTCGCGCCTTGGCCTCGGCAGGCCACACACCATGGTGGCGCTCGGCGAGATACTCGGCAATAGCCAGCGAATCCCAGACAGCCCAGCCGTCATCCACCAGGCAAGGCACGCGCCCGCTGGGCGAGAACGCCCGGTAGAGATCGAAACTGGGCCCGGTCGGAAACGGCGTCAATTGCTCCTCGAACGGAATGTCGAGGGTGCGCATCAGCACCCATGGCCGCAGCGACCATGACGAATAGTTCTTGTTGGCGATATGCAGCACGTACATCGAAAGGCTCCCTACTTCGGGGCCAACGCCACCGGGCGGATTTCACGGCCACGAAACATCGACCAGGAATACATCGCCAATGCCGCCCAGATCAGCGCGAAGGCAATTGCTTGCGTGGTGCCGAACGGCTCGTCGAAAATCAGCACGGCGATCAGGAACACCATGGTCGGTGCGATGTACTGCATGATGCCGATGGTGGAGAGGCGCAGAAGCTTGGCGCCGAAGGCGAACAGAAGCAGCGGCACCGAGGTGACTGGGCCGCAGCCGATGAGCAAAGCCATATCGGTGCCGTTGCTGGAGATGAAATGGTCCTGGCCGTTGACGACCAGGAAGACGATGTAGGCAAGCGCCGGCACCGACAGCAAAAGCACTTCGAGCAGAAAGCCCTGGCTCGGGCCGATCGGCAGCGTCTTGCGGAAGAACCCATAGGCAGCGAAGGAAAACGCCAGCGCCAACGACACCCAAGGCAATTTGCCGGCATCGACGGTCAGAACGGCAACTGCGACCGCCGCCAGCAACACGGCCACGATCTGCAGCCGGTCGAGCTTCTCGCCGAGCAACAACGCGCCGACGACGATGCTAACTAATGGGTTGATGTAGTATCCGAGCGCGGTCTCGACGGTGCGGTCGACCGAGATCGCCCAGACATAGATGGCCCAGTTGACGGAGATCAGGGTCGCCGTCAGCGCCGCCATGGCGATGCTGCGCGGCGAGCGGATCGCCGCCTTGAAATCGGCTGTGCGGCCGGCCCAGACCAGCACTGCAGCAGCAATCGGCACCGACCAGACGATGCGGTGGGCGATCACCTCGATCAGCGGCAGATGCGCAACCGCCTTCATGTAGAAGGGCAACAGGCCCCATAGCAGATAAGCGCCGAGCGCGAGGAGAAAGCCGCTGCGGGCTTTGGAGTCGGCGTCGGGCTGGATCGTGTCGCTGGCCATGGCAAACGCTATGGCCCAGTGGGCCATCCAAAACCATCGCAAAATTATGATGGATCAATGGACTTCCGCTGATGGTTCAAGGGGCGCCGCCAGTTCCTCGCCCCACTTCGAGGGGCGAGGAACCCAAGTCCTGCAAGCTTACTCCGCCGCCACCAATCCCGCCATGTCGCGGTTCTTCATCAGCTTGTAGACGATCGAATCCATCAGCGCCTGGAAGGACGCATCGATGATGTTTTCCGAGACGCCGACCGTCCACCAGCGTGCGCCGGTGCCGTCATGCGATTCGATCAGGACGCGGGTGATCGCCTCGGTGCCGCCATTGAGGATACGCACCTTGAAATCGGCGAGCTCCATGTCGGCGATCTCGCTCTGGAATTTGCCGAGGTCCTTGCGCAACGCGATGTCGAGCGCGTTGACCGGGCCGTGGCCTTCGGCCACCGACATCTTCTCCTCGCCCTCGACCATCACCTTGACGATGGCTTCGGAGACCGTCTTCAACTGGCCGTTGGCATCGAAGCGGCGCTCGACCATGCAGCGGAACGAAGTGACGTTGAAGAACTCCGGCAGGCCGTGCAGCATTTTGCGCGCCAACAGCTCGAAGGAGGCATCGGCGCCCTCATAGGCGTAGCCCTCGGCCTCGCGCTCCTTGACCACCGAGATCAGCGCATCGAGACGATGGTCGTCTCTGGGCACATCGATGCCGCGCCGCTTCAGCTCGGCGAGGAAATTGGCCTTGCCGCCCTGGTCCGAAACCATAACGCGGCGGCGGTTGCCTACTGCCTCGGGCGGCACATGTTCATAGGTCGCCGGCTCCTTGGCCAGTGCGGAGGCATGGATGCCGGCCTTGGTGGCGAAGGCTGAGGCGCCGACATAGGGCGCCTGCGCTTCCGGAGCGCGGTTCAGCAATTCGTCAAAGGCGCGGGAAAGCCGTGAAATACCGGTCAACGCTTCAACCGAGATGCCAGTTTCGAAGCGATCGGCGAAAGCCGGCTTCAGCGCCAGCGTCGGCACAATCGAGACCAGATTGGCGTTGCCGCAGCGCTCGCCGATACCGTTCAGCGTGCCTTGGATCTGGCGCACGCCGGCCTCGACGGCGGCGAGCGAATTGGCCACCGCCTGGCCGGTGTCGTCATGGGCATGGATGCCGAGATGGCCGCCCGGAATGCCTGAAACAATGACCTTGTCGACGATGGCGCGCACTTCCGAGGGCTGCGTGCCACCATTGGTGTCGCACAACACCACCCAGCGCGCGCCGGCATCATAGGCGGTCCTGGCGCAGGCCAGTGCGTAGTCCGGATTGGCCTTGAAGCCGTCGAAGAAATGCTCGCAATCGACCATCGCTTCCTTGCCGGCGGCAACAGCTGCTTCGACCGACGCGTTGATCGAGTCGAGGTTTTCCTCATTGGTGCAGCCGAGCGCGACGCGGACATGATAGTCCCAGCTCTTGGCGACGAAGCAGATGGCGTCGGACTTGGACTGCACGAGCGCTGCCAGGCCCGGGTCGTTGGATGCCGACACGCCTGCCCGCTTGGTCATGCCGAAGGCGACGAACTTTGCCTTCGCCGTGCGCTTCTGCTGGAAGAAGGCGGTGTCGGTCGGATTGGCGCCGGGATAGCCGCCTTCGACATAGTCCATGCCGAACTCATCGAGCAGCTTGGCAATCGCGATCTTGTCCTCGACGGAAAAGTCGATGCCCGGCGTCTGCTGGCCATCGCGGAGGGTTGTGTCGAAGAGATAGAGGCGTTGTTTGGTCATTGTTCTGTTGGCGCGCGAGCACCCCCCTCTGGCCTGCCGGCCATCTCCCCCTCAAGGGGGAAGATCGGCAGCTTTAGCGTCGGATCGTTTCCTGCAGCGACGGAGATTTGCGAAAGCGCCGATGACAGCCAATCTCCCCCCTTGAGGGGGAGATGTCCGGCAGGACAGAGGGGGGTGCCACGCGCTGTCATTTCCCCGCAAACCCATCCGTCGCGCGTATCAGCCGATCCAGAATCCCCGGCTCCGAATAGGAATGGCCGGCGCCTTCGATGAGGTGGAAATCCGCCTTCGGCCAGGCCTTATGCAGGGCCCAGGCATAGCGCGCCGGGCACGGCATGTCGTAGCGGCCGTGGACGATTGTGCCGGGAATATCCGCGAGCTTATGGGCATCGCGCAGAAGCTGCCCCTCCTCCAGCCAGCCGGCGTGGACGAAATAGTGGTTCTCGATGCGGGCAAAGGCGATGGCGAAGTGGTCCTCGCCGAACTTGTCGCTGGTCTCCGGCTCCGGTAGCAGCGTGATCGTCTCACCTTCCCACAGGCTCCAGGCAAGGGCGGCTTCCAGCTGCGCCTTGCCATCGGCGCCGACCAACCGCCTGCGGTAAGCGGCCATCATGTCGCCGCGCTCGGCTTCAGGAATTGGCGCCAGGAAACGCTCCCATTTGTCGGGGAACATCTCGGAGACGCCGAACTGATAGTACCATTCGAGTTCGGCGCGGGTCAGCGTGTAGATGCCGCGCACGACAAGCTCGCTGACGCGATTAGGATGCGTCTCGGCATAGGCCAGCGCCAGCGTCGAGCCCCACGAGCCGCCGAACACCAGCCATTTTTCGAAGCCGCACATCTCACGCAGCCGCTCGATGTCGGCAACCAGGTGCCAGGTGGTGTTGGCCTCGAGCGAGGCGTTGGGTGTCGATTTCCCGCAGCCGCGCTGGTCGAACAGGATGACGTCGTAAAGCTTCGGGTCGAACAATTGCCGATGTTTTGGCGAGAAGCCGCCGCCGGGACCGCCATGCAGGAAAACGGCCGGCTTGGCGCCCCTGGTTCCGGAGCGCTCCCAGTAGATATGATGGCCGTCGCCGACATCGAGCATGCCGGACTCGAACGCCTCGATCTCTGGATAAAGAGTACGAAGTTCACTGTTCATTTCATTGCTCATATCTTCAGGCCGTGCGCGGGCCAGTCCGTGGTTTCGTGGTCGGGATGCTGGAAGGAGATGATCTGCTCCTGGCGGGAGTAGAAATCCGGATCCTGATGCACGGGCTGGTCAAAGATCGTTTCCACCCAAGGCAATCGGACCGCGTAGTTGACCTGGATCTGCGGCGCCAGATCGGAGCGGTCGTCGAAGGCGCCGATGGCGATCTCCAGTGCGCCAGGTTGGCGATAGGTCAGCGGTGTACCGCAGCGGGAACAGAAGCCGCGATCGATGTTGACCGACGACTGGAAATAGGTGGGCTCTTCGCGCATCCATTCGACGCCATCCTTGGGCACTGTCACCAGCGCGCCGAAAAACGAACCGAACTGTTTCTGGCACATGCGGCAATGGCAGATGGACGCCCGGCCGAGCTTGCCCTTGATGCGGAAACGCACGGCACCGCACTGGCAGCCGCCGGTTCGAACTTCATCGGTCATAACTTTTCCTCTGGCGGCCATTGTTCGGTGTCATGGTCGGGATGCTGGTAGGAGACGAGCTCGGCGAGATAAGGCGCCGACGACATGTCGGCCATAGTGTCCTCGCCCGGCAATTGCGGGATGGTATCGACATAGGGAAGTTTTGCCTCCGTGCCCCACTGGATCAGCGGCACGATATCAGCCGGATTGTCGAAGGCGCCGATGGCGAGGCCGATGCCGTCGGGCGCGGTAAAGGTCAGCGGCGTGCCGCAATTGGCGCAAAAGCCACGATCGACATGGCTGGACGAGGCGAAATATTTCGGTTCGCCGCGCGTCCAGTCGAGTTTGGCGCCACGCACCGAGACCAGGGGCGCGTAAAATGAGCCGAACGCCTTCTGGCACATGCGGCAATGGCAGACCGAGGCGTCACCCAGCGCACCCTCGACGCGAAAGCGCACCGCGCCGCACTGGCAGCCACCGGTGTAGATCGGCCGGTTGTCGAGGCTCATGGCGTCTCACTCCGTTTCATAGTCATTCGGGCGCATGGCAGACGGCCTCGACATTGTTGCCGTCGGGATCCAAGACGAAGGCGCCGTAGTAGTCCGGGTGATAATGCGGGCGCAGCCCCGGCCCGCCATTGTCCTTGCCGCCGGCGGCGAGCGCCGCGGCATGGAAGGCGTCGACCTCGGTGCGGCTGCGCGCGGTGAAGGCGACGTGCTGATGGGTCCTCGGCTTGTCATCGCTGGCGTGCAGCCAGAACACCGGCCGGTCGCGGCCATAGCCACCGACCTTGGCGCCGCCGGTATATTCCAGTGGCACCATGTAGATCAGCGAGGCGCCAAGCGGCGCTATCGCCTGGTCATAAAAGGCTTTCGACGCGTCGAAGTCGGCGACATTGATGCCGAGATGGTCGATCATGAAACAAGCTCCTCCCTTGCTGGCGCCGGCACGTCGGCGCCGGCCAAGCCGGCCCCGATGACGATGTGCTGGCAGGCATTGTCGATATCGCGGATGACGTCGTCGTTCCAGAAGCGCAGGATGGTCCAGCCACTGGCACTCAATTGAGCGCTGCGTGCCTTGTCGCGTTCTGCATCTTCTACGTCGGCATGCTGACTGCCATCAACCTCGACTACGAGGTGGTGGGCCGAACAGGCGAAGTCGACAATGTAGGGTCCAATCGGTACCTGTCGGCGAAAGCTCATCCCCATCAGCCGGTGAGCCCGCAACTCATTCCACAGTTTCAGCTCGGCATCGGTCATGACGCGACGCATGGACTTTGCATTCTTGCGCTGACGCGATGGAACGAGGTCGTGACCCATGCTCAGGCCACTCCGCGCTGGCGATTAGCGAAAACCAAGGCGAGGGCTGATCTCCCCCCTTGCGGGGGAGATGTCCGGCAGGACAGAGGGGGGTGCTGTCCCGCCAGCGTCTCAACCGGCAGCCATTGCGTTCTCAGAAAGTGGCCGAAATGAAAGTGGGCAAGAAGGAACGCTGGCGTTCCTTCGAACCCCCCTCTGTCCTGCCGGACATCTCCCCCGCAAGGGGGGAGATTGGCTGTCGCTCCGGCCTTCGCCAATCTTACAACGGTGTCTCGCGCCACCCTCACCGCTTCACCTCCCACGTCGTCACGCGTTCGTTGGTGACAGGATCCTTGCCGTCCTTCAGCTGCACGCCTTGCTCCAGAAGCTCGTCGCGGATGCGGTCGGCCTCGGCCCAGTTTTTCGCTGCAATCAGTTCCAAGCGCTTGGCGATCGCCTTGGCGATCGCTGCCTCGTCGACCTTGGCCGCGCCGATATCGAAGCCGAGGAACAACAGCGATGCCTTCAGCGATGCGGCCGCTTCGTTGCCCTCCGCGGCCTCACCGGCAAGCTGCGTGAGCTGCTGGAAGGCGGCATAGGTGGCGAGGTCGTCAGACAGCGCCGCCACAACCTCCGCCGGAACTTGCCCTGCCGACGGGGAGAGATCGGCGGCGCGCTTCCATTTGCGCAGCGTATTCTCGGCCTCTTCCAGCTTGCGTACGGAAAAATCGATCGGCTCGCGGTAATGCGTCATCAGCATCGCCAGCCGCAGCACCTCGCCCGGCCATTTGCGGCCGCCGAAAGTGTCGGTTTCCAGCAGTTCGGCGATGGCGTAGAAATTGCCGACGCTCTTCGACATTTTCTGGCCCTCGACCTGCAGGAAGCCGTTGTGCATCCAGACATTGGCCATGACGTCGGTGCCGTGGGCGCAACGCGACTGGGCGATCTCGTTCTCATGGTGCGGGAAGATCAGGTCGAGGCCGCCGCCATGGATGTCGAAGACGTCGCCGAGATAGGCGGCCGACATGGCCGAGCACTCGATATGCCAACCGGGCCGGCCCCTGCCCCATGGGCTGTCCCAGCCGGGCTCCTCCGGTGACGACAATTTCCACAGCACGAAATTCCCCGGGCTCCTCTTGTGAGCGTCGACGGCAATTCGCGCACCGGCCTGCTGTTCGTCGAGATTGCGCTTCGACAGCTCGCCATAATCCGGCATCGAGGCGGTGTCGAACAGCACTTCGCCGGCGGCGACATAGGCGTGGCCGCGTTCGATCAAACGTTCGATAAGGGTGATCATGTCAACCTTGCCGTCGGCGCGGCGCGCGACGAACTCGGTGGCGCGTGGCTCGACCGTCGGCGGCAAGCAGCCGAGTGCGGCGACATCCTTGTGGTACTGATCGGCGGTTTTTTCGGTGACGCGGCGGATCGCCTCGTTGAGCGTCAGGCTTCCCGACGCGATCTCGGCGCCGAAATCGCGCAGCGCGCGGGCGTTTATCTTGTCGTCGACATCCGTGATGTTGCGCACATACGTGACACCAGCCTCGCCATAGAGGTGACGCAGCAAACGGAACAGCACGTCGAAGACGATCGCCGGACGCGCATTGCCGATGTGGGCAAAGTCGTAGACGGTCGGGCCGCAGACATACATGCGCACATTCGACGGGTCGATCGGGAGGAACACGTCCTTCGTCCGCGTTAGCGTGTTGTAGAGGCTGAGACCCTTCGATGCGTCAGACATGCGTGCCCTTCCGGCCCGTTAAGTTCTGGATGGAGTCTAACCTGTGCCAAGGCACAAATCGGCTCCAGCCTGCTGGCCGGGGCGTTTGTCCACTCTGGGGAAAGATGAGGCGAAAACGTCCGGACCAGCGCGAAGCTAGCCAATAATGCAAATGCCACAAATGGCGGAAAACGTTTTCATCGGCGGCTTTATCGCCTTGGCCGGTGTTGCCGTCAAGTCGCAACTTCCGGCAAAAGCGTCGCTGGATCATAGGTCAGGAGCCGCTGAAACATTTTATTAAACATGTCGGCACAGTCATGAAACATTCGCCGGCTAGTCCACCATAGGTCACGATTCGGTCAGATTCGGCCGGCAAACGCAGACACGGAAATGTTACCAGGGAAGAGATCGATGTCACGAACCAAGCAGGAATCGAGCCGCGCCAAGCAACCGGCGCTCGCCAACCACTACCGTGCGATCGGCCCGGCCGCGATCGTCGCCGCCCTTCTCCATACCGCGAAGAATAAAAAGCCGGCGCCGAAAATCACTTCGCCCCGCGCTGCCTGAACAGGCATCGTGCCGCCGCCGACAAGGCGTGCGCCGGAACGGAAGGCTGAGGCCCCATAGCGCGCCTGAAACAACAGCTCTTCCTATTGAGCAGGTTCTTCCCGAAGGCCGGACTGGCTTCTTGGGAACGCGCTCTAAAACAGCGTCATCTGACTGCCGTCCGCGCCGGGCTTCTGGCGCCTGACCTTGCCGGGCTCGACGATGCCCATGTCCTGTATCTCCGGCCCGGTGTTGGCGACCTTGTTGACGAGGTCGGAGACCGGAATTGCCTCGAAGAAATCGGGCAGCGCGGGTTTGAGCAGGTCGGCCACATCGCGCGGTTCGAGCGTGCGGCAGTCCAGCCAGCGGTCAAAATCTTCAGGCGCGATCACCACCGGCATCCGGTCATGGATATGGGCGATGCTGGCATTGGCGTTGACGGTAAGAATGGCGCCGGTGTCCATTTCCGAACCGCCCGGCTCGGAATAGGTTTCAATCAGCCCGGCAAAGGCGATCAACCCGCCACGCCTCGGCCGTATCCAGTAGGGCTGGCCCTTCTTGCCGCTGCCGGATTGCTGCCACTCATAGAAGCCGGAGGCCGGCACCAAGGCACGGCGATGGCGCATGGCGGCTTTGAACGAGGCTTTTTCAATAGCGCCTTCCGAACGCGCGTTGATGAGCAGCGGAAATTCCCTGGTGTCCTTGACCCAGGTGGGGATCAGCCCCCAGCGCACCAGCATCGCCTGGCGATCCGGGAAATTCGAGCCCGGCATGCGCGGCGGTCCCGACAGCGCCATTAGCACCGGCTGCGTCGGCGCGATGTTGTAGCGGGCCGGAAAATCCTCCAGCTCCGCCAGGCCGAGCAAGGCGGCGGTCTGGTCCGGCTTGGCCGTCAGGGCAAAGCGTCCGCACATTGGCAAGCTCGATGAAATGATCCGATCGCGAAAGTGGCGATGGAACCGGCGTTGCGCAACCGCTAAAGCTCAATGCCGCCGGCCGGTCCACAAGGGTCTGGCCTCAAATAGGCGAAAACGAGATCGATGAACGAGCAGCGCAAGACACTTCCCGCAGTCTCGGTCGCCGTCGTGCGCGGCAGGACGGTGCTGCTGGTCAAACGGGCGCGGCCGCCGTCGCAGGGGCTTTATGCCTTTCCCGGCGGCAAGGTCGAGCCCGGCGAGACGCTGCAAGAAGCAGCGTCGCGCGAATTGCTGGAGGAAACCGGGCTGCGGGCGCAGGACTATCGTCCGCTTCGCGACATCCACATCGACGGCAGCGGCGAGAACCACCCGGTCGACTATCTGCTGACCGTGTTCGGCGCCGTTTATGCCGGCGGCGAAGCGACGGCCAGCGACGATGCCGAGACCGCCGCCTTCTATAGTCTTGATGAAATGGCGACGCTGCCGCTCGCGGGTGACGTCATGGAGGTGGCTGAAGAGCTTTTGGCCTGAAGCAGGCCGATATCTGCCGCTCCGAGAATCGCCTTGCAAGCGACAAAATGTTTCGTCAGATAGACTTATGACCCGCACCTCGCTGTTCCTTGCCGCATGCATCGCCGCCGCCACGGCTTTTGCCGTGCAGCCGGCGCTGGCCGCCGAGTCGCCGTTCGAGCCCGGGCTGATGCGACTGGCCGAGGTGCTGGGGTCGCTGCATTTCCTGCGCAATCTGTGCGGCGAAAAGGGCGACCAGTGGCGCACCGAGATGGAAAAGCTGATCGATTCGGAAAATCCCGATCCGGAGCGGCGTGCCCGCTTCATCGCCAGCTTCAACCGCGGTTACCGTTCCTTCGGCGGCACCTATACCCAATGCACGCCGTCAGCGACCGAAGCCATCAGCCGCTACATGAAGGAAGGCGAGACGCTGTCGCGCGACATCGCCTCGCGTTACGGCAACTGACGAGCGCCAGACGGCGTTTAGCCAACGCCTTTTCGAGCACCCGCCTTGTATCCACGGCACGTTGATGCAATCTTGGTGTTGCACTTGCGCAACAGTATTAACGAAACGTTAGCGCGCGAATGCGGAATTAACTCAAACTGAAGGTTTTCATCCCGCTCACCGGTCTAATCGGCTAAGTTTGAATCGGACCGAACGCAGGCGACGAAGTTTGTAAAGACGATCAAAAAAATGTCGTATTTACAGATACTTACTTAGCCCGCGTGAGATAGGGGCAGCCCAAGCCGGATCCGACCCGTCGGACCGCCGCTTGAAAAGGTGGACATCGCAAATGGAACATGGCGTCAACGACATCGACGCGCTTGTCAGGGAAGAAAAGCGCCTGACCGCGGTGGAAAGCCATAGCGAGGCCTGGGCGGAAGGTCTGTCGGCCGGCATAGAACCTGAAATCATCGCCGAGGCAGCGCTTGAAACCGCGTTCGGCGAGATGCTGCGAGCCAATGGCGAGACCTCGGCCCTTGCCCTGCTCGACCGCATGCGTGAAAAGGTGATCGCCGGCGCCTTCGAGCCGGAGCGGTTTCGGCACTAGGCGTCGCGCGTCTCAGAGGGTGCATCGCCAGCTTACCGGTTCTTTGACGACGGCGCGCCGTTTGGGCATCATGCCTGAACAGCCTAGGCCCAAGGAGAGGCAAGCGGTGAATTTTTCGATGTCAGGCCGGCCTCGCGGCGTGGTCCTCAGCATCTGGCTTGCCGCCTCTTGCGCCGCGGTTCCGCTGGCGCTTGTCCTGACCAGCAACCCTGCCTGCGCGCTGGGCGAGATCAAGCGCGAGGAGCTTCCAGCTCCTGCCGGGCCACCAGCCAATGGTGAGACGGCGCCGTCTGAAAATTCAGTGCCAATGCCCGATCTGCCCGGCACGACGCCGCCGGCGGCCAGCCAGCCGAAATCGCCGTCAGAGCCCGGACAAAGCCAGCCGGAAGCCCCCGCCAACGATGGCGGCGTGGCCAACCCGCGTGCCGATCCCGAAGGGCCGGTGCCTGAAGTCGTCTACGACCTTTCCAAATTGCCGGAGCCCGTCAGGCGCATGCGCGATTTGATGGTCGAGGCCTGCGTCAGCGGCGACATCGAGAAGCTGCGGTCGCTGATCGGCAAGGGCGACACCATGACCCAATTGTCGCTGGGCGAAATCGAGGGCGACCCGATCGCGTTCCTGAAAGGGCTATCGGGCGACAAGGAAGGTCAGGAAATCCTCGCTATCCTGGAAGAGGTGCTCAATGCCGGCTATGTCCATGTAGACGTCGGCACACCGCAGGAACTCTATGTCTGGCCGTATTTCTTCGCCCTGCCGCTGGACAAGCTCAACGCCAGGCAGCGGGTCGAACTGTTCAAGATCGTCACCGCCGGCGACTATGACGACATGAAGCAGTTCGGAGCCTACATCTTCTACCGCGTCGGCATTACGCCCACCGGGCAGTGGACGTTTTTCGTCGCCGGGGATTGAACGGCCGGCGAATAGCTGTCTCTCTCTGCGCGGTTGAGGCGCTTATTTACAACTGTATTCCCAAGTGAAAATTTGAGGATGCTCAGCGTCGGGATCCTCGTCTTGTTCAGGATCCCTGCTTACGGCTATACTCCCCAGGGCGCTGACGCCATTTTGGCAACTACCCTTGATCAATCTCGCCACCATTCCAAAAACTTGCAGATGCCGATCTCGGAACGACATCTCCGCCAGCGGCCCATCATACTTTTCTCTGTTATGAATGACCTCTATGCGTCTCTTGTTCGAACCCAGGTCGATTATAGAGTAGTTGAATTCCGATCCGCTCAATTCAGACACACCCTGCTTCGGGGTATCCAGGGCATTTGCCGAAACTTCAGTCATACCCAGAATGATCAAGATAGCGGACATATATTTGAGCATAATTCCCCCCCAATAAACGAGAATTAGAGTCTGTCTTGCCGGATGCTTTCCAGAGTAATTCCAGGAAAAGTGTGAAACGGCTTTCCGTCCGAATTGCATCCAAACAAAGAGAGTGACGGATTCGGCAGATCAATGCACCGCTTTGGTTAGTAAATACGCCGCGGTATTGGCCTGTCCCGCCTGGCGGTCGAACGGGGATCCGTAGCCGAGGACACGTATGGTGGTTCGTTATCCGGCCGCCTAAGCCGGCAGCGCCTCGGAAAACTCCACCGGCCTGCCCTGTCCTGGCGTGACGATCTCGCCGTCCCACATCACGCGACGACCGCGCACGATCGTGCCGACCGGCCAGCCGGTGACTTCCCTGCCGTCATAGGGCGTCCAGCCGGCCCTGGAGCCGGCCTGCGCATTGGTGATGGTTTCGCGGCGCTTCATATCGACAATTGTGAAGTCGGCGTCGTAGCCGGCGGCGATGCGGCCTTTCCTGGCCATGCCGAAGATGCGCTGCGGGCCGTGGCTGGAGAGGTCGACGAAGCGCTGCAGGGTCAGCCGGCCTGAATTGACGTGGTCGAGCATGATCGGCACCAGCGTCTGCACCCCGGTCATGCCAGACGGCGAGGCCGGATAGGGCTTTGCCTTCTCGGCCAGCGTGTGCGGGGCGTGGTCGGAGCCCAGCACGTCAACGATGCCTTGCGCAATGCCGTGCCAGACGCCGTCGCGATGGCGTGCCGCCCGCACCGGCGGGTTCATCTGGATCAGCGTGCTCAGCCGCGCATAGTCGTCGGCGGCGAGCGTCAAATGGTGCGGCGTCGCCTCGCAGGTGGCGACATCCTTGTGCTGTTGGAGGAAGATGATTTCCTCGGCGGTGGAGATGTGCAGCACATGGATGCGGGCGCGGGTGTTTCGCGCGATGCGCACCAGCCGCTCGGTACAGCGAAGCGCCGCGATCTCATCGCGCCAGACGGGATGCGATGACGGGTCGCCCTCGACGCGCAGGCCAAGGCGCTCGCGCAGCCGGAACTCGTCCTCCGAGTGAAAGGCGGCACGGCGGCGGGTGTTGCGCAGGATCGATGCGACACCCTCGTCGTCCGCGACCAGCAGGTCGCCGGTGGACGAGCCCATGAACACCTTTATCCCGGCAGCACCCGGCAGCCGCTCGAGCTCACCGACATCATTGGCATTCTCGCGCGTGCCGCCAACCCAGAAGGCGAAGTCGCAATGCATCCGGCTGGTGGCGCGGCGCACCTTGTCGGCAAGCGCCGCCTCGCTGGTGGTCAGCGGATTGGTGTTGGGCATTTCGAAGACGGCGGTGACCCCGCCCAGAACAGCGGCGCGAGATCCACTCTCGAGATCTTCCTTGTGCTCCAGCCCCGGCTCGCGAAAATGCACCTGGCTGTCAACGACGCCGGGCAGGACGTGCAGCCCGCGACAGTCGATCGCTTCGCCGGCCGAAGCTTGGCGAAGATCGCCCATTGCGACGATGCGACCACCCTTGACGCCGACATCGCGCGCGCCCTCGCCAGCATGGTTGACCACAGTGCCGCCTGTCAGGATGAGGTCGTAGGTGGTGGCCATGGGCGTTCGGTCTCTTGCGGGGGGAGTATCGTCGGCTTACGTAAAGGCCGACTGTTTTGCAAGATCAGGTTCTTTGCCGCCCATGCCTTTTGCCCTGTTCAAAGACCGCGCCCTCATTTCCGTGTCAGGCCCGGATGCCGAGCATTTTTTGCAGAATATCCTCACCACCGACCTCGACACGCTGGCCGTCGACGCGGCAAAGCCAGGTGCGCTGCTTTCGCCGCAAGGCAAGATCCTGTTCGATTTCCTGATCTCGCATAGCGGCGAGAACGCATTCCGGCTGGATTGCCGTGCCGACATCGCAGACGATTTCCTGCGCCGGCTGATGCTTTACAAGCTGCGCGCCAAGGCCGAGATTGCCAGGCAGGATCAAGTGCTTGTGACGGCTGCGTGGGGCGATGATTCAAGCGCTTCACAGTCTAATTCAACGGTACTTGCCGATGCCCGCTTCCGCGAGGTGGCTGTGAGCCGCTCCTATGGTGGTGCGCCCGAAGGCGGCGACCTCGCCGCGTGGCAGGCGCTCCGCATCGCCAACGGCATTGCCGAAAGCGGTCCCGATTATCAGCTCGGCGATGCCTTCCCTCACGACGTGCTGCTCGACGAGACCGGCGGCGTCGGCTTCAAGAAAGGCTGCTATGTCGGCCAGGAAGTGGTCTCGCGCATGCAGCATCGCGGCACCGCCAGGCGGCGCGTGCTGATCGTTTCGGCCGACCATGCCTTGCCCGCGCCGGGCTCGGAGCTGACGGTTGCGGGGCGGCCGGTCGGCACGCTCGGCTCGACCGCGGGCACGGCCGGCCTCACCATTGCCCGCATCGACCGGGTCAAGGCGGCGCTCGACGCTGGCCAGCCGGTACTGGCCGGTGATGTCACCGTCTCGCTCGCCATCCCGGCCTGGGCGCAGTTCAGCTTTCCCAGGGAAGCCATCGGCGCGGAGGATGCCTGATGGCTGCCGATCGCGTCGGAGCGCCACCGCGCGCGTGGCAGCGCATGCTGTCGGGACGGCGGCTCGACCTGCTCGACCCCTCGCCGCTCGACATCGAAATCTCCGACATCGCCCACGGGCTTGCCCGCGTCGCCCGCTGGAACGGCCAGACCCGCGGCGATCACGCCTTTTCGGTTGCCCAGCATTCGCTGCTGGTCGAGGCTCTGTTCAGCGAGTTGCAGCCGGACGCCTCGGCCAACGCTCAGTTGGCAGCACTGCTGCATGACGCGCCGGAATATGTCATCGGCGACATGATCTCGCCGTTCAAATCGGTAATGGGCGGCTCCTACAAGGAGTGTGAGCTGCGTCTCCAGCGCGCCATCCATCAGCGCTTTTCGCTGCCGCCCGAACTCGGCGTCGGCTTGCGCAAGGAGATCAAGCGCGCCGACCAGATCGCCGCCTATTACGAGGCGACGCTGCTTGCCGGTTTCTCGACCGCGGAAGCAACCGAGTTCTTCGGCCGGCCGCGCGGGTTCAATGCCGACCGCTTCGACTTTAAGCCGCACTCGGTGACCTCGGCGCAAGCTGCCTTCCTCAAACGCTACGCAACGCTTGAAAAGCAACGCCAGGCAACGGTTGCCGTGCATTCGGCGCAGTGAACATACGCTAAATTAACCAGCGGTAACCACAGTACCGGGTTTCGATCACGGTCAGCAGGCACGCCTCATGTCCGTTGCGCACGTCAAGGGTGGTTCGCCCGTCCGCAGACGGGGAGCCGGAGGCGTCGCCGCGCCACGGCAGATCGCCGACGAACTGCGCCACCAGAACGAGCGCTTTTCCGCGGCCGTCGAGAATATGTCGCATGGGCTGTGCATGTTCGACGCCGACGAGCGGATGATCATCTGCAACGGCAACTATATCAGCATCTTCTCCCTCGACGCGAAGATCGTGCGGCCCGGCATCGCGTTCCTGGACATTCTAAAGCACAGCGTCGACATCGGTGTCGCCTCACAGAGCGCCGAAGACCTGTATGCCATCCGCAAGCCCTATATCGAGCGCGCGCAAGCCTCGACCTACGAGGAAATACTGTCGGACGGACGTATCGTTTCCATCACGCACCGGCCGCTGGCCTCAGGCGGCTGGGTGTCGATCTATGAGGACATTACGGAGCAAAGGCGGGCCGAGCAGGAACTGAAGGAGCAGCACCGCCGCTTCGATGCGGCGCTCGCCAACATGTCGCAAGGCCTGTTGATGTACGACGCCGAAGGCACGCTGATCGTGCGCAACCAGCGCTTCCTCGACCTCTACAAGGTCACGCCTGACGACTTCCCGCTCGGCATGAGCCAGCGCGCCCTGCTCGAACAGATGGTGCGACTGCGCATTTATCCGTCGATGGACATCGACGGCGAGATCGCCAACACCAGAGCCAGCCTACAGGCCGGTGAGGAGCGTTCGACAGACCGCAGCCTTGCCGATGGCCGAACGCTGCTGGTTGCGCGCCGGCCGCTTACCGGTGGCGGCTGGGTGGCGACCTTCGAAGACATCACCGAGCGCCGGCGCGCCGAAGAGCGCATGAGCCACCTTGCCCATTACGACACGCTGACCGACCTGCCCAACCGCTCGATGTTTCGCGAACGGCTCGACCAGGCGATGGCCGGCGATACACCGTTGGCGATCTTCTCGCTCGACCTCGATCGCTTCAAGGCCGTTAACGACACCTGGGGACACCCGGCCGGTGACTGGCTGCTGAAATGCGTGGCGGAGCGGTTGCGGCACAGCCTGCGCAGCGACACCGATGTGGTCGCCCGCCTCGGTGGCGACGAGTTCGCCATCCTGCAGTTTAATCCCAAAGGCGCCACCGATGCGGAACAACTGGCAAAACGCATCGTCGCTGTCGTCAGCCAGCCGTTTCGCGACAAGGGCCGCGACATGCATGTCGGCATCAGCCTTGGCATCGCGCTGTATCCCGGTGACGGCAAGGACGCCGACACGCTTTTGAAGAACGCCGACATGGCGCTTTACAGCGGCAAGAGCGAAGGCCGCAACGTTTACCGCTTTTTCGAGCCCGGCATGGATGCCTTGGTGCGGGCGCGCCTGGCGCTCGAAACCGATCTCGAGACGGCACTGAAACGGCGGGAGTTCGTGCTGGAGTTCCAGCCGATCACCAACATCGCGTCGGGCAAGATCGTCGGCGCCGAAGCGTTGATGCGGTGGAATTCACCGACGCGCGGCCTGGTGGCGCCCGACGATTTCATCGCGGCCGCCGAAGACAGCGGGCTGATCGTTCCGCTGGGCGAATGGGCGCTGAAACAGGCCTGCAGCGTGGCCGCCGGCTGGCCGCCTGGAATGCGCATCGCCGTCAATGTCTCGGCAGTGCAGATCAGAAGCGCCGACTTTGCCCGCAGCGTGATTTCGGCGCTGGCCGTTTCCGGTGTGCCGGCCAGCCGGCTCGAACTGGAAATCACCGAGACCGTGCTGATGGATGAGAGCGAGACGGTGCTGAAGACGCTGAGGCAGCTGCGCGAACTCGGTATCCGCATCGCGCTCGACGATTTCGGCACCGGCTATTCGTCGCTCGGCTATCTCAGGCGTTTTCCCGTCGACAAGATCAAGATCGACCGCTCCTTCATCCACGATATCGACAGCAAGGACACGGCGGCGATCGTGCGCACGATCATCGGGCTTGGTGCCGAACTTGGCATCACCGTCACCGCCGAAGGCGTCGAGACCGAAACGCAGCTCGACATATTGCGCAAGGCTGGCTGCGCCGAGGCGCAGGGCTTTCTGACCGGCATGCCGTCAAAGGCCGCCGACATGGCTCGACTTCTCAAGACGAGGGCAGCGTCCCGGCGCGCCTGAACATCCCCGGCGTCATTCCATGCGCGGCGCGGAAGGTGCGCGAGAGATGGCTTTGGTCGGAGAAGCCGGCCGCAAAGGCGGCACCGGCGAGATCTGAACCTTGCCGGATCAGCAGATCGGCACGGCGCAGCCTGCGGTCACGGATGAAGGCAGCAGGGGTGAGACCCAGCACTTTCCTGAAATCGCGGATAACTTGAAAGCGCGTCACGCCTGCGGCTTCAGCGAGCCGCTGCAAATCGAGGTCCGAGTTCAGATGGTCTTCGATGACCTGTTCATAGACCTGGAGCCGGCTTTTCGATCCGAAGCTTTCGACCGCCTCGCGCCGCCGGCCGCCCCAATCGCCGTGGCGCAGGATGAGCTTGCGCAAGGCGATCAGCATGGATGTTTCGGCGCTCGTGGCATCACCCGATGTCGAAGCCAAGTGCGCGACGCCTACTGCCTGGACGAGATCGGCATCATCGACGATCGCTTGCGAAAACAACGGCGGGCGATCCTGCCCGAGTTCGTCCGCGATCGCACCCATGAGCGAGGCCGACGGATAGAAGGTGCGGTAAGCCCAACCCTGGTCGGCACCCGCCTCGCCGTCATGCCATATCTCCGGATCGACGAGCAGAACCGTGCCCGACGGCGCGAGGACAGTCTCGTTGCCGATGCGGACCCGCTCGCACCCTTGCGTGATCAGGGCGACGACATAGGTCGGGTGCGTGTGCAGCTGGTAGCGATGCCGCGTGAAGCGCGCCTTGAGCATGCCAAGATCGCGAAAGCGCGGATGACGCCAGAACTGCGTCGTCTCCTGAGGCTGTTGAATTCCAGACACGGTCAATCCTGTTCAAGACGCTGCCGGCGCAAATCCTTTACGTGCTGGCATCGACAAGGCCGAATTTACGATAGCCGGCAAGGAGAGCGCAATGCTGCACAACGACCCCATCGCCGCCCTCACCCCGCAGGTGGTGGAATGGCGGCATCACATCCACGCCAACCCCGAACTCGGTTTCCAAGAGTATGAGACCGCGCGCTTCGTCGCCGACAAGCTGCGCACCTTCGGGCTCGACGAGGTTCATGAAGGCAAAGGCGGCACCGGCGTGGTTGGCGTCCTCAGAGGACGACCAGGCGTGCGCGCCATCGGGCTTCGGGCCGAACTCGATGCCTTGCCCGTGCTGGAGAAGACAGGATTGCCATATGCGTCGAAGAAAGACGGCGTGATGCATGCCTGCGGCCACGACGGGCACATCGCGATGCTGCTCGGCGCCGCCAAGCTGCTCGCCGACAACAGAGCCTTCGACGGCACCGTCTGTTTCATCTTCCAGCCGGCGGAAGAAAATGAAGGCGGCGCCATGCGGATGATCGAGGACGGACTGTTCGAGCGCTTCCCCGTGGAAGCCGTCTACGCCGTCCACAGCTGGCCGGGGCTGCCGCTCGGAAAGATCGCGGCCCGTGCCGGGGCGATGATGGCTGCCGTCGACACTTTCGAACTGACCTTCGAAGGGACCGGCGCACATGCCGCCATGCCGCAGCTAGGCGACGATCCCGTGCTCGCGGCCGGCGCCTTCGTTCAAGCCGTGCAGCGCATCGTCAGCCGTTCGGTCGACCCGCAAATGGCGCTGGTCGTTTCGATCACCCAGATCCATGGCGGCAATGTCGGCAACATCGTGCCGGGCAAGGTCTGGCTGCAGGGAACCTGCCGCTTCTTCGAGCCCACTTTGTCGGACGATTGCGAAAGGCTGATCGGCGACATCGCGCAAGGCATTGCCTCGGCGCATGCACTCACCGCCAAGCTCGCCTACAAGAAAGGCTACCCGCCGCTGGTCAACACGTCGGCTGCCACTGACCGGGCCGTCCAGGCGGCAACCGCGGTTGTCGGCCGCGAGCAGGTCGAGACCGCATTCAACCCGAGCCTCGGCTGCGAGGATTTTGCCTACATGGTCCGCGAAGCCGGCGGCTGCTATGCCTGGGTTGGCGCAGGAGCGGTCAGACTGGGCGAAGGGCTGCACGGCGATCGCTATGTCTTCAACGACGCCATCGTCCCCACCGTGCTCCGCTATTTCGTCACGCTCGTTGAGCAGACGCTACGCTGACGGCCGAGCGCCTCAGCGCAAGGTCTCGACGTATTTCTCGTGGAAGCTGACATAGCCGGGTTCGACGACTTTGAGATGGCGCTCGATCAGCTGGTGGAAGGCCGGCAGCTGATGGAAGGGCACGCCGGGATAGGCGTGGTGCTCGGCGTGATACGGCATGTTCCAGGCGACTTTGCGCACCAGCCAGTTGGTCAGCGTGGTGCGGGTGTTTTCCAGCATGTTGGCGACAAGCGGGCAGCGGCCATGCTCGGCCAGCAGATAGAGCCTGAGGAAAGGCTGGCCGAGCAGCGCCGGCACGATCCAGACATAGAGCAGTACACTTGCCTCGAACCACAGGGCTAGCGCGGCGACCACGACATAGAAAGCGATCATGGCGCGGGCTTCAGTGCGCACCTTGGGCAGGCCTTTCGGCGGCACGTAGCTGTCGTGGCAGCCGCCAATCGCGTTGGTGTAGAGTGTCTGCAAATGCCCCCACCACACCGGCAGGCCCGAGACGTGGACGATGTATTGCCGCATCGTCTCCGGTTTCGGGAAGGCGAGTTCCGGATCGTTCTCTGGATCCTGGGTGAAACGGTGATGGGCGAAGTGGAAATAGCGAAACCAGTCGGCGGGCAGCGCGATCGCCAGGCTGCAGACCCTTGCGGCGGCATCGTTGAGCCACTGCGTCTCGAACGCCGTCCTGTGCACCGTCTCATGCAGCAGCGTGAACAGGAAGACGATGAGAATGCCTTGCGGCAACATCAACAGCGGCCAGTACGGCACCTTGGCCGCAATCAGCCCGCCGATAGCCACAATCGCGCCGAGATGGAAGGCGAGTTGGACCAGACCCGGCCCGTCCGACTTGCCGGCCAGGCGGCTGCGCTGCTCATTGGTCAGAGACGCGACGACGTCGCGATGGTCTCTGGGTTCAAACTGGGCCGATACGGTCATGGCGCCAAGCTACTCGAATAAGAAAGCTTTCGAAAAACGAGGATTTCTGCGACATAGATAAGCTTACCTTACTATCGGATAGCCCATGACCGCGCTTCCTTCCCTGAGAGGACTTCAAGCCTTCGAGGCGGCGGCGCGCTCGGGGAGTTTCGCCGCAGCGGCGGATGAGCTCTCGATCTCGGCGGCCGCGGTCAGCCAGCTCATTCGCACCCTCGAGGAGCAGATGGGTCGAAAACTGTTCCATCGCGTCAACCGCCGCGTGATGCTGACGGAAGCCGGCGTCGAGATGCTGCCCCGGCTGACCCTGGCTTTTCGGGAGATCGGCAGCATCGCGCGTGGCAGCGATGCCTTCCGCCCGCGGCTTGTCATATCGGTGCCGCCGTCCATGGCGATGGGCTGGCTTTCCGAACGTCTCGCCGGCTTTGTGGCCAGCCACGGCGCCGTCGACATATCCCTGCGCGGCGATGACGATCCGGTGCCGTTCGACCGCGAACTGATCGACATCCGGCTGTCCTTCGGCCCGCACTATCGTGAACACCCGACCGAAGACATTGTCAGGGACGCCGTCTACCCCGTCTGCGCGCCAGAACTCACCGCCCAAACCGACAGCCTCGCCGGCCTGCCACTGATTCACACCGACTGGGGACCGACCGGCGCGTCGTTTCCGTCTTGGCGCACCTGGTTCGAGGCGGCGGGCATAGAACCCGGCCGCGCAGTGCAGCGCGGCCTGTCGGCGAACTCGTCGCGGGCAGCGCTCGACCTTGCCATTTCAGGGCTGGGCGTGGCGCTGGCGCAAGGCATTTATTGCGCCGGGGCGCTGGAAGACGGCCGTTTGGTCCGGGCGAATGCCCTATCGATCGCGCTGCGTCAGCCATATTGCCTGACGATCCCGGAACGCAGTGCAAGGCGCGACCTGGTGGCGGCGTTTCGCAATTGGCTGATTGAGGAATGCCGGCGGTCGGTGGGTTCGCCGGTGCTCGGCTGATGGACCGAACTGCTCAGAGATGGCCGGCCAGTGCGGCGACCATGTCCTTGTTCGTCGCCACGGGAATGATCTCGAACTCCACCAGGTCAGACCATTCGATGACCCAGCGCTGCAGCAGCGTGACGTCATCGGCCTCGACCAGCAGGAAGCAGCGGCTCATATCAGCCGCGATCCAGGAGTGGTGCACGACAAGCGCGTCCGGCTTCAATCTGCCGCGCTCGCCGAAACGGCGGTAGATCTCCTTGCGGTCGCAGCCGGTGAAATCCTCGATGACGATGAACTGCATTTTTCCCCCTCGGTTGAATTGCCGCCCGGGGCGGCAAACTAACGCCCGGGACGGTCCAGCCGCTCCAGGAACCATTGCGTCAGCCGCACCCAGACTTCGTCCTTTTCGCCGGAATCCTCCCAGCCATGGTCGAGGTTCGGGTTGTCGTTGACCTCGATGACGAAGACGCCATCCTTGGTTTCCTTGAGATCGACGCCGTAAAGCCCGTCGCCGATGCACCGCGCCGCCTTCACCGCGGTGTCGACGACATGCGGCGGCGTCTCTTTCAGCGTGAAGGTCTTGATGCCGCCCTGGTCGGGCTTGCCGCTGGCCTTGTGGTTGACGATCTGCCAGTGTTTTTTCGCCATCAGATAATGCACGGCAAACAGCGGCTGCCCGCCGAGCACGCCGACGCGCCAGTCATATTCGGTCGGGATGAATTTCTGCGCGATCAGAAGATCGGAATCCTCCAGCCACTCGGTGGCGAGCGTCTTCAGTTCTTCGAAGTTGCCGCATTTCTTGACGCCGCGCGAGAACGATGAATCCGGGATCTTCAGCACCAGCGGAAAGCCCAGCGTCTGCGCCGCCAGTTCGAGGTCCGAGGTGCCGGCTATCATCACCGTCGGCGGCACCGGCACCTTGTTGTAGGCCATCAGTTCGTTGAGATAGACCTTGTTGGTGCAGCGGATCATCGACAGCGGGTCGTCGATCACCGGCATGCCTTCCTGCTGGGCGCGGCGCGCGAAGCGGTAGGTGTGGTTTGAGATCGAGGTGGTCTCGCGGATGAACAGCGCGTCGTAATTGGCGAGCTTGGCCAGGTCCTTCCTGGTGATCGGCTCGATTTCGACGCCCATCTTTTCGGCGATCTTGGCCCAGTAACGCAGCGAGGAAATCTCCGACGGCGGCAGTTCTTCATGCGGATCGACCAGCGTGGCGAAGGTGTAGCGTGCCGGCGTGCGGCCCTTGGTGTCGCGCCACTCGCGGTTGGTGTATGTCTCGAGCGCCTGCACGAAGAGGGCTTCTTCCTCCTCGGCCATCCTGGCCAGCGGCAGGAAGCCGATCTTGCGGATCGAGGCCCATTCGGCGCTGTCCTTGATGTGAACCTCAAGCGCCGGAGCGCGGAACCAGTCGAACAACAGCTTGGCGAAGCGGTCCCAGACCTTCGACGGTCCGATGCCGAAGAAGATGCAGATTTTTTGCGGGAAAACGCCTCCGAGATCCTTGCGGCATTTGTTGAGCGCCAGCTCCAGTTCCGGCAGCGCGTGCTCGTAGAGCTTGCGCTCGGACAGGTCGATCATCGTCTCGACCGTCGGGATGACCTTGTGGCCGCGCGAACCGGCGAGCAGAGAGGCATAATAGCCGCGGCTCTGGTAGGCGTAATTGTTCGACAGGTTGATGACCTTCGGCTGCTGGCCGCGAAACAGCGCCGGATGCGCAAGATAGTCACGGTTGGTGATGATCTTGTGCGGCGTCGCCGCCGGGTCGAGATCGTTCTGACGGCCGGTGAGGATGACCCAGGTCATTGTTATCAGCGTTTCCCAAGAGTGATGGCAGCACGCAGTCCGTCGCGGCCGAATTGCGCCATGTTCATGAAGATGCCGTGCGGCACGGGAATGTTGGCGGCATCGAGGATGGTCTCCTGTCTTTCGTCCTCGACCCAGGGATCGTGGATCAGGATGTGGTCGCCATCGTCGCCGATAGCCAGCACCCAATGCGGCACCTTCTTGCCGAACATCAGGAAGCCGCTGATCAGCACAAGCACCAGTTTTCCCTGAGCCAGGGCGCCGCGGATATCGTCGATGGTGAATGGACGGTAATTCACCGGGATGCCGTAAAGTTCCGCGCGGCGGCGAAAGTCCACCTGGGCAAGTTCCATCACCCGGCGCTTGTCGTCGCTGCGCACCGATTGCAAGAACAGCGCGCCATAGAAGGACACGAAGATTTTCGCCGCAAGCCCGCTTTCGTAGCCGGAAACCGCAAGGCCGAAGGGCTCGCAGCCGCCTGGGCCGGACATCATGAACACGGTCGTTGCCTCGCGCCATAGGCGGATTTCCATGACCGGATCGGGCACGAAGCCGGAATCGAAATTGGCCATCGCCATCATCAGGCAGCATGGACCGCAGGTGAACTCGCAGGTCTGCTGGTAGAATGGGACTTTGGTGGCGACCGGAATATCGCCGCGCAAGGTCTTTTCGTAGCGCAGCGCGGTGGCGCCATCCTCGTAATAGTGAGGCTCGCGACCGATCTTGCGGTAGCCGCTCTGCTCATAGATGCCAATGGCGCGAAGATTGTCCTCGCGCACTTCGAGACGCAACATCATGCGGTCGTGCTCGAAGGCAGCTTCTTCGGCCGCTGCAAGCAGCATGCGGCCAATGCCGCGGCCGCTGAAAAACGGGCTGGTGGCAAGCGAATAGAGCCGGGCGACGCCGCTGCCCTTGCGAAACAGCACGATGGCGTAGCCGGCGACACGACCATCGCTTTCGGCGACCAGCATCTCGGCTGTCTCGCGTTCGATCAACAGGCGGAAGGAGCGCCGGGAAATGCGGTCACTGGAAAAGACCGCCTTCTCGATGGCGGCGAGGTCATCGACGTCGGACGCGCGGGCCTTGCGAATCTCGGCAGGCATGCGGGTTTGGAAAACCTCGATTGGGTGGAGGAAAAGACCGCAGTCAAAAACGTCGCAAACATCAGCCGAAACGCCGATATCCATCAAGCGCTATCGCACTTCGAATAGGGCCGAATTGTGACACTTTCTACCCCGGCGCATTCCCGAAACGGAATGCGCTTAACTGGCGATACCAGCCAGAAGCTGACCGTAGGCCCGCTTGGCGACCGCAGCCAGTTGCTCGCGCGGCAGCGAGCCGACGACGGCGCAGGCATAGCCCTTGTCCAGCCAGTAGACCGCCTCGGGGCCGTCGGCCTCGGCCATGTAGGTGCCCTTGGACTTGGCTGAGGAATCAGCGGTAACGAACAAGGAGATGCGCTGACCCTTGGCGTCCTCGTAAAGCAGCATCGCTGCCTTGCCCTGGCCGGCGGGCAGCAGCCGGCCGCCAACCAGCTGGAAGCCTTCCGCCACCAGATCCGGCGCCACCAGTTTCAGGCCGACGCGGTTGGACAGCCAGGTCTGCAGGTGATCCTTGTCGCTTGCCGGCACTTCCACCGCATGGCGCTGTTCGGCGGCATAGATGACATGGGCGGCGATAGCCTCTTCGGCCAGTTGGTCATCGGCGCCATCTTCCCTGCCGATGCCGTCGATGCCGGCAAAATAGCCGCCAAGACCGCCGATGACGAGCACTGCGGCCGCCGCGGCCGCAAGCCACCAGCGCGACTGCCGCGCCGCCGCCTTGGTCGCGCCTTCACCGCTAACGATCTGCTTGAACAGCACCGGCACGGGCTCGTCGAGTACACCGGCAAAGGCGGCGCGCAACGCGGCGCGGTCGGCGGTGTAGCGGGCGCTTTTGGCCTTCATTTCGGGATTGGCGTCGATCCAGGCGTCGTAGGCGGCGCGCTCGTCGCCCGGCAGCTCGCCGTCGAGAGCCATGTGGATATCGCGTTCGGAAAAATCGCGGCGGGTCATTTCTCGACGATCCTTATCGAGCGGCGGCGCGCCGTGTCATCGAGCAGGCTGCGCAGCTCCTCGCGTCCGCGCGCTATGCGCGACATCAGCGTGCCGGCGGGCACGCCGAGAATGTTGGCGGCTTCGGCATAGGAAAACCCTTCGATGGCGACCATGACGAGGGCGGCGCGGCGGTCGGGGCTGATCGCCTGCAATGCGTCGATGATCTCGCGCGACGCGGCGTTCTCCGCCTGCTCGGCGGGGACTGCCTGCGCCTCGTTTGCGTCGAGCGGCAGGATCGCCGCCTCACCGCGCCGGTTCACCTTGCGCATCTGATCGATGAACAAATGATGCATGATTGTAAACAGCCACCTCCGGGGGCTTTCTCCCGTCTGCCAGCTTTCAAGCCGCAAGAGCGCTCGTTCGAGGCAATCCTGGACGAGATCGTCAGCGGATTCGCGGTCGCGCAGAAGCGAGCGTGCGTAGCGGCGCAAGCGCGGTATTTCGCCAAGGATTGCTGCCTTCTTTTCGTCCATGACCGCTGGTTCTGAGGTCGCCCTTGTTTAACCCGATTGAACGCGCCTTCCCGGCGCGGCGCAAGCGGCCAGCGCGAAGCGGTCTGCCGCCCCGGTCACCCAAGCAGTGAGATAACGAGTTGATCGGCTAAATTATTCCCCGCAATCAACAAAAGGGCCGAATTATCCTAAATCGGTCTGTGCGAAATCATGGCCTTTGTATAGCAGTGGAAGATCGCGGCTTTTCGCGCAGGCGTAAGCAAAACAGTCCCCGAGATTCAGATCCGCCTTGTGGCCAACGGCTTTGCCGTAACCGGCACTCGCGTCAATGGCCCGAGAGCTGATGTTGTCGTCAATGGTCAGACTCTCTCCCATGATCTCCACAATGAACTCATCGATCAGATCGCGGGCATGGAGAAGGGCTTCAGCGCTGGGTCTGCGCGGGCCGGCGCCGGCCCTTGCCAATGCCTGTGTTGCTTCGAAGTGAACCAACGGAGAAACCCAGACCTGCCCGGAAAAACCGGATAGCTGCTTCAGCAATTCCTCCCACCCAGGTTCCTGGTTGAGAATGGCGACGATCACCGACGCGTCGACAAACATCAGTCTTCCCACATCTCGTCGGTGAACTTCTTCATATCGAAATCGGGATTGGGCAGGCCAAGCTTCCTGGCCCTGTCCTGAAGACTGGCGATCCGATCGCGCAGCGGCACCTTCGCCCGATTGCGCTCAAGTTCGTGCACGAGCGCGACCCGCACCGCCTCCGTTTTGCTCGGAGCGTTCGTCTCGCGTTGCAATCTGCTGGCCAGCGCATCCACTTCGTCGTCGCGGATATAGAGCGGCATCGAATATCCTCCGTTGGATATTCATATATTCCATCTCGTATATCACTTCAAGTTGCAGCGTTGGCCTCCCTCGCCGCCCGCGTCAGCAGCCGCTGGTAGAACAGGCCGATGCCGATCAGCACGGCGCCAAGACCGATGAAGGACAGCGCCCTGAGCACGCCTTCCAGTTCCGACATGTCGAATAGGAAGACTTTTACCACGGCGATCGCGATCAGCGCCGCCGACGCAATGCGCAGCACCTGCGACTTCAGCCAGACGCCGGCGGTGAGCAGCACGACGCCAATGACCAGCCAGAGCGCCGAATAGGTGTAGGTCTCGAGCTGGCCGAGGCCGCTCCACAGGCCGATGAACTCGCCCTTGAACACGCGCCTGACCGACAGTGTGGCGTAGGCGAAGACAAGCAATGCCGCCACCACCGCCAGCATCTGCGCATACCATGGCGGCCGCTTGTCCCTGGCATAGAGCGCCAGCCCGCCGACAGCGATGGCCGGCAGGAGATAAGCCAGGAACAAGAGGTTGAACACCGGGATCTGGCCGGTCGATTCGTCGGTGAACAGCGGATTGAGCACCAGGAAATGCTGGAGGACGATGAAGGCGACCGAGAGCACGCCGGCAGCCATCGAGCCGTAGCGCAGCACAGAGCTTGGCGAGCGCATGTCGATGGCCACCAGTATCGCGCCGGCGCCGATGGCGATCAGCGTATAGATCGCCTGTTCGGCGAGCGTCACCGGGCCGGTGTCGATGACGCCGCCATGCATGGCGTGGCGCACCAGCATGGCGACGGTGAGCAGCGCAAACAGGGCTGCACCCGCCTCCATCGCAAGGCGCGGCCGGCCATTGCCAGTTGTTGGTAGCGCGGGGGTGGTACGCGCGAGTTGCCAGGCGGCAAAGCCGAAGGCCAGCGCCGGTACGCCGTATCCCGGCAGCAGCCAGTTGAACACCGGCGTCGTCGTCAGGAACTCGGCGCCGACGATGGTCGGATCGAAGGCGACGCGGCCCAGCACGGCAACGACCGCGCCGACCGAAATCCAGCCAAGCACCGGATAGCTGCGCCACCGCGTCGCCAGCGCCGGCACGATGGCGGCAACGCCGGCAAGAATGGTCGTCCAGCCGGATCCGAAGGCCATGTGCAGCATCAGCAGGCCGGCCAGAGCCGAGCCGCAAAGCGCGAAGGAGACGGCGATGTCGCCCTTGAGCGGCGGCTGTTCGGCGCGCGCGATCCATTCGCCACCGGCAGCGAAGACAACAACCAGAAGGGCAGCTATCGCTGCGTAGACAAGGTCGCGGTCGAGATTGCCGTAGGCAAGCCACAGCGTCAGCAGAATAAGCAGCGGCGCAGCGACGCCCCATGCCGCCCAGCATGCCGCGCGGACCCGTGCTGAGGCGGCGAAGCGGCGTGCGGCCCAGAAGCCGGCGCCGATGAAGACCAGGCCGAGGCCAATGCCGATGCGCAGCGTCAACGGATTTCCGGCCGCCACCGGCATGCCGTCAAAGCCGATATTCCCCTGGGTTATGTCGGAGCCGATGGTGGTGGGCGGAATGATGCCGAGATGGATCATCACGCTCACCACGCCGGCGGCATGCAGCAGCGGCAGCGCGCGCGGCCGGTAGAGTGCGGTGGCGACAAGGGCGACGAGGACGAAGGCGCCCGGCAAGGCGCCACCGGCGGCGACCAGCGTCGTGTCGACGGACAGGCCTAGCGCTGAAAACGCAACGAAAACGCCAGGCACGATCGAGGGCCAGTCGAAGCCCGCCTTTGCAGGTTCCGCTTCGCCGCCACGACTGCCCAGCCAGACAAAGGCAAGCACCGCCAGCGTCACCGCGTCGATGAACAGGACGACGGCAAGGTCGGCGAACCGGATGACGGCAAGGTCGGCGACGAGCGTACTCATCATGTAGGCGATGGTCCAGGCGCCGGTGCCGAAGAAGGCGGCCGCAATCAGGAATTTCCAGTCGCGAATGCGGGCGATCACGGCTGTGGCGGCAAGCACGATCGCCAGGTAGACGAACAGCGCCCATGGGTTGGGCGCCTGCGAGGACACAAGCGCCGGCGTCGCCATCGAGCCGACAAGGCCGATGCCGGCCAGGGCCTGACCGTGGACGAGAGCGGCGACAATGGTCGCTACGCCGATGGCGCCGAGCACGGTGAAAGCGAAGGCCGGGCCGACGAAACCGTAAATGGCGTGCGCGGCATAGACCGTACCGAACAGAATGAAGGCGCCGGCAGCCGTCAGGATCGCCGGAATATAGGCGCCTGCAGCCCCTTGCACCGGCACCTTGAAGCCGGTGCGGCGGATGAACTCGCCGCCGCCGATCAGCACCAGGCCGAGCAGCGCCGCCAGGGACAGCCGCACTTCGGGGCCGAAAATGCCGGCCTCGATGGTGTAGCGGATCAGGAACAGGCCGCCCAAAGCCAATGCGACGCCGCCGACCCAGACCGCCCAACGGGTGCCGAGCGCCGTTTCGACCTCGGACTGGCGGGCTGCCTTCGCCGTGGCGGCAGGCGCGGATCCGGTGAATGCCGCCTTGGCCGCGGCTGACAGTTCTGGCACGGCCTCGCTGGTGGCCGCATCGGCTTCGGCGGCCGGTGCCTGGGCATGTGCCGCGTCTGCTGTTGTTGGCGAAGCTATGTCGGCAACTGGTGCGCTAGCGTGAGCGGCATCCGCCGGTGCGCTTGCAGCCTGCTCGGCCGGTTTGGCAACGGGCGGTGTCGCATGCACGCCGGACAGAACCAGGCTGCGCAGCGCTCCGAGCTCGCGCTCGATCAGACTGACGCGGCCCTGCTGGCGCAAGACGAGGACAAAAAGCACGATAACGACGACGGCGCCAATCAGGCTTTCAAACATGGCGGTTCCCCCAAACCAGGCCAGTTTTCACTGACAATTGCGGCGGCCACACGGCCACCCCAGACGGCTATTCAAGTCACGCCACCGCAATGGTGGCCGAAAAGAAGTTATCGAGCATGTTTCGTCGGCAAATTCCAGCGGCCTACGGTCTTTATCCTCACCCATCATCTGAGATAGCCAGGAATGGCATGCCGCCGCCACTTGCCCAGGAGCCATGCTATCCTCGGATGAACTACGAGGAAATCGAATGCCGAAACGAAGTGCAGGGCTGCTGATCCACCGGACAAGGGCCGGCATTCTCGAATTTCTGCTCGTCCATCCCGGCGGCCCGTTCTGGGCAAGGAAGGATGAAGGCGCTTGGTCGATCCCCAAGGGCCTCGTCGAGGACAATGAAGATGAGTTGGCCGCCGCCCGGCGCGAGGCCGGGGAAGAACTCGGAGTCAGCATCGAGGGTGATTTCGAGCCTGTCGGCAGCTATCGGCAAGCCGGCGGCAAGATCGTCATCGCCTGGAGTGTCGAAGCCGATTTCGATCCCGATGCCGTTAAAAGCAACATGTTCACGATGGAATGGCCGCCCAGGTCAGGCGTGACGAGGGAATTTCCCGAAATCGACAGGGCCGGCTGGTTTTCCTTCGCGGAGGCCAGCCTCAAGATCCTCGGCGGTCAGCGCGCCATCCTCGATGATTTCATGGAGCATCGCAAGGCCGGCTGAGGCTCTTGCCCTACGAGTACCCCCACCCTAACCCTCCCCACAAGGGGGAGGAATGCTGCCGCATGCAGCTTTTGCTGTGAACCTGGACGGTTGCGGAGGTCAGCACCCACCGAGTCTCCCTCCCCTTTCTGGCGCAGCGTCTGCCGTAGTGGCGGCATTGCCGCCCGAATGATGCTTGCGCAAGGCGGCGAGGAAGCCGGCACGGGCATCGGGCTGTTCAATGCCGCGCGGCTCGTAGACATGGCGGGTGAAAAAGAAACCGGTCAGATGGAAGGCGTCCTCGAGTGCCGCGTGGTCCGCCCGCAAGCCGGAGCCGCGCTGCAGGAAGGCCGGCAGCGCCAGCATCTTGTCGCGCCACGGCGCACCGGCGGCTCGCGACACCGCACGGCCGGATTTCGGCGAGACATAGGCCAGATCCTGCCTGGCGCCGGTCGCCGCGCATTGGCTGAGATCGAGGCCGAAGCCGAGTTCGTCGAGGATGAGCAGTTCGAAGCGCGCCACCAGTTCGCCGGCGGCATCGGAATCGTCGAGATGGGCGATCATTACTGCAAGCGTCTCATACAGGCCGCCATGGGCGTCGCGCTCCGGCAGGAGCCTGAGATGCGCGGCCATGGTCTGCAGGCCGTACACGGCGACAGCGCTGTCCATCAACCGGGCGGCGTTCATCTCGATCGCCTCGGCCTGGAAGGTGCCGAGATGCTCGTCTAGGCGTGCCCGCCACAAAAGGTCGACGCGGTTGCCGGGCTGCAGCACCGGCTGCTGCTTGCGCGATCGGCCGCCGCGCACCAGGCCGAGATGGCGGCCATGCGCACGCGTCATTACCTCGAGAATGGCGCTGGTTTCGCCATGCTTGCGGGTGCCGAGTATGATTCCCTCGTCGCGCCATTCCATGGCAGGAGCTTGTCACCGGTTGCGTGGCGAAATCAAGATTTTGGCGCGCCGCGTGCGATCTGTGCTGACATTGGATCCCCACACATCGTCGAAAGGCTCTGATCACGCGAATTCCCGGTGATCGGCCAGGACGTCGTCGATGACGCGGCGCGATCGCTCGGCTTCGGCTTGGTTGGCGTCGTGTCCGGCAACCGTGATCAGCGCCTTCCACAGCGTCCAGCCGCGGCCGCGCGCCCAGGTCGCTTCATCGACGTCGATGGCAGCCCGGAATGCCTCCCGGCTCTCGCCCTGGAAGAATGTCCAGGCGATCGCCAGGTCGCAGGATGGATCGCCGATGCCGGAGGTGCCGAAGCCGATGACGGCGCTCAGGCGGCCGTTTTGGACCAGAAGGTTGCCCCAGGCGACGTCGCCGTGAAACCAGACGGGCGACCCTTGCCAGGTGGCGGCAAGGGCCGCATCCCAGACAGCGGTGGCCGCCTGGGTGTCGATCTGCCCCTCCAGCGCCTGGAGTGCTTCCCTTGTCTGGTTGTCATACACGCTCAGCGATCCGCCGCGGAAGAAATTGTGCTGGCCCGGGGGCGGCCCGCCCGCCGGATCGATCCGCCGGAGCGCAATGAGGAACTTGGCCAGATCGACCGCGAACTGTGGGCGATCGGCGATTTCGGCGGTCTTGGCTGTTTCGCCGTCGATCCAGCGGTAGACGGACCATTGCCAGGGGTAGTCCTCCCCAGGCTCGCCCGTCGCCAGTGGAACCGGGATCGGCAGCGGCAGAAGCGGCGCCAGCCTGGGCAGCCAGCGGTGCTCTTTTTCGACCTGCAAGGCATATGGTGCGGCACTCGGCAGCCGCACAGTCATATCATTGCCGAGGTGGAAGGTTCGGTTGTCCCAGCCGCCAAACGCCACCGGCCTCACCGGCAGATGCCGCCATTGCGGAAACTGCGCGTTGACCAGCCGGCGCACGAGATCGGTATCGATGGTCGGTTTTGGATCAGGCATGTCATCGTCTCAAACTGCCGGGCGGCATTTCCAGACGATGAAGCTCAATGGGGAAACTCAAGCCCCATCTCGCGGTAGCGCTCGGGGTCGTCGCCCCAGTTTTCACGCACTTTGACGAACAAGAACAGGTGCACTTTCTGCTCGAGAATGCCGGCTATTTCCATGCGCGCCGACTGGCCGATGGCGCGGATCGTCTCGCCCTTGTGGCCGAGCACGATCTTCTTCTGGCTGTCGCGCTCGACATAGATGGTCTGGTCGATGCGCACCGAGCCGTCCGGTTTCTCTTCCCATTTCTCGGTCTCGATATGCGAGGAATAGGGCAACTCCTGATGCAGCCGCAGATACAGCTTCTCGCGGGTGATCTCGGCCGCCAGCTGGCGCATCGGCAGGTCCGAGATCTGGTCTTCCGGATAGTACCAGGGGCCGACCGGCAGCGCTTGCGCGAGATAGTCGAGCAAATCCTTGCAGCCGGAGCCGGTCAGCGCCGAGACCATGAAGGTGCGCTTGAACGGCACCTTTTCGTTTGCTGCCGCAGCCAGGGCCAGCAGCGCCTCGTGCTTGACCCGGTCGACCTTGTTGAGGATCAGCACCATCGGCTGGCGGACGTCCTTCAGCCGCTCGAGGATGGCGTCGGCGTCACCCCTGATGCCGCGCTCGGCATCGATCAGCAGCAGCACGATATCGGCGTCCTTGGCGCCACCCCAGGCGGTGGTCACCATCGCGGTGTCGAGCCGGCGCTTCGGCTTGAAGATGCCGGGCGTATCGACAAAGACGATCTGCGCGTTGTCATGCGTGGCGATGCCGCGCACGATGGCGCGGGTGGTCTGCACCTTGTGGGTGACGATCGACACCTTGGCGCCAACCAGCTGGTTGACCAGCGTCGATTTGCCGGCATTGGGGGCGCCGATCAAGGCGACGAAGCCGGAGTGTGTGGCAGGGGCCTCCGTTGCCGGAGGGAGATCTTCGCTGCCAGTCATGCCGCACTCCCTTGGTTGGCCCAGATGCCTTCGCGCATAAGAAACGCCGATGCCGCCGCTTCTTCGGCTGCGCGGCGAGAGCCGCCCGTGCCGCTTGCCGGCGCAAAACCGCCGACCTTCACGGACACCGTGAAAACCGGTTGATGTTCAGGTCCCTCGCGTCTCTCGATCGCGTATTCGGGCCTGACATCGCTGGTCTTGGCGATCCATTCCTGCAGGTCGGATTTCGGATTGGGCGGCTTGGCCACCACCTTTTGCGAGCGCGGCTCCCAGTAACGCAGGACGAATTGCCTTGCGGCATCGAGGCCGCCGTCGATATAGACCGCCGCGATCAGCGCCTCGACCGCATCCGCCAGATAGTTTCCGCCCGAGCCGCGCGAGCGCGCCTTCAAGGCAGCGTCGGCCCGAACCAGATCTTCGAGCTGCATTTCAATGCCGATCTCGGAGCATGTCCGCGCATCGACCAGGGCATTGAAGCGCGGGGCGATTTCACCTTCCGGCGCCTCAGGAAACTTTTCGAAAAGCAGGTCGGCAACGATCAGGCCGAGCACGCGGTCGCCAAGGAATTCGAGGCGCTGGTTGTTGCTGCTTGCCTTGACCGCGCTGGAATGCGTCAGCGCGGTCTCGAGCAAACGGACGTCCCGGAAGGAATGGCCGGTTTTGGCTGTCACCAAATCGGCCAGAGTTTCACCCGTCGGGCGCTTCAAAGCCATCAATTCACGAAATGGAACAGGCGCGACAGGCGCACCAGCGACGGCCATTTCCAGATCTCGAGCGGGCTCGCCTTCCCGGCGATCGAGAAGAAGACGATGTTAGCGCGGCCGACAAGGTTCTCCGCCGGCACGTAGCCGACGCTGAGGCGGCTGTCGGAGGAATTGTCGCGGTTGTCGCCCATCATGAAATAGTTGCCGGGGGGCACGACGAACTCGCGGGTGTTGTCGGTGATCGAATTCGGTGTCAGGTCAAGCGTGTCGTAGCTGACGCCGTTGGGCAGGGTCTCGCGATAGACGTCGACCGGCTCAGGCACTTCCGTGATATCAGGATTTTGGATCTGGCCGGTTTTCACACGAGGCACGCCCTGGCCGTTGATGAACAATTGGCCGTCCTTCATCTGGATCTTGTCCCCTGGCAGGCCGACGACGCGCTTGATGTAGTCGAGCGACGGATCCGGCGGGAACTTGAAGACCACCACGTCGCCGCGCTTCGGATCGGAACCCCAGATGCGGCCGGAAAAGATGTCGGGGCCGAATGGCAGCGAATAACGCGAGAAGCCATAGGACCATTTGGTGACGAACAGATAGTCGCCTTCGAGCAAGGTCGGCCGCATAGAGCCGGACGGAATCGAGAAGGGCTGGAACAGCAAGGTGCGGATGACCATGGCCAGCAGCAAAGCCTGGATGATGACGCTGACGATTTCGCCAAGCCCGCCGGATTTCTTCTCGGATTTTTCAGCCACGCTCATGTCGTCCTCGATTGTGCGTTGGATGGTATAGAGTCTCGGCGCGCGCTGGGCAACGTCAAGTCGGCGTTAGATAGCGGTCGTCTGATGCAATCAATGTGGCGCTTGTTCGGCGGGCAACGCCTCGATGATCACAAAGGCTTGAGCAAGCGGGAAATCATCGGTGATTGTGAGGTGGATCGCCGCTCTGTGCCCCTGTGGCAGGATTTTGGCCAGCCGTGCCGCCGCTCCCCCGGTCAGCGCCATGGTTGGCGCGCCGCTGGGCAGGTTGGCGACCCCCATGTCGCGCCAGAACACGCCCTGCGCCAGGCCGGTGCCAAGCGCCTTGGCGCAGGCCTCCTTGGCGGCGAAGCGCTTGGCATAGGAGGCTGCACGGCCCTTGCGGCCTTCCGAGCGGGCCTGTTCGACCTCGGTGTAGATGCGCCGGATGAAGCGCTGACCATGCCGTTCCAGCGACTTTTCGATGCGTCTGATGTCGATCAGGTCGCTGCCGATGCCGATGATCATTCCGCCGGAACTTCCCGTCCGCGGTGCCCGCCCTTATGCGCCCGCTCTGCCATGCGCTTCCTGCGCTGCTCGCGAAAGGCTGTCATCCCCCAGCGGGTGATGCCGTAGAAGATCAGCCCGAAGATCAGGCCGAGCGGCACTGCGCCGATCAGCATCGGCTCGAGCACCGGGTGCCACAGCTTTGCAAACGACAGCGTGTGCATCATCTCACCAAGATGCGCAGGCGGTCCGTTCTTGGGCAGGCGTTCATGCAGGATCAGCTTGCCGACTTCCCAGGACGCTCCCCACAGCAGCGGGAAAGTCAGCGGATTGCCGAAGAATACCGCGCCGAGGGCGGCGGCCACCAGATTGCCGGCGACCACCCAGCAGAGCACGGCGGCGACGGCGAAATGGAAGCCGAGCGGAAAGAAGGAGGCGAAAACGCCGGCCGCGACGCCGGCCGCCACTGCATGCGGTGTCGCCTTCAGCCGCAGGATGCGCTTGGAGAAATATTGCAACGAGCGCGAAAACGAGCGGCGCGGCCACAGGTAGGTACGCACCCGCTCCAGAATGCCATCAGGCTTTCGGCGTCGAAAAAGCACTCTGTTCCAGTTCCCGGTTCATCACGCCCAAATTGCAACCATCCTTGGCCGGGCGCGGTCGCTCCATCTTGCGCTTCGAGGGCGCAGAAAGGCAACAACGACTTTGATATAGCGACTGCCTTGCCGCGTAACAATGAAACGCCGCCGCGATGGTCTGCCGCAGGCCTGTAACAAGAGCGCCATTGGGGCGAAACTGAGGACAATATCGATGAAAGCTCCCCGACGACGGCAAGGCCCGCGCGAGACGACGCCGAGGCGGATAGATTATTCCCGATATTCGCTGACTTCGACCAAATTGCTGTCCGGATCGCGGAAATAGACCGACATCATCTTACCGCGGGCGCCGGTGCGCTCGACCGGACCGACTTCGATGGCAACGCCATTGGCTTCCAGACGGGCGCAAATCTCGGCAAGCGGCCTTGCGGCGACCAGGCAGAAATCGCCGGACCCAGGCATCGGCACCTTGGCCTTGGGCTCAAAGGTGCGGCCCACCTGATGCAGATTGATCTTCTGCGATCCGAACAGCAACGCCGTCGGCCGCTCCGGCTCGTCGAGGCGCTTCAGGCCAAGCACCCGCTGGTAGAAGGCGCAGCTGTCCTCCACCGAGCGGACCGTCAGCACGAAATGATCGATGCCGGCGATCATTGTGATGTCCCCTAGATGTTGCGGCTTCCTGGCTTAACGGCGGGAATGGCGGCAAGTTCCGGCGGCAGGCGGTCGGCGGGATAGGCCGGGACCTCGTATTCGGCAAGCGCGATCAGCGGCACGCCGACATTGGTCTTGCCGGCCGAGCGGTCGATGATGCAGGCCGCCGCCACGACCTCGGCGCCAATCGCGCGCAGGCAGTCGATGGTTTCGCGGATCGAAAGACCAGTGGTGACGATGTCCTCGACGATGACGACGCGCGAGCCGGCAGCGATCTCAAAGCGGCGCAGCCTGAACTCGCCGCCTTCGCGCTCCACCCAGATTGCAGGCACACCGAGATGGCGCGACGTCTCATAGGCCGGGATCAGGCCGCCGATCGCCGGGCCGACGACGTAGTCGATCTTGCCCGGCACCGCCTTTTGAATCTTCTCGGCCAGCGCCTTGCAAAGCCGCTCCGTCTTGTCGGCATGCATGAAGACGCGCGCCTTCTGCAGGAAGACCGGGCTGCGCAGACCCGACGTCAGGATGAAATGTCCCTCCAGAACAGCGCCCGCCTCGCGGAAGATGCCCAGCACCTCGTCGGTATTCATAACTCGCCCCATGTCCATGGTGAATGGTGAAATGGTGAATGGTAGTGAGAGCGCCTTCTTTCACTATTCACTCTTCGCTATTCACTATTCACCCATTCACACGCCGCGCATCGCTGACGCTCGAATTATCCTTGAGCTGCGACAGCAGCCGGTTGAGGTGCTTCAGATCCCAGACTTCGAGATCGATCAGCATTTCGGTGAAGTCGGGCGCGGTGCGCACCATCGACAGCGTATGAATGTTGGCGTCGTTGGAGGCAACGACCTGGGCGATATCGGCGAGCGAGCCCGGCGCGTTGATGGCGGTGACCGAGACGCGCGCCGGAAAGCGCTCCTTGGTCTGCTCGTCAATGTCCCAGCGCACGTCGATCCAGCGCTCCGGCTGGTCGTCGAAGGCCTGCAGCGCCGGCGACTGGATGGGATAGATGGTGATGCCGGTGCCCGGCTGGACGATGCCGACGATGCGGTCGCCGGGCACGGCCCCTTCCGGCGCGAAACGCACCGGCAGGTCGCCGCGCACGCCGCGGATCGGCACCGCGCCATCGCGCGGCTGGTCCTTGTCCTTGCGCGCGGCTCGGGTGCCGGGCATCTGGAACAGCATGCCGGCGGCGTTGCGGATCTTCGACCAGCCCTCCTCGCGCTGCTTGGGGGCACTGACGGTGACGCGCTCGTCCTTGTAGTCTGGGAAGACGGCCTTCATGACGTCGGTCGAGGCGAGTTCGCCGCGCCCGACCGAGGCCAGCACATCCTCGATGTCCTTGCGCGCCAGCCGGTGCAGCACCGGCTTCAGGCTTTCCTTGGTGAAGGTCTTGCCGGCGCGTTCGAAGGCGCGCTCGAGAATGCGGGCACCAAGACCTGAATATTGCTTGCGAATGGCGTTCTTGGTGGCGCGGCGGATGGCTGAACGCGCCTTGCCGGTGACCACCACCGACTCCCAGGCCGCCGGCGGCACTTGCGCCTTGGAGCGGATGATCTCGACCTCGTCGCCGTTCTTCAGTTCCGTCATTAGCGGCATGATGCGGCCGTTGACCTTGGCACCGACGCAGGTGTCGCCGACATCGGTGTGCACGGCATAGGCGAAGTCGATGGGCGTGGCGCCGCGCGGCAGCGCAATCAGCATGCCTTTCGGCGTGAAGCAGAATACCTGGTCCTGGAACAGCTCCAGCTTGGTATTTTCGAGGAAGTCTTCCGGGTTGTCGCCTTCTGCCAGTTGCTCGATGGTGCGCCGCAGCCAGGCATAGGCGTTGGTCTCCTTCGAGATCGCATGGGCGGCACCGTTCGTCTTGCCGCCGGTGTCCTTGTAGATCGAATGGGCGGCGACGCCATATTCGGCGATCTTGTTCATCTCGCGGGTGCGGATCTGCAGTTCGACGCGCTGGCGCGATGGGCCGACAATGGTGGTGTGGATCGAACGGTAGTCGTTCTGCTTGGGCGTAGAAATGTAATCCTTGAAGCGGCCAGGTACCATCGACCATGTGGTGTGAATGGCGCCGAGCGCGCGGTAACAGTCTTCGACGCTGTCGACGACGACGCGGAAGCCGAAGATGTCCGAGAGCTGCTCGAAGGACAGCGCCTTGGCCTCCATCTTGCGGAACACCGACCACGGCTTCTTCTGCCGGCTCTTCACCCCGGCATTGATGGCATGCTTCTCGAACAGCGCCGACAGCGCCTTTTCGATGTCGGTCAGCACACCCTTGTTGCGCTCGAATATCTCGGCAAGCCGCGCGGTGACGGCGCGGTAGGCTTCCGGATTGATGAAGCGGAAGGCGATCTCTTCCAGCTCCTCACGCATGCCTTGCATGCCCATGCGCCCGGCCAGCGGCGCGTAGATGTCCATCGTCTCCTCGGCGATGCGCAGGCGCTTGGCCTCGGGCATGTGGTCGAGGGTGCGCATGTTGTGCAAACGGTCGGCGAGCTTGACCAGCAGAACGCGGACATCCTCCGAGATGGCCAGCAACAGCTTGCGCAGGTTTTCTGCCTGCTCGGCCTTCTTGGAGACGAGATCGAGCTTCTTCAGCTTGGTTAGGCCTTCGACCAGCTTGCCCATTTCGGGGCCGAACAGATCGTCAATCTCGGCCCTCGTCGCGGTGGTGTCCTCGATCGTGTCGTGCAGCAAGGCGACAGCGATCGTCGCCTCATCCATGTGCATTTCGGTGAGGATGGCGGCGACTTCGAGCGGATGCGAGAAATAGGGATCGCCGGAAGCGCGCTTCTGGTGGCCATGCTTCTGCATGGCGTAGACATAGGCCTTGTTGAGCAGCGCCTCATTGACGTCAGGCTTGTAGCGCGCAACGCGCTCGACAAGCTCATACTGACGCATCATGGGCGGGTTCTCACGGTGCTGAAATGATTGATGCGCCGCACTGATGTACGGCGCATCTCATAGATAGCCACGAAACACACGGGACGGAAGTGCCGGAACGATATTCCCGGCAGGTCCAGGGCAGCGATTAGTAGTCGTCGCTCTTTTCCGGGGGAACCAGGCCCTCGATGCCGGCCAAAAGGTCTTCCTCGGTCATGCGATCGAAGGTGACGTTTTCTTCCGCGTAGTCGGCGTCGGTAGCTGCAACTGCGTTGCCGGTCTGGTCGGCGATCGCCTCGCCGTCGGCCTCGGGCTCGTCAACTTCGACATGCTTCTGCAGCGAGTGGATCAGATCTTCCTTGAGGTCGTCGGGCGACAGCGTCTCGTCGGCGATCTCGCGCAGCGCCACGACCGGGTTCTTGTCGTTGTCGCGCGGCACGGTGATCGGCGCGCCCTGGCTGATCTGGCGGGCGCGATGGCCGGCAAGCAGCACGAGCTCGAAGCGGTTGTCGACCTTGTCGATGCAGTCTTCAACGGTTACGCGGGCCATTGATTGCCCCTTTCATGCCTGGATTTGATGGAAAACAGGCGCGGTCCATAACCCGAACGCCGCCAAAATACAAGCATTATGGCTCTGTGGCCCCATGGGCTGGCGAATGCCAGCTTCTGGCGCCGCTGAATGCCTTGCCGGCGAAGCCCGCCTACCGGGCGACGACACGGCTCCGATCACAATTGCTTGCAGTGCGCCCCGGCACCCTTGGATTGCCGTAAAACTGGCGCTATCTCGGTTGACGAAAGGTCAGCCGGTTTATTTACGAGCCGAGCGATATAAACGACCCATTTCGATTAGTCCGCCACCTATTTCGAAAAAGGAATATTGCCATGTTCGACCCCCGTGAAAAAATCGCTCTTTTCATAGACGGCGCCAATCTCTACGCCACCTCGCGCGCACTCGGCTTCGACATAGACTACCGCAAACTGCTATCCAGCTTCCAGAAGCGCGGCTATTTGCTGCGGGCCTATTACTACACCGCTCTGGTCGAGGATCAGGAATACTCTTCGATCCGTCCCCTGATCGACTGGCTCGACTATAATGGCTTCAAGGTGGTGACCAAGCCGGCCAAGGAGTTCACCGACTCGACCGGCCGCCGCAAGATCAAGGGCAATATGGACATCGAACTGACCGTCGATGCGCTCGAACTTGCCGATGTTGTCGACCACTATGTCATCTTCTCCGGCGACGGCGACTTCCGCACACTGGTCGAAGCGCTACAGCGGCGCGGCCGCAAGGTCTCGATCGTCTCCACCATGGCCTCGCAACCACCGATGATCTCGGACGATCTGCGCCGCCAGGCCGACCATTTCATCGATTTGACCTCGCTGAAGAACGAGGTCGGCCGCGATCCCTCCGAACGGCCGGTGCGCAGGCCCGAGCCGGCCGAAGTCGAAGAGGAAGACTATTGACGGCGGCGGCCTTGGACGCCGCTCCCGAACCCGACCGCGACTGCCCCCTCTGCCCACGTCTGCATGATTTCATCGCAGACTGGCGGCAGCGAGAGCCGTCGTGGTTCAACGCGCCGGTGCCGACCTTCCTGCCGCCTGGTGGCGAGGACGCCGTCGAGCTGCTGATCGTCGGGCTGGCGCCCGGCCTGCGCGGCGCCAACCGCACCGGGCGACCGTTCACCGGCGACTATGCCGGCGACCTGCTCTACTCAACGATGATCGCTCAGGGTCTTGCCCGCGGCGAGTTCAAGGCGCGGCCGGATGACGGGCTCGAACTGATCGGCACCGCGATCACCAATGCGGTGCGCTGCGTGCCGCCGGAGAACAAGCCGGTCGGCGCCGAGATCGCCACTTGCCGCAGCTTTCTGGTGCCGACGATTGCACGCTTTCCCAGATTGCGCGCCGTGCTGGCGCTGGGCTCGATCGCCCACCAGTCGACCGTCAGGGCGCTGGGCCAGCGCGTCGCCACCTATCCGTTCAAGCACGGCGGTCAGTTGCCGGCCGGCGGCGTTACGCTGTTTTCCAGCTATCACTGCTCGCGCTACAACACCAACACCGGTGTTTTGACCGAACCCATGTTTGTCAAGGTATTCAGCGACATCGCCGCCTTCCTGCGCAATTAACGCCTTCAGAACCCCGCCAGCACGATCTTGCGCTTGGCTTGCCCGGGCGCGGATGACGAAGCTTGCCGAAAGGCGGGCATGACGAGACAGGCGCTCTCCAAAGCCTTGAGCGGCGACGGGAACCCGGAATTGCGACAATCATGAAAGTCCCGGAAGCGCTCGGTCTGAAACCGACCTTCGTTAGCGCGCAGACTGGCCGGAACGCTGGGTAGGACCGATCAGCGCCGCGATGTTTGGTTCCAATCTCGCGCCGGTCGAGCACGCCAGGTCAAGGCGCGGCAAACAACTCAGCCAGCTTCTCCTGCCCGCCCTTCAGCACATTCAGATCGACATCGCCGACGATGCCGTCGACGCGGCCCATATTGTGGTACTGCCAGTAGATCCAGTCGTTGCGACCTGGCTCCAGGAGCAACGAGCGACGCCAGAGCGGGCGAACGTCGATTTTCCCGGCATAAGCGTCCTCGGCCTCGTCGGTCAGGTAGATGATCGCCGGCTTGCCGAACGCAGCCTCAACCGGTCCGAGGAAGGCCTGGAGTTCCGCGCTCAGCTGCTCCGGCGAGGGGCGTTGCGGGCAGTTGCCGCCGAATTCGATGTCGACGACCGGTGGCAGCAGCGGCTGGTCGTGCGGCACCACCGCGATGAAATTTTTCGCCTGGTCGGCGCCCGGCCGGCAGAAGGTGAAGAAGTGATAGGCGCCGACGGCGAGGCCCGCCGCGCGCGCCTCGCGCAGATTCTTGGCGAAGGCATCGTCGACATGGTCGCCGCCCTCGGTCGCCTTGATGACCGCGAAGGCGACATCGTCGGCGGCAACGCGCCGCCAGTCGATCTCACCCTGATGATGGGAAACGTCGATACCCCTGACCGGATAGCTGTCACGATCCGGCGAGAAGGCCCGGAAATAGAAGAAGCCGCCTGCCCCGACAAGACCCGCAAAGACCAGACTGGCCGCACCCCAGAGGATGATCCGGTTCTTCAAGCCTTCCCCCATCGTGTTTTGCTGCTGCAGCTGTTCGAAACCTGAAAGCCGACGTCTGGCTTTTCTGGGACTGCCCGAGGTTCTAGCCGCGTTCCTTCATGAGCCGGCCCTTTTCGCGCGACCAGTCGCGCTGCTTTTCGCTCTCGCGCTTGTCGTGCAGTTTCTTGCCGCGGCCGACGGCAAGCAGCAGCTTGGCGCGGCCCTGGTCGTTGAAGTAGATTTTCAGCGGCACCAGCGTCATGCCTTCGCGGTCGATGCTCTGCGCCAGTTTTGCCATCTCGCGCTTGTTGAGCAGCAGCTTGCGACGCCGCCTGGGCTCGTGGTTGAAGCGGTTGGCCTGCAGATATTCCGGCAGATAGGAATTGATCAGCCAGATCTCGCCACCCTCGACCGAGGCGTAGCTGTCCTGGATGTTGGCCTGGCCCTGGCGCAGCGACTTGACCTCGGTGCCGGTCAGCACAAGGCCGGCCTCGACCGTGTCGAGCACCTCATAGGAAAACCGCGCCTTGCGGTTTTCCGCAACGGTTTTGTTGTTGGGATCGGCTTTTCTGACCTGGTTCATGATGTGGAGAGGTGGCGCCTCATCCCTAGTTTATCAAGCCGGCGTGTTTCATCGCCGCATCGATCTTCTCGGCGGTCGACGCCTCGATGGTCACCAGCGGCGAGCGCACCACGTTCTCGACCTTGCCAATCTTCGACAGCGCGTATTTGACGCCGCACAGGCCGGGCTCAAGGAAGATCGCCTTGTGCAGCGGCAGCAGACGGTCCTGCAATTCCAGCGCCTTGGCGCTGTCACCGGACAGTGTGGCTTCCTGGAATTCGGCGCACAGCCGCGGCGCGACATTCGACGTCACCGAGATGCAGCCGACGCCGCCATGGGCGTTGAAGCCGAGCGCCGAGGCATCCTCCCCTGAAAGCTGGATGAAATCCTTGCCGCAGGTGGCGCGCTGTTCGGACACGCGCTCGACCTTGCCGGTGGCATCCTTGACGCCGACGATGTTCTGGAAGTCGTGCGCCAGCCTGCCCATCGTCTCCGGCATCATGTCGATCACCGAGCGCGGCGGGATGTTGTAGATGATGATCGGCAGCTTGGTCGCCCTGGCGACGGCGGCGAAATGCTCGTACAGGCCGCGCTGCGTCGGCCTGTTGTAATAGGGTGTCACGACCAGAGCGGCGTCGGCGCCCGCCTGCTCGGCATATTGCACCAGACCGACCGCTTCCGCGGTGTTGTTGGAGCCGGCGCCGGCGACGACCGGAGCGCGGCCCTTGGCCACATCGATGCAGACCTTGACGACATGGCGATGCTCGTCATGCGACAGCGTCGGCGACTCACCGGTGGTGCCGACCGGGACGAGGCCCGTCGTGCCCTCGCCAAGTTGCCATTCGACGAAAGCGCGAAAGGCTTTCTCGTCGAAACGTCCGCTCTTTTCGAACGGCGTCACGAGCGCAGTAAGCGAGCCTCTCAGCATGTCGTCCAACTCCTTGGGACTTGTTTGTTTATGCATGTCGTCGTCCCAAAACCGGTTCCCACTTTTGGGCGACTGCATCGGGCGCCTTCTAGCCGAAAGCGAAGCCGCGCACCATAGTCTCGACACTGTTGCGCGGCAAGCATGCCGATGGTGCCAGCAAGCGCAATTCGAACGGCCTGGATAACCCTTTGTTTACGGGCTCTTCACGACCTAAGTCTAGGCTCTCGGGCACCTGGGCTTGCCATCTAAAGTGCCGCAACAGGGAAAGATCAGGATCATGCCGGCCAGTCGGCCACTCCGCTTCATATTGCTTGGCGCCGTTGCCCTGCTGATAGTGGGGACGGCGGCAAACGAGAGCGTCGACGAGCAGACGACCTCATCGATCCCGATGCCTGACATGCAAGACAGAGCGCAGACCGATGCGCCCTCCGCCAGTATCGTCGTGCTGAAAAGCGGTCTCGACGCATTGGCCACCGGCGATATCGCCGCGGCACGAGCGGTGCGCGAAACATTGCCGGCCAATTCGCTGGACCGTCATATCCTGGCCTGGGCGATCGCGCTCTATGGCGGCGACCGTGTGCCGAGCAGCGAGATTGCCGATACCGCAAAGATGCTGCCGAACTGGCCGGGCACCATGGCCTTGCGCAAGAACAGCGAGCGCGCGCTTTATCGCGAAAACCCGTCGCCGCAGACCGTGGTGAAAGCCTTTGACGGCAGCCAGCCGCTGACCTTTCAAGGCGTGGTCATCCTTGCCCGTTCTTATGTAGCTCTTGGCAACACCAAGGCTGCGCTTTCCGTGCTGTCGCCATTCTGGCGCACCGAGAAGCTGGAAGCCAGGGACGAGGCGGCCGTCAGCAAGGAGTTTGGCGCCATCATTCCGGCTGCCGACCATCGTTTCCGCATGGAACGGATGTTTTATGCCGACCGGGAGAATTCGGCACTGCGGGTCGCAGCACTTGCCGGCGCGCAACCGCTGGCCGATGCCTGGGCCGCCGCCTCGCGTGGCGACAAGAACGCGGCCAAGCTGTTGAAAGCAGTGCCTGCCGCACAGCAATCGGCCGGCTATTTCTTCGCGCAAGCCGAATATCTGCGCAAGCAGCGGAAGTTTGCGGACGCCGCCGCGGTGATGATGAAAGCGCCAACGAACCGCGACGCGTTGGTCGATCCCGATGCCTGGTGGGTCGAGCGCCGCGTGCTGTCGCGCGCGCTGGTCGATCAGAGCGACTGGAAGACCGCCTACAAGATCGTTGCCGCGCACGCCGCCGAAAGTCCCGCCAGCGCCGCCGAGGCTGAATTCCACGCCGGCTGGTATGCGCTGCGCGGCCTCAACGATCCTGCGACGGCCTCGACCCATTTTGCCCGCATCGCCGATCTCGCGCAGGGACCGATGTCGCTGTCACGCGCCTATTACTGGCTTGGCCGCGCGGCGGAAGTCGGCGGTCCCGGCAATGCGAAGGATTATTTCACCAAGGCGGCAGCCTATGGCACCACTTTCTACGGGCAGTTGGCGGCGGAACGGGTTGGCTTGCGCACGCTGAACATCGCCTATCCCGAGCCAAGCACTGTCGACCGCCAAAGCTTTGACGGCCGCGAAGCCGTCAGCGCCATCAAGCGGCTGCAGGAGGCGGGCTACGACCGCTATGCCGAGACGCTTTACCGCGACCTCGCCGGGCAGTTGACCAGCCCCGGCGAGCTGGCGCTGCTTGCCGTGCTGGCGGAAAAGCAGGGCAATCATTTCATGGCGCTGAAGATCGGCAAGATCGCCGGCGCGCGCGGCATCGATGTCGGCGCGCTGTCGCATCCGCTGGGCGTCATTCCCGACACCGCCGACATTTCCGGCTCGGGCAAGGCGCTGGCCTACGCGATCGCCCGCCAGGAAAGCGAATTCAATGTCGGCGCCGTCTCCAGCGCCGGCGCGCGCGGCCTGCTGCAGCTGATGCCGGGCACCGCCAAGCAATTGGCGAAGAAGGCAGGACTGAGCTTTTCCCAGGATCGGCTGACCAGCGATGCCGGCTACAATGCGACGTTGGGGGCTGCCTTCCTCGGCGAGCAGCTCGACCGCTTCGGCGGCTCCTATGTGCTGACCTTCGCCGGCTACAATGCCGGCCCCAACCGCGCCAGCCAATGGGTAGCCAAGTACGGCGACCCGCGCGGCAAGGGCATCGACGCCGTCGTCGACTGGATCGAGCGGATTCCCTACACCGAAACAAGAAGTTACGTGCAGCGCGTGATGGAGAATTACGAGGTCTACAAGATGCGTATTTCGGGGAAGTACGACATCGTTGGGGATTTGGTGAACGGGCGGGGTTGAGGCGGCAGAGCTGTCGCCATGGGCAGACGTTGGCGATCCTCCGCGCCCCCCTCTGGCCTGCCGGACATCTCCCCCACGAGTGGGGAGATCAGCTATCGTTGCCGATTTCGCCAATCTCCAACGTCGAAGGAAGGGCGTAGCGCCTGAACCGCCAATCTCCCCCCTCGTGGGGGAGATGTCCGGCAGGACAGAGGGGGGCGCTGTCCCTCCGACATTTCCAAGAGTGTCAGCTTGCCGACAACCCTCGATTTGACCGCTCCCACCCTCGCCTGTAGCAGACGGAGACAATCCGGCCAGGGAGTCCTTTCAATATGTCGAGCACCGACGGCTTTTCCGATTTCTTCTACACAGCGCCGGACGGCCTCAGACTTCACGCTCGCATCTACGGTGAGACAAACTCGGGAAACTGGCCGGTGGTCTGCCTGCCCGGCCTGACCCGCAACGCGCGCGACTTTCATGAGTTGGCGCTTTATTTGTCACAGCGGGCCGACAATCCGCGCAAGGTCATCGCCTTCGACTACCGTGGCCGCGGCCAGTCCGCTTACGACCCTGATATCGGCCACTACACTATCGGCATCGAGGCCGGCGATGTCCTCGACGGGCTGGCTGCCCTGGACGTCGAGGAAGCGGCCTTCATCGGCACATCGCGTGGCGGACTGATCATCCACGTGCTCGGCGCGCTGCGGCCAGCCATACTGAAAGCCATAGTGCTGAACGACATCGGACCCGTGATCGAGGCCGCGGGGCTGGCCCATATCCAAACCTATCTCGACCCGGCACCGAAACCGAAGAGCCGCCATGAGGCGATCGATGCGCAACGCGTCGCGCACGGCGCGGATTTTCCCGCTCTGACCGCGGCGGATTGGGAGCGGATGGTGTCGGCCCTCTACCGCGAGACGGACGAAGGCCTCCTGTTGCCGGATTTCGACCCCCAACTGGTCGAGACGGTGGCGGGCCTCGACCTCAGCAAGCCGTTGCCGGATCTGTGGCCACAGTTCGAGGCGCTGGCGGCGATACCTTTGCTTGCCATTCGCGGCGCCAACTCGAAACTCTTGTCGGCCGACACACTCGACGAGATGCAAAAGCGTCATCCCGGCATGGAAGCGACCACCGTCGAGGGCCAAGGCCATGCCCCCTTCCTGGAGACAGGCAACCTGCCGGGCGCTATCGCGGCCTTCCTGGATGGAGTACTAAATACGGCCCAGGAAAAGTAAACCCCAAGATCAAATATGATCCTGGGGTTGCCATGGCAGTATATGAAAGCCTTGGGTAACTATTTGGCTTTCGAGCTTTTCCGGGGCGTCTTGGGTGCCTTCGCCGCTGCCGTTTTGCTCTTTTGGGCAGGCGTTGGCACTGAGGCCGTGGTCAGCGGCGATGCGAAGGCGGAGTTTTTTCCATCACCGGACAGCCCTTCGCCGCGGGGCGTTTCCAGCACGACGACGCAGCCGTCGAGATCGTTGGTGGCCAGATGCGCATAGCGCATGGTCATCGAAAGCGTCTGGTGGCCGAGCCACATCTGCACGCGCCGGATGTCGATGCCGCCCTGGACCAGACGTGAGGCGCAGGTGTGACGCAAGATGTGCGGCACCACCTGGTCGTCGGCGCCGAGGCCGACCTCGGCCTTGGCATCGTTCCAGATGGCGCGAAACTGCGCCTGGCTGAGTTTGGTGAACGGACCTTTGGGCCGGCGGCCCTCTGAGGGCGGCAGTTTGATCACCTCTTTGACCCGCTCGGTCATCGGGATGGTGCGGCTGCGGCCGGATTTGGTGATCCAGAACGAGACGCGGTGTTCCTGGATGTCGTTCCAGATCAGTCCGAGCGCCTCGCCGAGACGGCATCCGGTGTCCACGAGAAAGCATGAAAGACGGTAGGCATCCTCGCTGCGGGTCCTGATGGCGGCGAACAGCCTTGCTTCTTCGTCCCTTTCGAGGAAACGTATCCGTCCCGCCCGCTCCTTCTGGCGGCGGAACTCGGGCAGGCTGTGGATATCCCCCATCTTGTAAGCCTTGCGCAGCAGTTTGCTGAGGGCAGCCATCTTTCGATTGATGGTTGCGTTGCTGTTGCCGCGCTGGCGCAAGGTGCCGATAAGGTTGTCAAGGGTGCTCTGGTCGAAGGCGCTGAACCGTTCTCCGAGGAGAATCTCGTCTATTTCGCCGATGAAGGAGCTGACATTGTACTTATGTCGCCCATCATCCCAGAGTATGTCTCGGTACGCTGAAAAAAGCTCTCCGACCCGGTGCGACTTTACTTCTCTGATCTTGTTGTAGCTGTATTTTATCTTCGCATTTTGAGAAGAGAACATTGAGAAATGTTCGGAGGGGTCGCCCTCTTGTATCGCTTCGATGGTCATAAATTGCCACACCCCCGAGTGGATAGAGTCAGACCTACCCGCTTGGAAGCGTCCTTTCAAGAGATTTAATCACGCAGTTGTGAATTCATCCACCATCAGCGGATCCCACGAACTCACCCTACGGACTGTTCAGCTGCCGATTCCCCCTGTTCCTTCTGCTTGTCTTGACCCAGTCACGAAACAAAACAGCCCGGGCGTTGAATCGCCCGGGCTGGTATTCACCTGTTTAAAGCTAGCCCTTAGAACGAGCGCTGGAAGCGGAGCATGCCGCCAATGGCGTCGTCATCGCGGGCATCGGTCCAATCGGAGTCGCCAACGTTGATGTAGTCGACTTCGGCCGTGACCGTGAAGCCGGGGACGACGTCATAGGCGATGTTCGCCGCGGCGCCGAAGTTCTTGTCCTCGTCATACGAAAGCTGGACGTTGAACGAGGTCTTCTCGTTGATGGTGTAGGTGCCACCACCCCAGACTGCCCAGTTGCCGCCCCACTGCTTGTAGAAGCCGCGGCCGCCGGCCGGGATTGCCCAGGTCGGATCCGACAGATTGTCGTCGGTGCCGTAGCCGCCAATGATGAACAGCGACAGGTTCTGCATCGGGGTGACGTCCAAACGCACCTTGCCGGCTACTTCTTCATAGTTGCTGTCGTAAGCAATGACGCCGGTGATGGCGCCCCAGCCCTGCGTATACTTCAGACCGCCGACGACATGCGGAACATAGCTGTCGATGGTGCCGACGACGCCAGCGCCTTCTTCGAGCGAGAGGACGGCGGAGAAGCCGTTGCCCGCATCGAAATAGTACTGGATGACGTTGGTGTCGAAGCCGCCGTAGGGGACCAGCGTATCCTGGATGACGTTGCCGGCATAGCCGATGAACGTATTGAAGGCCGATTCGTCCTTACCAACGCGCAAGCCACCGAGCTGGATCCAGGCGAAGTTCAGCGAAACGCTCTTCATGCCGGCCGGATTGCTATCGATAAAGGCTTCATCGACGAGGGGGGTGGCCGGATCATCAGCGATGTTGGTGGCGTACCGATTGTTGTTGCCGAAGTTGAATCGGGTCTCGGTGTAGGTCTTCAAGGTGCCGAGTTCGGTTTCCTGGTTGGTCCAGGTCTTGAAGGTGGCGCGGGCATTCTTGTACCAGGTGTCCTGCACGTCGCCATCTTCGTGGTCGACCGACTCCGCACCCGTGAATGCGCCGACGTCGCCGGCACCGATGTCGTAGCGGACATAGCCGCCGATGCGCAGGCAGGTTTCGGTGCCGGGAATGTAGAAGTAGCCCGAGCCGTAAACGTCGCAAATCTTGACGTATTCAGCCGGTTCCGGCTCGGCGACGACGACGGCGTCGGCGGCGCGCGCACCGGAAACTGCGATCAAGGCCGCAGCGGAGCCGAGGAGAAGGCTCTTAATGTTCATTTTCTGACCTCCAGTCA